>JAKAJS010000281.1 GCA_021813685.1 Deltaproteobacteria bacterium | reverse complement strand
GCGATCTGACCGGCGACGAACTGGCTGCGGGTGATCGAGGAGATGAGAAGCCCGAACCCCAGCGCCACGAAAAGGTAGAGCGCCGAGACGGCCGCAAGGACGAGCGGGGACCCCCTAAGAGGCACATGGAAAAGAAACCGCCCCGTGGAAGCGGTCAGCAAAAGACCGGCCATGCCCAGCAGGAAATAAGGGACGGTCTTGCCGATGAGAATCTCCCCCGCCCGAACCGGAGTGACAAAGAGCGCTTCGAGCGTCCCGCGCTCCCATTCGCGCGCCATGACCATGGCCGTCAGAAGTGCTCCGGTAATCGTCATGATGAGCACCACGAGCCCCGGGACCAGGAAGTAGCGGCTGTCCGAATCCGCATTGAACCAGATCCGGTTTTGGACCACTACCGGTCCGATCGGAGAAGAGTTTCTTTGCGCGAGCCACCCGCCTATGGCTCCCCGGACATAGCCCTCGATGATTCTTGCCCTATTCGCATCCACCCCCTGTACGATCACCTGGATCGGGGCGGTTTCGGTCGAAAGGCGTCTATCGAAGTCCTGGGCCAGCCGTACGATCCCGTCCACTCGGCCTTCCTGCATGAGGTCGGTCGCCTGTTTCATAGCGGTAACCGTGGTGACCCGGAAATACCTGGACAGCCGAAACGCTGCGGCGACGTCTGCGGAAACGGGCGTCGGGTTCTCGACGACCAGGGCCAGCGGGACATCTTTGGGGTCGAGCGACAGGCCGTAGCCGAAAAGAAGAATCAAAAAAATGGGCAAGATGATGGCGATCGCTATGCTGCTCGGATCGCGAAAGATCTGCAGCGTTTCCTTGCGCAAAAGAGCCCAGATACGACGAGCACTCATTTTCTGCGAGTCATGTTCGGGGGTGGGGGGAAGCCGGTTTTCCATTTCAGCCTCTCATGCCGCATTTCGGCGAAAGTCTTCGACTATCGCGATGAAGGCGTCCTCGATGGTCGGCTCTTTCGGGCCGGCAATGCGGGCGTGTTTGCGAATTCCCGCCGGCGTTCCCGTAGCGAGGATCTCCCCGTCCACCATGATGACCATGGAATCGCAATATTCCGCTTCTTCCATGAAATGGGTCGTAACGATCACCGTGACCCCGAGGTCTGCGAGCGCGCTTATCCGCTGCCAGAACTCGCGCCGTGCAAGAGGGTCCACACCCGAAGTGGGCTCGTCGAGAAAAAGAATTTCCGGCGCGTGCATCAGTGCACAGGCCATTGCCAAACGCTGTTTGTACCCCGCAGGCAGTTCGCCGCTCGTCTGCCCCATGATCGCCTTCAGATCGAACTGATCGATCGCCCAGTCGATCCGTTCACGTTTGCGCGTACCCCGCAGACCGTAGGCGCCGGAAAAAAAATCGAGGTTTTCGGCAACCGTCAGTTGTCCGTAGAGCGAAAACTTCTGGGCGACGTAGCCGATCCTCTGTCTTGCCGAGGCGCGGGCGCGGCGAAGGTCCACGCCGGCAACGCTCAAGGTCCCTTCGCTTGGAGGAAGGAGGCCGCAAAGCATTCGGAAAGTCGTGCTCTTTCCCGCCCCGTTCGGTCCGAGAAGACCGAATATTTCGCCTCTTCGCACCTGGAAGGAGGCGTCCCTTACGGCCGTGAAGTCTCCGAATCTCTTGTAGAGATTTCGGACTTCGACGACCACTTCTTGCGGATCACCCGTTTTCGCCTCCTCTGACGGCTCCTGAGGCATGAACGCCGTATCGACCGTCCGCTCGGCGGCCCGGCGGACAAGCGTCATGAAACCGTCTTCGAAGCGTGGCGAAACGGGAGTAGGAGTAAGCCCCTGAAATAACGGGTCGTCCATGGCCGGCTCCCTGGAGGTGACCAGGCGGACCCGTTCGCCCTCCAGGCCCGCATCCACCACCCCGGCATCACCTGCCAGCCGGAACTGGAGTTGACGAGGCTTTACCGACGCGGGCGCTTTCAGTTGAAATGCCTTTCCTGCCGCAAGTGCGCTGATTTTGGAAGGAACGCCGCTTTCCAGCACCCGCCCCCTGAAAAGAAGAATCGTCATGCCGCAACGCTCCGCTTCATCGAGGTAGGAGGTGCTGAGCAGGACCGTTACGCTCTGCTCTCGTATCAGGTGGTGCACGATTTCCCACAATTCCCTGCGGGAAAGCGGGTCGACTCCGACCGTCGGTTCATCGAGCAGCAGCAGTTGCGGCGTGCTCACAAGCGTGCAGGCAAGCCCGAGCTTTTGCTTCATCCCCCCGGAGAGCCGCCCGGCAAGCCTCTTGGTAAAGCGAGCTAAACCGGTCATTTGCATCAATTCCGGATATCGCTCGGCCCTCGCCTCCCGGGAGAGCCCGTGAAGGTCGGCATAGAGGTCCAGGTTTTCCTGAACGCTCAGGTCTTCGTAGAGGCCAAACTTCTGGGGCATATAGCCGACCCGGGACTGCACCGCCTGCGGATGGACCGCCGCATCGATTCCAAGAACGCTGATGGAGCCGGCATCCGGGGTAAAAAGACCGGCGGCAAGCCGGATCAGGGTGGTCTTCCCCGCTCCGTCCGGACCGATCAGCCCGGTGATCGCACCGCGCGAGACCGAAATGGAAACCGTATCGAGGGCTCTTATCTTTTCCCCTCTGACGTGAATGAATTCTTTCGTCAACTCCCGGCATTCAAGGACATACGATTCCGGCATGTTCCCCGCCATCTGCATGAGTACTCCTAAAAACTCCTTTCCTCTTCCGCCCGTGCGTGTTTACTTCTTCTGCACCAGAGGGATTCGGACGGTCGCAGGCATTCCCAGCCGCAATTGGTCGGACGGATCTTTTACGAAGACCCTTACCTGGTAGACGAGCGAAGTCCTGAGATCGGTCGTTTCCACCGATTTGGGGGTAAAGGAAGCAATAGGCGAGATGAACCCCACCCACCCGTCGTAGACCTTCCCGGGAAAGCTGTCGGTGGAAACCCGGGCTTTCATCCCGTTACGAATTTTCCCGAGGTCCGGTTCGGAAACATACACTCTCACCCACTTGGGATTTGTTATGGCGATGCTCAGCACCGGTTTTTGGGGCGAGGCCATGTCTCCGGGTTCGAGTAGTCTATCTTCGATCACACCATCTGTAGGACTGATGAGGGTGGCGTAGGAAAGGTTCTGCCTGGTGAGGGCCAGGTTTGCTTCATCGGCTCGAAGTGTAGCTCGCGCCTCTGCCTTGTCTTCCCGCCGGGGGCCCTTCACCGCCAGTTGCAGCGCTTTTTGATCCACCAATAGCCTCGCTTCAGCCATCTTGAACGTCGCCTTCGCACTGTCCAGGTCCTGGCCGCTCGTGGCGCCGGAGCCGGAGGTCTTCTTTGCCCGCTCGTAGATGAGGCGCGCGTTTGCAAGGTCGGCTTTCGCCGAATCGACCCTGGCACGCGCCTGCTCTATCTCCTCGGGGCGCGAGCCGCGCTCCAGCCGCTCCACCACATCCCGCTGGGCCCGGGCGCGCGCCCGCGCCTGATCGACCGCGGCCTTGAGACGCGCCCGCTCGAGCCTTCCCAGCACCTCGCCTTTCTTCACCCGGTCCCCCTCCTGCACCAGGAGCGATTCGATTCTCTCGCTTCCGTTGAACGCAAGGTTTACCTGGCGCAGATCGACGTTGCCGTAGAGCACGAGTTCCCCCTTGGAACCCGACTGGCGGTGATGGATCTCGAAGGTCAAGGCGGCTACGACGCCAATGACGAGAATAAATATGACGATAAGACTCTTTTTCATGGCTTCCGGCTTCCTCCCGCAGAGCCAAGTATAGAGATAGGGCGGGTGGTGGTCAAATGTAAATTTCAAATTTAAATTTTAATTTGACATCCTGCCCCCTCGCCGCTACATTCGGGTTCATTATGGACAATAGAAAAGAATCCAAAGAGACCGAACACACCACCAGGAAACGCATCATCGAGGCAGCCGGGCTTCATTTTGCGCAGAAGGGCTACGATCGCGCCACATCCCGGGAGATCTGCGAGTTGGCCCGAGTGAACCCGGCTGCTGTAAACTACCACTTCGGAGGCAAGGAGCAGCTCTATGTGGAGGTGTTGCGCGAGGCCCACCGCAGGATTGTCCATGTCGGCATGCTGGAGGATTTCGCCGAAGCGGGGGATTTGTCCGAGGGAAAAATAGAGGAGTTCTTTCTTGGCTATCTGACGTCGCTGCTCGACAACTCTCCCGAAAGCTGGGCAAACAGGGTGATGCTGCGCGAGATGTCGGCCCCGACCGCTGCGCTCGAAGAACTCGTGCAAATCCAACTCCGCCCTACGGCACGGCTTTTCCGCACACTGGCGGCGCACGTCATGGGGCTGGAGATCGACCACGAAGCGGTCGTACACGCAGCGCTGAGCATGGTCGCCCAGTTCGTGTTCCTTTTTCAGAACAGGAAAGTCGTCGAACTGGTAAATCCCGAACTCGACCTGAGCGAGCAGGGGATCGACCGGCTGGCGCACCATATCTGGCGATTTACCATGGCGGGGCTTAAAGCCGTGGCAAGCGATCATAAAAACGGGGCTGTGCAATGAAAACATTTGCCGGGGCTGCAGGGCGGGCATGGGTGCTAATCCTGGCCATATTGAGCGCCGGGTGTGTGGTTGGACCCAACTATTCCCGGCCTGCCGTACCTCTCGAGAGGGGCTGGCAGAAGACAAAGTCCACCTCTTCGCTGGAACCGGGAGATGTTCGCTGGTGGCGGAAGCTGGACGATCCCGAGCTTGTACGGTTGATCGGGATGGGGATCTCCGGAAACGAGAACCTCAAGGAGGCGGAAGCCAGGGTGCGGGAAGCGAGAGCGCTTTGCGGGGTCGCCTCGGCGGCCCTTTTTCCGCAGGCGGACGCAGGCGCCTCCTTTTCCCGTTCTCACACGAGCGAGAATGCCGGAATCATCTCGCAACTTCCGCAGAAAAAGCTCATCAATTTCACTCAAAACCTTTTCCAGACCGGCTTTGACGCGAGCTGGGAAATCGATATCTTCGGCGGCACGCGCCGCAGAATGGAGGCCGCCTCCGCGCGTGCTGCGGGCAGCGTCGAGAACTACCGCGACGTCATGCTGAGCGTGATCGCAGAAATCGCGCGAAACTACGTCGAGATCCGCGGGGCGCAGAAGCAGCTCGCAGCGGCTGAGACCAATGCGGAGATCGAGCGGAAAACGCTCGCTCTGGTAAAGGTGAAGTTCGCAGCGCAGAGCGCTTCCCGATTGGACGTCGAGCGGGCCGCAGCACAGCTCGAACGCACGAGGGCAACCATCCCTCCTCTCAGGGCCTCCATTCGCGAGGGAGCCTACCGCATCGCGGTGTTGACCGGCCGGCCGCCGGACTTTCTTCTCAAGGAACTGCTTTCGACCGCTCCGATTCCAAACCCGCCCGACATCGTACCCACGGGGCTTCCCTCCGATCTTTTATTGCGAAGACCGGACCTCAGGCGGGCGCAAGACGATCTGCACGCCGCCACCGCCGATATCGGCGTCGCCGTAGCGGACCTCTACCCCCGCTTCTATCTGACCGGCGAGGCGAGCCCCCAGGCCGCCAAGTTCTCGGATCTTTTCCGGCAAAGCTCTTTTATGTGGTCGTTTGGGCCGACAATCGACTGGCCGATTTTCCATGGCGGGCAGATCCGCGCGAACATCGCGGCGACAAAAGCCAGGCGGGATGAAGCCGTTGCAAGCTACCGCCAGGCAGTTCTCACAGCCATGCAGGAAGTCGAGACCTCGCTTGCGCGCTACGGAGAGGACCAGGTCGAACGCGAGAGGCTCCAAAGCTCGTTTCAGGCCCAGAGCAAGGCCGTTGCGCTTGCAAAGGAAAGATACCGCGACGGCCTCACCAACCTTCTGACCGTTCTCGATGCGGAACGGCAGCTGACAGACATTCAAAACAGCCTGGCGGTGAGCCAGACCCGGGTGATGGTGGATCTGATAAGCCTTTATAAGGCCCTCGGAGGCGGCTGGAAAAAATAGGACGTGGCGTTTGGTCTTAGCCGGTATTCATCCGGAAAGCCGACCCGAGTCGCGCTCGAAATGGATTCCCCTCTTTTCCAAAGGGGGACTTGGGTTCGGATCACCCGACGCGTTCCTGAAAAGACGGGGGGGCAAACCTACACTTTTCACACACCGAGTTCCCGTTCAAGGTGGATAGATTTGCACACAGAGTTCTATGAGATTTTTCGGGATTGCCCTTTGGCCGGAACATTATGTTTGTGCGGCCAGCGAGCTCGAACGGTTGTCCCTTCGCCCGGGGAAGAGGTGATGGTGAATTCTCCTCCGGTGAGATCGACTCTTTCTCTCATTGCTATGAGTCCCAGGCTTTTTGCGGTCGAGGATTCCAGAATGTAGTCCAGGTCCATCCCGGTCCCGTCATCGCTTATTTCGAGCTCGATTGTCCCGGCATTTATGGCAAGACGAACATCCGCCCACTCCGTGTGGCTATGCTTACAAACATTGTTGAGTGCTTCCTGGGCGATCCTGAAGATGGGGACCACCAGGTTATCCGGAATATCGGATTCCTCGATCGTTATATCCATTTCGATGTGCAGTTCAGGGTAGAGGTTTATCAATTCATCGCGATACCACCTCAATGCCGCTACCGCGCCAAAATCCTCCAACACTTTGGGCCTTAGACCCATGTAGATAGATCGGGCCTCATCCATTGAGCGTTGAAGGATGGGAATGAACTCCTCAGCCAATCGAAGTGCTTCTTTGGTCCTCCTCTCCCGAAATATTGCGAGAATGTGTTCTATCCGAAATTTCAAGGCTGCAAGAGTCTGCCCGATGCTGTCGTGCAGTTCGGCGGCAAGCCTTCTTCTCTCTTCCTCCTGGGCTTCAATGAGCCTGGAAGGAATCAACCGGAGTTTTTCGTACGCCGATTCCAAATCGGCAGTCCGCTCTCTTACGCGCAGTTCGAGTTCATCACGTGATTGGCGAAGTTCTTCCTCGATCTGCTTGCGCCCGGTGATATCCCAGATGAGTCCGTTGAGCCTTTCCGGCCGGCCCTGGTCGTCGCGAACAAGTTTCCCTCGAGCCACTACGTGAGTGATTCTCCCGTCCGGCCGTTCCACCCTGTGTTCCGCATCAAACTGCACATCCCGCTTAATGGTTCGAGCCAGTGCCTTCCGAATTCTTTCACGGTCGTCGGCATGTATAAATCTATAGATCTCATCTTGAGTACCATTGAACCTTGCTGGATCGATCCCTAAAAGATGACAGGCCTGTTCGTCAAAGTATGACGTGTTGGTCGGAATGTCCCAATGCCACGTTCCCATGCCGGCAGAACGCAGAGCAAGATCGAGTCGTGTCCTGCTCTCCCGCAGTTCTTTCACTCCCTCCTGATGGGCAAGGCGGAGCCTCAAGGCCGTGATCCCGAACGCAAGATTGTCGGCCAATTCAGCAAGCAACTTTACTTCATCCTCTGGAAAGAAATCCGGCTGTTTAGAATATATTGTAAGTACACCCAACGTCACCCCGTCGGCGTTGAGGGGAAGCGAAACGGCAGAGGCATAACCTCGCATCAAGAGCTGCTCTCGCCACGGCCGCATGCGAGGATCGGTAGACATATTCCTGCAGATATCGGGGCTCCCGGTTCGTATTGCAGTGCCTGCGGGACCACGGCCCAGTTCCGTGTTCGACCAGGTGATTTTTATGTTCCGAGTATAATCTTCCTCAAGCCCGGACTGGGCTACCACCCTTACCGTTTTATTTTCATCGTTCTCCGCAAAACCTATCCACACCATCGGGTGATCGCAGTCATTGACGATAATCCGGCAGACCGCCTCCATAAGTTCTGATAGGTCCGACGCATGGATCGTTGCCCGAATGGTATTACTCAGCGCCCGGAGTGTTCGGTTTATATTGCGAAGCTTTTCCTCCATCTTCTTACGCTCGGTGATGTCCTGCAATACAGAAGCTACTCGATCCACACCGGTGGGGCCTTCGATGGGAAAGTAGGTTATGAGCAGATCTCTTTCACCGAGTACAGGATAGTTGTATTTCATCTCGTATTTGATGACTTTGCCCTGAAAACATTCCTCCAGATTTTTTTTTACGGTATTCTCGAAGACGTCCTTTCCCAGTACTTGCGGGACCGAACGCCCCAAGACATGGTTTTTCTTCATGTTCCGATGGTGCAAGAACGAACGGTTCGCTATCACATAGCGGTAATCGCCATTTACCACCGCGATCATCTCATAGAGTCCTTCCACCACTTTCTGATATTCTCTAAGCCTTTGTTCAACATGCTTACGTGCTGTGATATCGCGATCCATCCCGCGAAAGCCCGCGAACTCTCCATCAGGCGTGAAAAAAGGTACTCCGCTTGTCTCAAGTACCACTTGGCGCCCATCGCGGTGCAGGTTGACATTCTCAAGTAAATAAAAGCACCGGCGTTCTGCGACGATCTGCTCAAACGCTGTTTCTATCCGCCCGGCTTCATCTTGCGGCATAAAGTCAAAAGGAGTGCGACCAATGAATTCCTCCGGGGCATACCCGAGAATTTCACGCACCTTGGGACTGCAGTAAGTATACCTTGCCTGCGCATCTATTTCCCAAATCCAGTCAGAGGTAGTCTCGAGTAAGGATCGGAAGCGCTCCTCGCCCTCGCGCAGAGCCTCCTCGGTCCGTTTGCGCTCGACACGCTCTTTCTCCAACGCAGAGACTCGTTCGCGCAACTCGAAGAGCTCAGCCAATAGCTGCTCTTTGGTTTTGGCTTCATCGTGCATATTGAGCTCCTCGGAAGACAGGGCGCCTATCCGGTCAACGTCTGGGTGTTGATAGACGGAGCTACGACAGGGAAACGTTCGGCTGTATGCTTCAACTCTTCGTTGTGCTTCAATATATCACTTGGGGCTCACGGCGGGAAAGAATTTTCAACCTTCTTGCCGTAACGGAGAGATCGCGAAAGTCATCGTCGCCAAGCTGGACAATGTGGTTCCCACTGGTGTGACAACTCACCTTGGGAGATACGTTTTACCGTCCTCGCCACCATCACCATTTCCTTCTTACTTTTTACTGGTCAACCCAAACAACAGACCGTATAGTGAACGCGTAGCGGAAATGGGGAAGCGGGGGCGCGTCTCCGTTTCAATGTCGTTACCCGACCTCCCGCCTTCTGCGCGGGACCCCGAACCTTTTGTCATCTTTCGGCCGACAGGCTTGTTGGACTCTTCCACCCGTTTTCTGAGGCAAGGAGAATCCAGGATGAAGAAGAACGACGCGGCGAGACTCTACACGGCTATTTGCACCTTCCTCGTTGTCTTCGGAGTTTTGGCTCTCTCTCCTGCGTCCGGCGCAGATCCGGGTCTGCGGACCATACGGGTCGGCGTCTACGAAAATCCGCCCAAGGTGTTTACGGATCAATCGGGGCGGCCGGCGGGCATCTTCATCGATATCATCCAAAAAATCGCTGAAGACGAGGGGTGGAGGATCTCTTATGTGGAGGGGACATGGCAACAGGGGCTCGATCGGTTGGCACGGGGGAAGATCGATCTCATGCCGGATGTCGCCTACACTGTCGGGCGGGAGGCGATTTTTTCCTTCAACCAGGTCCCGGTGGTCACCGTATGGTCCCAGATATACGCCCGCAAGGGGAGCGACATCCATTCGATCCTCGATCTTAAGAAGAAGCGGGTGGCCGTTCTGGCTCAGTCCATCCAGCTCAGAACCCTCAAAAGCTTCGACCGCGGCTTCGATCTCCATCTGACTCTCCTCCCCGTATCCGACTACAAAACCGAATTCGAGATGGTCGCCAAGGGCCGGGCGGACGCCGGGGCCACGAACCGGTTCTATGGTTTGATGAATGCCGGGAAGTTCGGGCTCAGGAGCACTCCCGTCGTCTTCGATCCCGCTCCTTTCTTTTTCGCCTCACCCCGGGACGCACATCCCCACATTCTTGAGGCCATCGATCGCGCGCTAACGAGCATGAAGACCGATTCGCATTCGGTCTATTATGCGAGCCTTCAACGCTGGACGGCAGAAAAGGTGCGCTTCCATGTCCCCGGGTGGCTGAGGCTGGCGGGCATCCTGGCGGCTATCCTGCTGTGTGCGAGTTTTGCAGCGGTTGTGGTCTTTCGGCGCGAAGTGCGTGCACGCACGCGGGAGCTGGACCAAATCAACGAAAGTCTTCGGGAAGAGGAGCTGAAATATCGCCTGCTCTTCGAACACAATCCCGCTCCGATGTTCATATACCAGCGTGGAAACTTCAAGATGCTGGCGGTAAACGACGCCTTCGTCCACCATTACGGGTACAGCCGCGAGGAGGCCATGGCTCTCCTTCTAACCGACCTCTATCCCGAGGAGGAAAAAGAACGGATCGCAAAAGTAGCCTCGGGCCTGAAGGGACATGCCAATGTGGGGGAGTGGCACCACCGCAAAGCCGATGGGACGCTCATAGCCATCGTTGCCTGCTCGCACGACATGGCCTACTGGGGCGCCGATGCGCGCATAGCGGTCATCACGGATGTCACCGAGATGAAGCGGATAGAGGCGGAGCGAAAACTCGCCGAGACCGAGCTGCGCGAATCGAGTGAACGATTCGAGGCCATCTTCGACATGCTTCCCCTGGGCGTATGCATCACCGGAGTCGAGGACGGCGCCTTCATTCATGTCAATCCCGCTTTCGGCAAGATCCTCGGGTATTCCAACGAGGAGATGATCGGCCATACCTCCCGGGGGCTCTCCATTTGGCACAGTGCAGAGGAACGCGAGGCGGTGGCGGAGGCTCTCCGCAAGAGCGGTGAATATTGCAGCGAGGCGATACTGCAGCGCAAAGACGGTGTGGCCATTCCCGTCAATTTTTGCGCAAAGCTGATTCCTCTCGACGGATCGAAGCGGATCCTTGTCCTGATCGAGGACATTACCGACCGCAAGAGGGCGGAGGAGGCCATCCGGGAGCTTAACGCCGGGCTGGAGCGCCGGGTAGCGGAACGTACCGCCGAGTTGGCGGTCGAAAGGGACCGCGCGGAGGCGGCCGACCGTCTCAAATCGGCCTTTCTTGCCACGATGTCTCATGAGTTGCGAACCCCGCTAAATTCGGTGATTGGTTTTACCGGCATCATCCTCATGGAATTGGCGGGCCCAGTGAACGACGAGCAGCGCAAGCAGTTGCAAATGGTGGAGAAAAGCGCCAACCATCTGCTCAGCCTGATCAACGACGTGCTCGATATTTCCAAGATCGAGGCCGGACAGTTGGAGGTCGTGAGCGAGCCCTTCGATGTGAGGAGTTCGATCGAGGCGGTCGTCGGCATCGCCAGCCCGCTTGCCGCCAAGAAGGGGCTCGACCTGAGCGTGGAAATCGCCCCCGAAATCGATAGCC
Organism: Deltaproteobacteria bacterium; assembly: GCA_021813685.1. Taxonomy (GTDB): domain Bacteria; phylum Desulfobacterota; class Syntrophobacteria; order Syntrophobacterales; family Syntrophobacteraceae; genus SbD1. The sequence continues at coordinate 15,721 of JAKAJS010000281.1, read as the reverse complement.
TGCGGAGCGATTCGCGCCGGTTCGAACAAGTGTTGCTGAATCTGCTAAACAACGCCGTGAAATTCACGGAAAAGGGCGGGGTCAAACTCACCGCGCGCCTCGATGCGGCAGCCTCCGGCTGTCCCCCCCCCCAAATCCGCCTGTCGGTGGCAGATACGGGCATGGGCATCAAGCCGGAGGATTTCGATACGTTATTCCTGCCGTTTCGGCAAATCGACACGGGACTCTCCCGCCGGCACGAAGGCACGGGCCTCGGGCTGGCGATTTGCCGCAGGCTTGCCGAACTGCTCGGCGGGAAGATCGAGGTCGAGAGCAGATGGGGAGAGGGAAGCGTTTTCACCTTTTCTCTGCCCGCTGGAGAAGGGGGAACATCATGAAGGGCAAGGTCCTGGTTATCGAGGATAACGAGCAGAACCGCTATCTCATGAACTTTTTGCTCGAAAAACATGGATATTCGGTCATCGAGGCATTCGATGGACCGCAGGGCGTAAAGCTTGCCGCGGAGGAACTCCCCCTGTTGATCCTGCTCGACATCCAACTGCCCACCATGGACGGGTACGCCGTGGCCCGGGAACTGCGGAAAAATCCGACCCTGGAGCATACTCCCATCATCGCGGTCACCTCCTATGCCATGGCCGGAGACCGGGAGAAGGCGCTTGCGGCGGGCTGCACCGGCTACATAGAAAAACCGATACAGCCGGCGACTTTCATGGCCCGAATCGAGCAGTACTTGGAGGAGAGCCCGGGGGAGAGCCGTCCATGAAAATCCTGGTCGTCGATGATACGGAAGAAGCCCGCTACCTTCTGGTGGCGCTGCTGCGAGGATTTGGCTACGAGGTCGAGACGGCGGAAAACGGGGCCGAGGCGCTCAAGATGGCGCGGAAAGCTCCTCCCGACCTGATCGTGGCCGATATCCTGATGCCCGTGATGGACGGGTTCACCTTGTGTCTCGAATGGAAAAAGGACGAGCGGCTGCGCTCGATTCCCTTCATCTTCTACACGGCGACCTATACCGAGGCGCGCGACCGGGAGTTTGCGCTGGGCCTTGGCGCCGACAGGTTTATCGTAAAGCCCGAGGCGCCCGCGACCTTTATTGCGATTGTGCGGGAGACGATCGAAAAGGTCAAAAGCGCTCCCTCTGCCTTCAGTGAAGCTTCGCGGCAACATCCCTGCCAATCCGCCGCAGACGGCAAGGAAGAAGGCGAGGTTTGCCTGAAACAATATAACGAAGTGCTCATCCGAAAGCTCGAAGCGAAGATGGAGCAACTCGAGCAGGTAAAGGGCGAGCTCGAGCGGGATATGGCGGAGCGCATGCTCCTTACGACGGCCATCGAGCAGATTACAGAAGGAATCGTCATAAATGACGTGAACTGGGTCATTCAATATGTGAATTCGGGTATCGAACGCATCACCGGGTATGACAGAAACGAATTGATCGGCAGGCCGAGCGCCGGCCTGACCGATGACTCGGTCGAAGGGTTGGCGGAGACCGTCCGGGAAGCGATTCTCCGCGACGGGGTGTGGTCCGGGCGCATGCTGAACAGAAAGAAGGACGGCACACTGTTTCACGCCGAGGTGACGATTTCTCCCGTCAGGGACGTCTCGGGGGCGATCACCAACTACGTGAGTGTGATCCGGGACGTTACGCATGAGGTAAATATCGAAAAGAGCCTGCGCCAGGCCGAGAAGATGGAGTGCATCGGCACGCTGGCCGGGGGGATCGCCCATGATTTCAACAATATTCTCATGGCCATGATGGGCTGCGCCGAGGTCGCGCGCTTGCTCGCCTCCGGGAATGAACCGCTGGAGAAAAACCTCGATCAAATTCTCGCTGCGGGTGTGCGCGCCAAAGAGCTGGTGGGCCGGATACTCACCTTCAGCAGACAGAAGGAGCAGGAGCGCAAGCCCTTGCAGCTCGCTCCGGTCGTTACCGAGGCGATAAAGTTGCTGCGCGCCTCGCTTCCTTCCACGATCGAAATTCGCCGGGAGATCGCCGGGGACGCCGCCGATGCGGTCATTCTATCCGATCCGACGCAAATGCATCAGGTAGTGATGAATCTTGCCGTCAATGCGGCTCATGCGATGCGTCTCTGCGGCGGCGTTTTGACTATCGGGGTGCGCAAAATGGAAGTGGACGCAAAGGTTTTGGCGCAGCACCCCGAGTTGAGACCGGGACCCTACGCATGCCTGGATGTGAGCGATACCGGTTGCGGCATGGATGACGGGATACGGGAGAGGATATTCGATCCCTATTTTACGACCAAGGAGGCCGGGGAAGGAACCGGGCTCGGCCTTTCCGTGGTTCTTAACATTGTCACGGCCAATGGAGGGCACATTGAGGTCGAGAGCAGGCCCGGTCACGGAACCGTATTTCATCTGTGGTTTCCCGCGCTCGTGGAGGCGAAGGCGCCTTCGGTCGAACCGGCGCAAGAGCCTGCCACGGGCCACGAGAGAATTCTCTTCGTTGACGATGAGGAGCTCTTGACCCAATTGGGGAAGGCGATGCTCGAGCCTCTTGGCTACACGGTGAGAACCGAACAGAGCAGTCTCGATGCTCTGGAGGTCTTTCAGGCAGACCCCGGGGGCTTCGACCTGGTCATCACGGATATGACTATGCCGGGACTCACGGGAATGGAGCTTGCCGGGAAAATCCTGGACATTCGGCCGGATATCCCCATCATCCTGTGTACCGGATTCAGCGCGGATTCCTTCGTAAAGCAATGCGTGGAAGAGAAGAACTGCCGGGTCGTGATGAAACCCTACTCGCGCGTCGTGCTCGCCAAAACGGTTCGTCGGGCGCTGGACCAAAGGAAAACCTAATTTGTCTCTCCGAAAACCCTGGAACCTGTCGGGGGATCCGAACCCAAGTCCCCCTTTGGAAAAGGGGGATTTAGGGGGATTTTGCTTTCCCTCCGTTGCAAAGGAGGGAAACCCCGTCCTGTCCCAGGCCAACATGGGGTTTCCGGCTGGACGCTAAGTAAGGCAACTCACCTCGAGAGGGTACGTTTTTCCGTCCTTGAGATTGACCAGACCTTCTTCACAGATTTTGAGATAGGGAATCGCGGCACTCGTAAGAACGCACAGGGAAAGCAGCGGGTCGGGAAAGTGCATGCCCAGATCTCCCGCCGCCCGCCGCACCGATTTGACCCGCTCGGCAAGGCTCTCCATATCGAGGTCGGAAAGAATCGAAAAAATCGGGAGCGGCAGTTCCGCGGTGATTTTTCCCTCCTCGCACACGACGGCCCCGCCGGGCAATTGTCGGACTCTTTCGGCGGCTGCGGCCATATCTTCTTCATCCGCCCCGACGACTATCAAGTCCGAGCAGTCCCAGGCGGCGCTGCACGCCATTGCACCTTTTTTGATCCCGAACCCCTTTATGAGGCCCGTAAACGAGCGGCCGGGATAATGTCTGTAGTCGATTGCGGCAACCTTTACGATATCCCGCCCGAGATCGCAGCGAATTTTCCCCTCCACCGGAAAAACTTCCAGATGGGATTCCTTGCTCACCAGGTCGCTCACCATATCGATCACCCGAACCGTGCGAGGAGCGTTCGACCCGGAAGCGGTACAGATGTCAAAATCGGTGGAAGTGAAAGGCTTTTCCAGCCTGATGCTGCGAAGGGCGTTTTCCGAATAGCGATGCTTTCGGGGTGCGGCCAGAAGCTTTCGGTCCCGGTAGACGATGCGGCCGTTGCTGATAACCATCTCGGGCGCGATGGTTTTGGCATCGGGGAGAACCAGGATATCGGCGCACCTGCCGGGGGAGATGCCTCCGATAACCGAGTCGAGGCCAAAGTGTTCGGCCACGTTCAGGGTGGCCATCTGAATGGCGGAAACGGGGTCGAAGCCTGAGTCGATGGCCTTCTGCACGACGACTTCGAGATAGCCCTTCTCGACCAGTTCGACCGGCTCGACACTGTCCGTGACCAGGATGAGTCTTCTCAAATCCACACCGGTCTGCGCGATCGGGGAAATATTTTGGAGGTCCTTTCGAACCGATCCTTCCCGGATCATCACATAGATGCCCAGGCGCAACAGATCCAATGCCTCCTTACAGGTGATGGGTTCGTGGCACGAGGAGATCCCCGAGGCGGCATAGGCCGCCAGCTTCTTGCCCTTGGCGCCCGCAGAGTGGCCCTCGAGAAGCTTTCCGCGATCAAGAGCCATCTGGAACCGCTGCGTCATAGCCTCGGGGTCTTGCAGCACCGCCTGCCAGAACGATTCCCCGATTCCGACGATATCATCCCTTTCGAGAAGCTTTTCCAGAAACTTTTCGGAATAGTTGTTTTGGGCCATACTCGTGGAGATGAAGGCCGGAGCGGTGGCAAGGATCTTTATCGGCTGCTCCCCGATCGCGTCTAGATGCTCGGCGATTCCCTCGCAGCCGGCCACCGGGAGAAATTCCAGCGTTTCGGTGATGATGGTGGTGACCCCGCCTTTAATCGCGTACGGCAGGAAGGCTTCCATCGTAAAGAACCACGCGTGCGTGTGGCCGTCTATCAGGCCGGGGGCCAGAGTCTTTCCCGCCGCATCGTAAACCAGTGTAGACTTGCCCGCGGCCGAGGCGGCATCGGGGCCTACTGCGGCGATCCACTTCCCCTTGATCGCTACGGGGCAGTTTTCCATGATTTCGCCGGTGTAGACGTTTACGACCGAACCGTTCAGAAGAAGCATATCGGCGGGTTCAGTCCCGGCGGCCACCCGCATCAACGCCGCGCGCTGCTCTGCGTTGCACATGAGAGTTCGGGAAGGTTGATTTGCCATAGTTCTCTCCCTGCTAAAAATGAGCCTTGAAGGTTGGCTGCGCGCGATACGGGGCAACCGTACCTTTTGAGCAAACCGCTGTCAATGGGATTTCAAAGGCAAGATTCAGCTGCGGCGGATGGGTGGGATGTCGGCGGAGAAAGCTCTCAATTTAAGTTTAATATATCCCCTCAAATGAGCCGATAATTCGATTAGATCCATGAGAAGGTTTCATTGCGATGCATCGCTGAACAACAAGGGGACGCCGTTATGCAGATAAGCCTCGGATGGAAAATGACCGCCATTACGGCAGTATGCGCGGTCGCTTTCGTGATCTTTGGATTGGTGGCCTGGAATGCGGTGGAAACAGTCAAAGTGCAAGGCCCCTATTACCAGAAAATATCGGACGAAAAGGATTTGATCGGAGATACCGAGCCCCCGCCGCTCTTTATCATCCAAAGCTACTTCACGGTGTTGGAGATGCTCCAGTCCTCCGGGAAAGGGGAACTCAACCGGCTATTGGGCGAATTCGGCAAGCTTCACCAGGGATATGAGACTCGTCATGATTTCTGGATCAAAAGGTTTCCAAACGGGGAGCTAAACGATCTGCTGCAGAAAGCGGACTCTCCCGCCGTCAAATTCTACGATCTGTTCGACAAAGACATTAAGCCCTTGATCGAGGCCGGGAAGACGCAACAGGCGGCCGGCGCAGTCCGGGAAGAACTCAAACCGCTGTATGAAGAGCATCTCAAAGCTATCGATGCTCTGGTGAAGCAGGTCAACAAGCGATCCGACGAGATTGAGACCAGGACGTCCGAGATCATAAGATGGTATAGGATTGTCCTACTCGCAACAGCAGGGATAGGCTTGCTGCTGATGACCGTCATCGCATTCCTCGCAGGACGCAGCATCACTCGTCCGATAAGGCGCATTATCGATGGGCTCACGGAGAGCGCCAACCAGGTCGCCACCGCGTCCAACCAGGTTGCAGACGCCGGTCGGCATTTGGCGGAGGCTGCGTCGGAACAGGCGGCCTCTGTTGAGGAGACATCGTCATCCCTAGAGGAAATAGCCTCCATGACAAGGCAGAATGCAGACAACGCAATTCAGGCCAACAACCTGATGGCAGCAACCGGGGAGACCGTTATGCGGGCGGGCCAGTCAATGACGGAGCTGACCCGTTCCATGGGGGAAATCTCAAAGGCGAGTGAAGAGACCTCGCAGATCATTAAAACAATCGATGAAATCGCCTTTCAGACAAATCTTCTCGCATTGAACGCAGCCGTTGAGGCAGCACGAGCAGGCGAGGCAGGGGCGGGTTTCGCTGTGGTGGCGGAGGAAGTGAGAAGTCTGGCAATGAGAGCGGCCGAGGCCGCAAGAAATACCTCCGGTCTGATCGAAGGCACGGTCCAACGGGTGAAACAGGGCTCGGGGATGGTGGAACAAGCAGGCGGGGAATTTGTCGCTGTTACTACGGGTGTTGGAAAATCCGGCGAACTGATCAACGAAATCGCCGCTGCTTCCCGGGAACAGGCTCGTGGCATAGAGCAGATAAACGTTGCCGTCAACGAGATGAACGAGGTGGTCCAGCGAAACGCCGCCAACGCGGAAGAGACAGCCTCGGCCTCGAACCAGATGAGCGCTCAGGCGGATCGGATGAACAAGTTGGTCATGGATTTGGGGATGCTCATTGAAGGTAAAGGCAGGCGGTACGGAAGGTGAACCTCTGCAACAGCGGCAGTGACTGCGCAAAAAGAAGGAGTGACGAGATTTAGCTTCAATGGAAAAAACCATCCTCATTTCGGCAGGCGCCCATCGATTATTCCAGATGGATCAATGCCTTGGATGAGGATGGAACATCATGCTTTTGAATACCGCGACGAGTCGGCGCCGGCTCACCGCTGTCGGTTTTTTTTGCGCAGGCGAATCGATGAGGGGGTAACTTCCACCAGTTCGTCATCGGAGATGAATTCCATCGCCTGTTCGAGGCTGAACCGGCGGGGCGGAATGATCCTCAGGGCTTCATCGGAGCCCGAGGCCCTCATGTTGGTGAGCTTTTTTTCCTTGGTGATATTTACCCAGATGTCTTCGGCGCGCGAATTTTCCCCTACGATCATTCCCGTATAGGCCGGTTCGCCGGGGTTGACAAAAATAGTCCCGCGGGGCTGCAGGTGGAAAATGGCAAAGGTTACGGCCTTTCCCTCACGGTCGGAAACCAGGACTCCGTTGGTGCGTGCGGGGATCTCCCCGGCGTGAGGGCGGTAGCCCAGAAGCAGCGTATTGAGGATGCCGGCGCCGCGCGTCTCGGTCAAAAACCGGCTGCGAAAGCCGATGAGGCCCCGGGAGGCAATCTCGAATTCGAGCCGGACACGGCCAAAGCCGTTATTGACCATCCGGGTCATTCTCCCGCGCCGGGAGCTCAGCATCTCGGTGACTATTCCCGTGTAGTCCTCGGGGATGTCTATGGTGGCCAGTTCGACAGGTTCGCACAGCTGTCCGTCTACTTCTTTGGTGATGACTTTGGGCCTGGAAATCGAGAGCTCGAAGCCTTCCCTTCGCATGGTTTCGACAAGAACGGCCAGCTGCAGCTCTCCGCGCGCACTCACCTGGTAGGAGTCGCGGTTTTCGGCCTGTTCGACACGAATGCTCACATTGTAGAGCAGTTCCTTATCGAGACGTTCCTTTATGTGGCGCGAGGTGAGATACCGGCCCTCTTTTCCGGCAAGCGGCGAGGAATTGACCGTAAAGACCATGGATATGGTAGGTTCCTCGACGGTTATGGCAGGCAGGCGGCGAGGATCCAGGGGGTCGCTCAGCGTATCGCCGATAAAAATGTCTTCTATCCCCGCGACCGCCGCAATGTCTCCGGCCTCGGCGGTGGGCTTTTCCACGCGGTTTAGCCCCTCGTAGGTGTAGAGGGCGCTTAAGGAAGCCTTCCGGGAGTCGCCCTCGGGCTTTAACAGCATGACCTCCTGGCCTTTTTGCAGGCTCCCGTTTACGATTTTACCGATGGCCATTCTTCCGACGTAATCGCTGTGGTTGAGGGTCGTTACCAGAAATTGCAGAGGCGCCTCCGGGTCGTAGGAAGGCGCCGGGATGGAGGAAAGGATCGTATCGAAAAGAGGCCCCAGGTCTTGTCCCGTCGCTTCGGGATCGGTCAGTGCGATTCCCGCTTTGGCATTGGTGTAGAGAACGGGGAAATTGAGCTGCTCTTCGCTTGCGTCCAGGTCGATGAAAAGATCGTAGGTCTCATCGAGCACCTCGCCGATCCGTCGGTCGGGCCGGTCGATTTTGTTGATCACCAGGATCGGGGGCAACCCCAGCGCAAGTGCCTTCTGGAGCACGAAGCGCGTCTGGGGAAGCGGCCCTTCGGTCGCATCGACCAGCAGCAGCACCCCCTCGACCATATTGAGCGTGCGCTCTACTTCACCCCCGAAGTCCGCGTGGCCGGGCGTATCGACTATGTTGATCTTCACGCCCTTGTACACTATGGCCGTGTTTTTGGCCATGATGGTGATGCCCTTTTCCCGCTCCAGGTCCAGACTGTCCATCACCCGCTCGGCGACCTGCTCGTTTTCCCGAAAAATGCCGCCCTGCCACAGCATGGCGTCAACAAGGGTCGTTTTGCCGTGATCGACGTGAGCGATAATGGCCAGATTGCGAATGTCGTGTCGTTTTTGCATTGGTTGAGATTTCCTCCGAAAACTTTTCTTATAACAAGTGGTCGGAAGTGTATCAAGACACAAATGAAAGCCGCTTTCCTTTCGCCTCGGAATCCCTGACAGCCTTCGAGCTCCGACATCACCTTATTCGGGATGCCGAACAAGTGCGGCAAAGGGAATGGGCACTAACCCCTGCACACCGTGTCGTGGTCACCCACGTCAACCAGGATGATTTCATGCTCCGTAACGATCATCCTTAGAACGATCCGATAACTCAGAGTTATGGAAACCGAATGCAAACCGGACAATTTACCGGTCAGAGGATGCAGCCGAAGAGATGGATGATAGGGATTTACCTCGAGCAGTCGGAGGATCTTTGCATACATTTCGATCAGTTCAGGATGCTTTCTGAGAAATTTCCGAGCCCTCCTGTTGTAGCTCTCCGGGAAAACGAGTCTAAATTTCATCTGTGACCCGCCGGATATGCTTGTCTACCGACTCAGATATCGTTCGGCCCGCAGCCAGATCAGCCTGCACTTCCAAAAGGGCCGCTTCCAGTTCGCATTCTCTTAAATAATTGTATTGTTCCACGCTCATAACGACGAAACGGCTTTTGCCGCGAACCGTGATGATCGCTTCCGAGTGTTCGGCGAGCTCAGCCTCCAGGGCCGAAATTCCCTTCGAAATCCGAGAACTGCGCCCGTTTCCAGGCTCCCGATTGCCCGATCCGAATCATGCATTAACTTCCACTCAAAGTACATCCGGAAGTCTGCGAGTTTTCCTGGCCGCCCATCCGCACACCTGGAGCCGATATGAGAAGAACCGACGGAATCGATTTGATATCGATCGTTTCTACAATGCCTGGGAGTCCAATTTCACCCTAAGCATTTCCCCGCGTTCCCTGGGGGTCGCCTTCTTTTCCTGGGCGCTGCACATGGCGTCTTTGCCCGGCAAGAGAACCGAGCTGATGATGGAAATAGCGACCAAGATGAGCAGGTATTCCGAGTATCTCCAGTATGCAATCCAGGGTCGCGAATATCCCGGATGTTTCACACCCGCTTCCGAGGACAGCCGCTTCCAGGGCGAGGAGTGGAAAAAATGGCCGTTTAACGCCCTCGCTCAAGGGTTTCTCATGGTGGAAAGCTGCTGACAAAGCGCCACCACCCATGTTCACGGCCTTTCCTGTCATCATGAAAACGTGGTCTCGTTCACGGTGCGTCAGTTGCTCGATATCTTTGCGCCCTCCAATTTCATTGCGACAAACCCCGAGGTTTTGAGTCGCACCCGGGCGCAGTCGGGGGCCAATCTTGTCCGGGGCTGGCTGAATTTCCTGCAGGATTTCAAACGCGCGCTGTTCCGGCAAAGGCCGGTCGACGTCGAAGAGTTCCAGGTTGGCGAACATGTGGCCGTGACTCCGGGCAAGGTGATTTTTCGAAACGAGCTGATAGAGCTGATCCAGTACAACCCCGCAACCGCGGAAGTCTATGCCGAACCACTGCTCATAGTCCCGGCCTGGATCATGAAGTACTATATTCTCGATCTATCCCCCCGCAATTCTCTTGCGAAATATCTCGTCGAAAAAGGTCACACCGTCTTCATGATTTCCTGGAAAAACCCGGATTCGCACGATCGAGACCTCTCCATGGACGATTACCGAAGCCTTGGAGTGATGGCTGCCCTCGACGCCATCTCGGCGGTGGTCCCGGAGAAAAAAAATACACACGCTCGGCTATTGCATCGGAGGAAATATACTGTCGATAGCCGCGGCAGCGATGGCCAGAGATGACGACGAATCGTATCGCAAGCGTTACCCTGCTCACGACCCGGGGTGATTTTACCGAAGCGGGCGAACTGATGCTCTTTATCGACGAATGCCAGGTGACCTACCTGGAAGACACCATGTGATACAAAGGCTACCTCGATACGAGACAGATGGCCGGGGCCTTTCAGCTGCTGCGCTCAAACGATCTTATCTGGTCCCGCTACATCCAGGACTACCTCATGGGGCAGCGCAGCCCCATGTTCGACCTCATGGCGTGGAACGCCGACACAACCCGGATGCCCTACCGGATGCACAGCCAGTTCCTGCGGTCGCTTTTTCTCGATAACGACCTGGCCGAGGGGGCGCTATATCGCCGGAGACCGTCCGGTCTTTTTAAACGATATCAAGGGACCGATTTTCCTGGTGGCAACGCTTCGCGATCATGTCGCGCCCTGGCGCTCGGTCTACAAGTTTCTTTTCCTGAATAACGCCGAGGAGATCACCTTCGTTCTGTGCAGCGGCGGCCACAATGCCGGTATAGTCAGCGAGCCGGGCGGACACCATCGCCATTTTCGCCCGACCACTGGCTCGAAACAACCCCCGAACGGTCCGGCTCCTGGTGGACGGCGTGGGAAGAGTGGCTGACCAGACACTCCTCGCCCCCCGGGAGATCTCCCTTCGATGGGTGCGCCGCAAAGAGGCTTTCCGCCCCTGGGAGACGCCCCCGGCACCTACTACCGGGACTAGAATATCGGACGGGAAGCATCAACTGAGCCGCATAGCGGCGTGGGGCGGGGGTCCGCAGGGGGCGGCAGCCCCCGCGCTTTTAAAGATCCCGCCTCTTATTTTTAGACGCCCACCCCGAGCACTTTGTGCATGAGGCTTCGGCGAAGCTCGACCGCACCCTCGGGGCACAGTTCGTGGCAGCAGTAACAGCGGATGCACAGCTTATCGTCTATTACAGCGCGCTTGCGCTTGCCCAGAGTCATCGCAATCGCACCCGCAGGGCAGGACTCCCGGCAAATCCCGCATCCGACACATTTTTTTTCGACGACCCGCACCGCTTGCGAAAGCCAGTCCTTTATAAACGGCCCCATCGGCTTCTGCCACCAGCTGAGATGCTGCCGAATGCCCAACTCGTCAACGGTTGCCGGAAGCCTGTAGCCCGGGACCCGGATCGCTTGTGCATCCGCTCCCACCACCTCGACCTGTGCGATGTCCGAAGGGGTCGCTCCCCGTTTGGCAGCAGCGAGCAGCAGCGGATTTTGCTCCCTCCGAAGCCCCACGATCTCGCTTGCCACTATGTCCAGGGCCAGCGGATTCACCGATCCCAGAAGCAAACCCACAGGACGGGAAACCCCGGCGACTCCCGGACCGTCTCCCTCCATGCCGATTACGGCGTCCATAATGGAGAGCCGGGGGGATACATATTCGGCAAGGTCGAGCAGCATATCGGCAAACTGCGCCTTGTCGTGGAGTTTGGCGTGATAGCCCGGCTTGGAAAGCCCGGGGATCACCCCGAAATTATTCTTGACCGCTCCGGTAATACTCATGAGCGTGTGGGTCTTGAGTTTGCACACCCCCAGGACACCGTCTGCCGTCGCCACAGGCCCTATTACCTCGAAATGCCTGATCAATTTCCCGGCGGGGAAGGAAACCGGCTTTACGGTCGTGTCGAAATTGAGTTCGGCCCCGGAAACTTTAGCCGCATCGATCATTCCCGTCTTGCGGTACAGCGTGTCGAGAGTCTTGGAAGTGTACTTGTAGCCGGCCCCGGGACTGTCGGCGATGATCGGAAACGCGCCCGCCTCTTTTACCAGTCGCGCCACAGCGGCCACAATCCGGGGGTGGGTGGTCACCGCCTGATCGGGTGCGGCGGGCTGGAGCAGGTTGACTTTGAGCACGATCTTTTCTTCGGGTTTCACAAAGCGGCTCATCCCGCCCAGCATGGAAAAAAGCATCTCCATTTTTTCCTCGGCATGGTCGTAATCGGGACATCTCACAACATATACCGGATCGTTCATAGATATTCTCCACGAAGCCCTTGAATTTTCCAGACCAGCATGTATTCTGACGCTTGCAGAAGGGGACTCGGGTTCGAATCACCCGACGCGCAGCAGGGTTTCCGGATGGAAACTATTTCACCTGAAAGGGGCCGCTATGTCTTCCAAACGAACAGGCGCTGTAGAAAGAACCACCCGGGAAACCAAGATTTCGCTCGATATCGCTCTTGATGGAACCGGCGACTCGGATCTAAACACCGGAGTCCCGTTTCTCGACCACATGCTGACGCTTTTCGCGCATCACGGCCTCTTTGACCTCACGGTCAAGGCGAAGGGAGATCTGGAAGTAGACGCCCACCATACCGTCGAAGACATCGGGATCTGTCTCGGTACGGCTCTATCCAAAGCGCTCGGGGACCGCAAAGGTATAACTCGCTACGGCCACTTCACGGTCCCGATGGATGAGGCTCTTGCCTGCGTGACCCTCGATCTGTCAAACCGCCCGTTTCTGGTCTATGACACTCCGCCCATGTCGGATCGCACCGGAGACTTTGAAACCCAACTCGTCCCCGAGTTTTTCAGGGCGCTTTGCCAGCACGGAGGAATCACGCTGCATATCCGCGTCTTGTACGGCGCCAATACGCACCACATGCTCGAGGCGGCCTTCAAGGCCTTCGGGCGCGCCCTCGCCGCGGCCGTGTCTCTCGACCCTCGTCGAAGCTCCATCCCTTCCTCGAAAGGCGCACTATAGCAACGTAAACACTACCGGGCCAGGGTGCATGCCCCGACGACCTTTGTATTTCGCACCCCCACGGCACCCATTTGCGCCTGCAGGGTGTAGGCCTTGCTCATGGTAATGGCGGGCGTAACAACCAGATAACCCGAGCAGCCGGCACGGTGAATCGCAACCCTGTAGCCCCTGGTGGCGAGCCGCTTTTGCAGGGCCTTGGCCTGTTTCAGGTTTCTGTAAACCGTCCCCACCTGGACCGCATACGTCTGCCCCCCCACCGTGCAAACCGCCGTTTTCGCGCACTGCGTGCCCGCCGGCTTGTGAGCTTGCGCGCTCACCGGCTTATGGGCCTTTTTTGCAGAGAAAGCAGCCTTTCTCTGCGCCTGCCTTCCGGCTCTTTCCTTCGCCGCTTCGGTCTGCACCTCTTGAGCCCCGGCCGACTGGGAAGGGTTTTCATTTTTGGGGAAAAGCTCCTTTGGAGCCTTCTGCGGCTCTTGGGCCGGCTGTGCCGAAGAGGCCGCATTTTGGGAGTTCGGGAAAAGGACCTTCTGTTGCGCCTGGGGCGCTTCGGCCGGTTCCGGGCTATTTTGGGGAGCAGCCGGTGGGGAGGCGCCCATCGTGTTCGCAGAAGTAGCTTCCTGAGAAGAACTCACCCCCTGTTCGGCGGGCGTGGGCGTGGGCTGCGGCGTAGGCGTTGGCTGCGGCGAAGCGGACGAGACAGGTGTCGCCGGCGCCCCCGAAACTTCCCCCCCGGCAGTTTGAGGAGCCGTCGTCGCACTCGCCGGCGGCGTTGCCGGTACGGGAGTCGGTTGCTGCTGGGTCTCCTGAGGCAACTGGTTCGTAACGGCGCCGACCTGCGGCAACGGCTTCTTCTCGTTTGCCTCCCGGCTCTTATCCCTTAGAAGATAGGGCGTTATAACAACGAGAAAAATCAGACCGATTGCCGAAAATACCAGGTACTTCAAATAGGGGGCGCCGCCTCCTTTGCGTTTCCGGAGATCTCTTTGCACTACAAACTTTTTCGCCATCTTTCCCCCTCCACTCTTTCTTCACTTACAGATTTCGGGCACGCTGGATCGTCCGCTCGAAACCGGGCAGCGCCCCTTCGATGGTAGCGTCACTCACGCAATAAGCAATCCGGAAGTGCCCCGGCCCCGCAAATCCGCTCCCCGGCACACAAAGGATGTTTTCTTCCTGCAGCAGTCGAACGAACGCCAGGTCGTCCGGAATCGGGCTTTTGGGAAACAGGTAGAAGGCCCCGCGCGGCACGGCCAATTCGTAGCCAAACCCGGAAAGGGCCTCGACAAGTCTGTCTCTCTTGGTCCGATAGATGGAGACATCCACGCAGATTCCCTGCAGTCTCTCGACAAGCCTCTGCATCATAGCCGGCGCGTTCACAAACCCCAGGATCCTGTTCGCCAGGGTAAGCGCCTCGACGAGCCTTCCGCCATTTTCCGCCGAAGGGCTTACCGCAACGAACCCTATCCGTTCTCCCGGCAAAGACAGGTCCTTGGAGTAGGAACCCGTGATCAACGAATTCGGGTAGTGAACAAATACGCACGGGACGTTGCAGTCGTCGTATACGATCTTGCGGTATGGTTCGTCCGATACGAGGTAGATGGTGTGGCCGAATTGGCTGGACTTTGCCGTAAGAATCTCCCCCAGCTTCGCTATGGTTTCTTCCGGATAGATCTGCCCGGTCGGATTGTTAGGGGAATTTATCAGCACCACCTTGGTCCGCGGCCCGATCTCCTGCGCCATGCGTTCGAGATCCAGGTTGAAATCGGCCTCCAGCACCGGCACCGACTTTAGCACCCCGCCGTGATTGTCCACGTAAAAATTGTACTCCACAAAGTAGGGCGCGGGGCAAACCACTTCGTCTCCCGGGTCGAGCAGCGCCTTGAAGATAATGTTCAAGCCCCCTGCCGCCCCGCAGGTCACCACCACCTGCTCCCGGGCCAGCGAAATGCAGAACTCCCCGCAAAAATAGGCCGACATCGCCGAACGGGTGGAGGGAAGACCGGCGTTCGGCATATAGCCATGCCTCCCCGGGTCCTTGCTTTGAGCCAGTTCCAAAAGTATTTCATCCACTACGTCCGGAGGCGGAACGTTCGGGTTTCCGATGCTGAAATCGAAGACCTTGTCCTCACCATAGATCTGCTTTAACCGGGCGCCCTCTTCGAACATTTTTCGTATCCACGAGGAGTTCTCGATAAACCGGTTCATCTTCTCGGCAACCGCCATGGCGTGTTTACTCCTTTTATCTTTGATCTGACCGGAATTCAGGTTTCTTTCGGTAAGTATTTTCCGGCACTATAAGAGAGATTCACTCCCTTATGCAAGCGTTCTTTATCACTCTTCCGATATCTTTAAAATCCGGGCAGACCTCGGCCTTCCCGATTTGAGAAATTTTTCTTATTCCATAGCGTTTTACTAGGAATTATCGCTCGCACGAGTCCTCCTCGCTGCGCTCCTGTTCCGACCGGCTTTAGGATTTAAGCATCCCGAATACCTCCTTCTTCTATTGCCGAGAAAAAGGCATCGTGCTATAGTGCACACGTTTTCACAAAGGGGCCCCGCGCACCTTCAGGGCATGGCGCTTGTATGAAGAGGTAGCCAGAAATCGACACACGCCGCGTTTTTCTCAAATAGATTAAGAGAATAAAACAGTGGGGCTTTTTGCCCCTCGCTTTTTTATAGCGCAAGAGTTTTTCAGGAAGCGAATCGAGATGAGCGAAAACAGTCAGGTAAAGTCCTCTACGGGGGCGGTCATGGTAGTGGGCGGGGGCATCGCCGGAACCCAGGCGGCCCTCGATCTCGC
>JAKAJS010000186.1 GCA_021813685.1 Deltaproteobacteria bacterium | reverse complement strand
GTGGGAGCCCATTGAGCCGGAATTCCCCATCTGGCCGCCCATGGAGCCGCCCCCCATGTTGCCCCCCATGTTGCCCCCCATGTTGCCTCCCATACTGCTTCCCGAACCGCCCATGCCGCCCATGCCGCCCATGCCGCCGCCCATGCCGCCCATGCCGCCTCCCATGGCATGTGCAACGTAGGCGGAAGCAAACAAAAATGCCACGGTAATCATGGCGACGAAAAATTTCCTTACCCTTGAATTCATCAGTCCCTCCGTTACGATCTCTACTGGTTTTCAGTCCGGTCGACAAGATGTCGACCTTGTTAGATTTCATCCATGTATAATCAGCGTTTCCACGTCCGCCTTGAATGTGTAGCGACGGTCCCTTCATTACTACGGACCGCCAGTCTCGAGACATGCTTCTAAATTGCAGTAATCGGGCCAAAAACTGCGGACGCAATTCTGCAACCCCTATCATACCGAATTAATAGGATAAGTATTAATTTTGAGAGGATGACGCACGTTTATAAAAAGTTGAATTGGAAAAGAATTTACAAGGGATGGAAAATAACTTTCAATGAATCACTGCTCACATGATTATTGAATAAATCGCCGTAGTCCAAATAGGACTCGATAGGACCTGATAAGGCATATAGGACGTATAAAAGGGGTAATATTCCCGGAGCCTGGCGGCCAATCTTGTAAGGCAAAGAGCAGGGGAAGTTTCCCCCGCTCTTTTGCGCATCCCGTTATTTTATGCCCAGCACATCGCTCATGTCATAGATGCCGGGGGGGCGGGTCACGACCCATTTGGCGGCCCGGATGGCGCCTCTTGCGAAATTGTCGCGGTTGTGGGCCTTGTGGACCAGTTCTATTCTTTCGCCAAGGGAGGCGAACATGACGGTGTGCTCGCCCGTGATGTCGCCGGCGCGGATGGTTTGGATGCCGATCTCTTCGCCCGTGCGCTCCCCGATCAGTCCATGCCTGGCATAGACGCCGACCTCGCCGAGATCTCTGCCACGCGCCGCGGCAGCTATCTGAGCGAGTTTCAGCGCCGTACCGCTCGGGGCATCCTTTTTAAACCGGTGGTGGGCCTCGATGATTTCTATATCGCAGTCCTCGCCCAGAAGCCGCGTCGCCTCGGAGACCAGTTTGAACAAAATATTTACGCCTACGCTCATATTGGGAGAAACGACGCACGAAACCGAGGAGGCGAGTTTCCCTGCCTCCTCGAGTTGCGCGGGCGTAAATCCGGTCGAACCTATGACCATGTGAAGCCCACGCGCCGATGCGGCCTGCAGGTGCTTAAGAGACGACGTAGCGTTTGTAAAGTCGATAACGACCTCGGCATCTCCCAAAACCTCTTCGATCCGCCCGCGGATCTTCCTGCCGGTGGGGGCTCCACCGATCGCTTCCGCCAGGTCTTTTCCAACCAGGGGATGGTCTGAATACTCGAAGCCGCCGGAAAGTTCAATCCCTTCCGACTCCCCCAGTATCTGGGCTATCCTCGATCCCATCCTGCCGGCAACTCCGGCGACTGCTGCGCGTATCATTTCTATGCCCCCCTGCAATTCCCGCCGTTAGAGAAGTCCCTGGGCTTTCAATTCTTTCCTGAGCCGCTCCTTGTTTGACTCCGACACGGGCACCAGCGGAAGCCGCACTTCCTCGGAGCCGATCATATTCATCATCGCCAGGGCGGCTTTTATGGGCGTTGGATTGGTTTCGATGAACAGAATGTGGCAAAGCGGCAGGAGCTTGTAATAGTGCTTGCGCGCTTCTTCGAACCTGCCTTCGAAAAAGAGTTTGCAAAGATCTGCCATCGGTCTCGGGGCGACGTTGGACACAACCGAGATGACCCCTTTCCCCCCTGCGCACATAAGCGGGAAGGTGAGGTAGTCGTCGCCGGAGAGCACCGTGAAATTCTCCGGGCAAACGGAAATGACGTCGGTGATTTGTTTCATCGAACCGGTTGCTTCCTTTACTCCCACGATGTTGTCGATCCGGGAGAGGCGCTCGATGGTTGCGGGTTCGATGTTTACCCCGGTACGACCCGGGATGTTGTAGAGAATGATCGGGATATCGACCGATTTTGCCACTCGCTCGAAATGGCGGTAGATACCTTCCTGTGAGGGGCGGTTATAGTAGGGAGCCACCATGAGAGCACCGTTGGCGCCCGCCTTTTTGGCATGGGCGGTAAGAGAGATCGCTTCCTCCGTACTGTTGGAGCCCGATCCGGCAATGACCGGAACGCGCCCTGCGGTCTGTTCGACAACGATATCGACCACCCGCTCGTGCTCCTTGTGGGACAGGGTGGGAGATTCTCCGGTGGTCCCGCAGGGGACGATGCCGTTTGTTCCGTTCGCTATCTGAAAATCGACCAGCTTTCTCAAACCCGCTTCATCGATTTCGCCTGCCTTAAAAGGTGTTACAATCGCCACAATCGCGCCGCTAAACATTGCAGCCTCCTCTTATGCTCTCAAGGTTTCATCCCAAAGCTCGGCATCGTAGACAACCCTTGCTCCGCCTTCCAGAAAAACGGCAGAAAAGCTTGTTCGATTTCCCTCCAGGACCTTTTCAAAATGAATGGTCAGTGTTTCCCCGCTCCTGGTGAGGACACTCACGGGGGATTCCACAAGGCCCCCGGCAGCCGCGGTAAGCGCTCCCGCTATGCACCCGGTGCCGCAGGCCAGGGTTTCGTCTTCGACCCCGCGCTCGTAGGTCCGTACCTGCATGTGATGAAGATCGGTTACAAACGCGAAATCGGCATTGGTGCCTGCAGGCTGAAAGCGTTCGTGATACCTGATGGCGCGGCCGCGCCCGCAAATATCCATCTCTTCGAGCTCTTTTGGCGAGCCGGTAAAATATACCGCGTGCGGGACGCCGGTATTGATAAAATCAAGGCTCATGCCGCGGCCGCCCACCTCGATCGAAATATGCGGTTCCAGGCCGCGCGGCTGCGTCATGGCGACCGTAGCGGTTTGACCCGAAACCCGGGCCTGGATGATGCCCGCAAGCGTTCGGAAAGAAAAGCGCTCCTTATTGGTTATTCCCTTTAGAATCGCAAATCGGGCCGCGCAGCGCGCGCCGTTTCCGCACATCTCGGCCTCGGAGCCGTCCGCATTGAAAAAGCGCCACGCAAAATCGGTTTCCGGATCGTTTTCTATGAGAATCAGGCCGTCGGCGCCCACGGAGAGCTTCCGGCGGCAGGCAAGCCGGGCCAGCTCCCGGCCTTCCTCCGGCGACACCTTCATATCCCGGTTGTCTATAATCAGGAAATCGTTTCCGCTGCCGGTCATTTTGGTAAACGGGATTTTGCTTTGTATTTGGCTCATTGCAGGCCCCCTTCGAGAAAATCGGGGAGGGTTTCCGACCCCACCAGATCTTCCCAGGTCTCTCGACGCCGGATGACGAAATAGTCCCCTCCGGTGACCAGCACCTCCGGGGCGCGGCGGCGGGAGTTGTAATTGGAAGACATGCTGAATCCGTAAGCCCCGGCGCTCATCACGGCGAGGTAGTCGCCCTGGGAGGAGAGGGGCAGATCCCGGTCCCTGGCCAAAAAGTCCCCGGACTCGCAAATCGGTCCCACCACATCGACGATCTCGGTTTCCTGCAGGTTTCTTGCGACCGGCTGCACATAATGATAGGAGCCGTAGAGGCTCGGTCGGATAAGATCGTTCATGCCCCCGTCGGTAATAACGAAGTTCTTGACAGGGGTCCGCTTCGTATAGAGCACCCTGGTGACGAATATCCCGGCGTTTCCCACAATAACGCGGCCCGGCTCGAAAATCAGCGTGCAATTGATGTCCTGGAGCTCGCGCAAAAGCGCCCGGGCATATTCATGAGGCTGGGGAGGCGCTTCCTGGTCGTAGACAATGCCAAGCCCCCCGCCCAGATCCAGATATCGGATATCGGCTCCGCGCTGCCTGAGCCGTTCGATAAGAGCGCGGAGCCGCTTAAGCGCATCCACGAAAGGGGTAACGTCGGTGAGCTGGCTGCCGATGTGGCAATCCAGGCCGATCATGTCGACATTTTTTAGATTCTTTGCATCCTCGAAGGCCTGCATGACGATATCGGTGGAGATCCCGAACTTATTTCTCTTCATCCCTGTGGAAATATAGGGGTGCGTGTTCGGATCGATGTCGGGGTTCACCCGCACAGAAACCGCGGCCCTGGTGTTCATCGCTTCGGCGCGCCGATTTATCTGCTCGAGTTCCTGGGTGGATTCGATATTGAACATCAGGATTTTTTCCCGAAGTGCAAAATCGATTTCTTCCACCGTTTTGCCCACTCCCGAATAGACGATACGGTTGGAGGGCACCTGCGCCTTGAGCGCCCGGTAGAGTTCGCCGCCCGAAACGATGTCCACGCCTCCGCCCATGGAGCCGAAGAGCTTCAGGATCGCTATATTGGAATTCGCCTTTGCCGAGTAGCAGGTAAGGTGGCGGGCATCGGTAAAGGCCGAATCGAACGTCAGAAAATGATGCCGGAGAGTGGCCAGACTGTAGATATAGCAGGGGGTGCCGATTTCCTCGGCGATCCTCCTGACGGGAACGTCCTCGCAGTAGAGTTCGTCTTGCTTGTATTGAAAATGATGCATGGTAAATGATCCCTTAATGCGTCAGCAGGTTTCCCACCGCGACCCACCCGGAAAGCAGGCCTTCCTTGTGCCTGGGCAGGGCACTCACTGCAGATACGGCGTATGAATAGCCCCGTCTGCCGTTAACCCCGCGATCCACGAAAGGCGGATGCAGCACGGGGCTTGCGGTCAGCCGGACGATTTGTTTGCCCTGCTTGCGGTAGACGTAAAAGCCGGCGGTTTTGACGCCCCCTTCGCTCCAGTGCACTTCGAGCCCCCCATGTCCCGGGGTCACCCAGACTTTTCCGGGAGGGGGCGGAAGCATCGAATGCGGCCCCCTGGTGGAGATTTCCCGGGAAGGCTCCCCGTACACATTTTCTTCATCTATGTAGCGGACCGGCACGATCCGGTACGTGTAGCCCTGCCCCGGAGCGATCCGCTGATCGTAATAGGCGTCTCCTTTTACGAGCGGTGAGACATCTTCCCAGCTCCCCGCCCCGGAGCGCCTCTGGACACGAAAGGACAAATCCTCCGGTTTTATCGGATTTCCCGCCAGATCCCGGGGCGTCTGCTTCCACCGGATCAGAATTCCGCGTGGCTGCGTACTTGCCGCAATGTCCACCGGCGCTACCGGCCCGGGGTAGATCTTGGCTATAACCGGATTGGAAAGGCTCACCGATATCCCGTGGTCGTTAACCAGCGC
>JAKAJS010000038.1 GCA_021813685.1 Deltaproteobacteria bacterium | reverse complement strand
GAAAACTTCAGTGCCTTATGAGAAGCCTTGTTCGACTCCGCAGCTCACTCGAAACTTTCCTCAAACAGCAAAGTGGTACGGATTAGCCGGTCAATGTGGCTAAAAACAGCGTTTTAAGGCCTAAAAGCGGCATCCCATTTGGCTTAAATCCGCGCCACTTACGCATCTGCCTTGGTCCGACCCCTGACTATTGGTCCGACCCCTGACTAAATCTGTCCGCCCTCGCCGATGGAGAGGCGGGGTTGCGACGGCAACGCTCCATAAATAGACGGATAAAGCTTGCTCGATTCCCTGTGGTAAAAACTTTCGAACAGTTCCGCTGGAACTGGCCGACCTCTATCAACCGGGCGGCCGTACAAAACCTGTTCCGTCTCAAGTTCCTCGATGACAAGTCAAACGTTGGAAGAAGACTGGTGTTCAGCAAGGCCGCGAGGAGATGGAGGTGCTCTTCAGCTTTATGGCCAACCGTTATGAACAGGCCTCCATAATGGTAACGAGCAATCTTCCATTTTCCAAATGGGAACAGATTTTCAAGGACCCCATGACAACGGCGGCCGCCATCGATCGTGTGGTGCACCACAGCATTATCCTGGAATTAAACATTCCCAGTTACAGGCTGGAACATTCCAGGAAACGGGACCCGAGTTAGTTCCGACCCGATCTCCGCTTAACCGGAAAAAGGAATATCGTGGATCGATTCGATTGGACATGGGGGCCAGCCCCCAACCCCCCGGAGTTTGGCGCATAGGGGAATCAGAAGGGGCAGAAAAGGATAGAAGCAAAAAGCCTCTGCCCCTTCCTCATCCCCCCACCTCGGCGCTCAGGTTGCTCTCCAGCATTGCCCTATCCTCCGGGTAGGTAAGGTTGATGATAACATGTAAAAATCACTTATAAAGATGGCTCACAGAAGAAAGGGGGCGAGCCTAATTGTCGTCGGTCGGGAAAAATAGTTGACGCTGACCGGGAATTTTAATTGTCGTTGCCTGGAAGAAATAATTGTCGTTGATCAGACTGGAATTTGGCAAGAGCCGGAAGGGCAATCAACAGGATTGAACCCTTGGAATGAGGCGAACCATGTGGGATATGAACGACGTCGTAGAAATCAGGTATAAGGAAGGCTTTATCTACCATGTTGTCTTCGACGACGGCAAAAGGGGAGACATAGATTTCTCGGAATATATCGGGAAGGGCCCCGTTTTTGAACCTCTTCGAGACAAGAAGCTTTTTAAGAAGGCAATCATTGAAGGCGGGACCATCTCCTGGCCAAATGGCGCCGATGTCGCTCCCGAAACGCTATACGAGAAGATAAGCTGCCAACAGGCCGCTACATCGGATCGGCAGGAAAATTCGGGTCAATGAGCAATCCCAAATAAGCGAAGGTCAGCGAAGGTGACGAGCCAAAGAAAAGACCGTGGCTGGATCCCATGCTTTTCCCGATCCACACCCCGCCCGACGCATCCCACATGGTCCAGGACCGCCGAGTCTGCCCCGGGGATCAATCGGCAAACGGCCCAATTTCGGGATTTGCATTTATTGCGGCAGCCTGGCGAACAATGGAAGAAAGCTGCTGCCATTGCCGCAAGGCGATAGTATACTCTCCATACTGATGGTACTGCTGTGAAATGTGTGCTTTTAAAAGCGAGGCGATTAAGATGAACGTCCGAGTGGTACTTGAACCCAGCGATGAGGGCGGTTACACGGCCGTCGTGCCCAGCCTTCCCGGCTGCATAAGTGAGGGTGAAACGAGAGATGAAGCTTTGGCGAACATCAGAGAGGCCATAGAGCTTTATCTGGAACCTGTAGAAGACGATCTGTCCTCGATCCCCGGTGTCGAGGTCATCGAGATCGCCATATGACCCCACTCCCGAGTCTGGGCTACGAAAAGGTGATCAAAGCCCTTCAGCGGGACGGGTGGGTTACCATCCGCCAGAGAGGAAGCCATATCCGTCTGCAAAAGCATACGCGAATGGAAGTGCTGAAGCTGACCATTCCGGCGCACAGTCCCATCAAACGATCCACGCTTGCGCAAATACTCAAACAAGCGCGGATTACCAGGGAGGAATTTGAATCGCTACTTTGAGAAAGCCTGACCTCACGACAGCCGATCGATCCCGGGGGCCGGCTTGAGGGTCGCTTCAGATTACCATACCCGAATCATCCTCTTTACGCTGTCCACGTGAGGAACTCTCGATGCGGGCGGTAGGATATCTGCGAGTGTGCACCGATAATTTTTCACCGAATTCGGCAAAGGAGGCGCATCAGCTTTGGGCGGCATTAATCAGGCGGCTCAATTTTTGGTCGTGAAAGACCGCAGTATGGCTGGAGCCATTGATTTCGGGGCGGTCCCACCGCCCGCCCCGCCCCGTTTAGCCCGCTTCTTCGCGCACGATGTTCAGTCGTTTGATTTTGCGGCGCAGGGTGTTTTTATCTATCCCGAGTTCGCGCGCCGTGGCCATACGCCGCCAGTCGTTGCGCTCGAGGGCGTTCAAGATCGTGTTGCGCTCGTAGTCGACCAGGGTGAGCCCACCGATGTGCGCAGGGGGGCAGGAGTTTTTTTCGTGCAGGTACTCGGGCAGGCACTGGTATTGAATCATCCCCTGCCGGCACAGGATGAACGCATATTCGATCGCATTTTCGAGTTCCCGGATATTTCCCGGCCAGTCATGGCGCATGAAGACCGCGAGGGCTTCCTGGCTTAGCCCCGCGACCTCTTTATTGCGCATGCGGTTCAGCCGCTCGATAAAATGGGCGGCCAGGAGCGGAATATCCTCTTTTCGCTGCGCAAGCGGCGGGAGCTCGAGTTTTACGACATTGATGCGGTAGTAGAGATCTTTTCTGAAAAGGCCTTCCTCGACCAGCCGGGAGAGGTCCCTGTTGGATGCGGCGACGATTCGGGCATTGGTTGTAACGGTTTTCGAAGAGCCAAGCGGCTCGTAGGTTCGCTCTTCGAGAACCCGCAGCAGGCGCACCTGCATGGCGGGGGAAATGTCTCCGATTTCATCGAGAAAAAGCGTCCCCCCCTCGGCCATGGCAAACCGTCCGGCGCGCGTGCGCTTTGCATCGGTGAACGCCCCGGCCACATGGCCGAAGAGTTCCGATTCCAGGAGCGTGTCGGGTAGAGCGCCGCAGTTAACGGCGACAAAGGGCTTGGCGGCCCTGGGGCTCAGGCTGTGAATGGCGCGGCTTACCAACTCCTTTCCCGTGCCGCTTTCCCCGTGGATCAAAACGGTGCTCTCGCTCTGGGCCACTTCGGGCAGAATGGAAAAAAGGCGCCTCATCGCCGGAGATTTCGAAATTATGTCCTTAAAACCGTATTGGCGGTCGATTTCCTTGCGCAGGGTCTCCACAAGGCTCAAATCGCGGAAGGTCTCCACCCCTCCGATGACCTTGCCCGACTCGTCTCGCAGCAAAGCGCTGCTGACGCTGATCGGGACTTCCTTTCCATCGGCTCGAAGAATCAGGACCGGGCGGTTTACGACGGGTTTTTTCGTCTCCATCGTGGACTTAAGCGCACAGACCGACTCACAGATGCTCGCCCGGAAGACCTCGCAGCAGGGGCGCCCCAGCGCCTCTTCGGCCGAAACACCGGTGATCTTCTCTGCCGCCCGGTTGAAAAAAGTCACCCGCCACTCGGGGTCGACGGTAAACACCCCGTCGGCGATGCTGTTTAAAATGATTTCCGTTTGAGGCGACAGGGCGGCCTGCACTACATTGGAATTGGCTTTTCTCAAAGCTCTTCGCTCCCCTGCGGGATTCTACCGGCTTTTCCCACAGATAAATCGTGCAGCGGGATCAGGATATCGGCCATCTCCCGGATTTTCCGGGCCGATTCCCAGGCTGCGATCGCATCGGTGTGGACCCCTGAGGGGACACTCGGAGCATTTGGTGGAAAGTTCAGCCCGTTACAGCAAAAGCCAGTAATAATCGCCTTTCCGCCCGCCGTATTCACCGCGACCGACTGGCCCCCGGGAGTATGTCCCGGGGAGAATATCAGATCGATTCCGTCCATGAGATGCGTATCCCCCTCGACCAGTTCCACATTCAGACCGTCCAGCATGTCGGAATAGTAGCGGTGATCGAGGGGGTGAGGGTTCAGGAAAAAATCGTATTCGGCCCGTTGCACGATGATTTTCGCCCGTTCGCACTTGGGGTCGTTTTCACAGTGGTCGTTGTGCAGATGGGTATGGATGATGAGGTCC
This sequence comes from Deltaproteobacteria bacterium, assembly GCA_021813685.1. Classification (GTDB taxonomy): domain Bacteria; phylum Desulfobacterota; class Syntrophobacteria; order Syntrophobacterales; family Syntrophobacteraceae; genus SbD1. Next base: position 22,923 of record JAKAJS010000038.1, on the reverse strand, counting down.
ACGTCTTCGGGCCGCAGCCCGTGGTCGCCCAGCGCTTCCTCGAACTCCTGGATTTTCAGGCCGTATTCCCGCCCGACATGCTCGGGCACGACGAACTGCTCGAGGCCGGTATCCACAAGGATGACCTCTTTGGCCCCCTTTATGAGAAAAGAGTAGATGGGTAGCCAGATGCGTTTGCCGTATCCCCTCAGGTAGGTCATGATCCCCTGATCGGTTTCGTTGGCCCCGATCACCAGAGGGTAAATTACGTATTCTCTCATCTTCGGCCTCCTTTCCCTCTCCGGAAAACCTCACCTCAATGAGCGCACCCTCCGCCGCTGTGCCCCGCGCAGACGAAAGCGGGATCGAATTCAGGCAGGACCTCTTTACGAATCAGCCCGGTGTTTTCTTCAACCGTGCCCATTGCCGCCCGGTACACCTTTACGCCCTCGGCGCGCAGTTTCATCAGGGCTCCCCTTCCGATGCCCCCGACCACAATCGCATCGACCCGGCGCCCGCCCAGCGCCTTCATGGGCTGGCACATGCCGTGCTCATGATGAGCGTCTCCGTTGTTGATTTCTTCGACGCTGTTCGTATCGGTATCCACTATGACAAAGCCGGGTGCAGATCCGAAATGACCGAACACCTGGCTTTCAAGTCCTTTGAGCAATTCAACCGGAAAACAAACTTTCATTTTTCATCTCCTTATCTGCTCTATCCCCCTCGATACGAAGGGCGAGCCCTTTTGTCAAAACCATCGCCACTTTGCCCCGCGCCGACTCGAGTATCCTTCCGAAAGTCTGACGGGAAATCCCCATCTTTTCCGCGGCCTGTTCGTGATAGAGCCGCTCCAGATCCGCCAGCCGAATCGCTTCGAACTCGTCCATGGATAAAACCACCTCCTCAAGCGAGGACATCGGAATCCCGATGGGTTTAAAAATCCTGCAGTCGGGCTCCGAATCGATCCTGCGGCAACATTTGGGTCGGGCCATACGATTCACCTTTCGCCGTCAATTATGAGCATATGCTCATAATTTGGCAAACAAAAAATAGCCGTGGCGGTGAGGCGCCGCTGCCGGGTTGCCGCCAGCTCCGCGGGCGCGCGAAGAGGCTAACATCCGGCAATTTCAGAGCCTGCCGGGAAGAATGGTTATCCTGTAAACATGAGGTTGACACTCAACGAGTAAACTGTTAGTTTACGAATGGTTCTGTGGCGTTTTTGCCACGGAACATGGTCGAAACAATTTCCGGCCTCCTTAAATATCAAGAAAGGATGCGCCTATGAAGGACTTCGAAATTACCTGCCGAGAAGGCGGAATACCCACGTGAGTATACGCAGCTTCAAACACCGTGGGTTACTTGAGCTTTGGAAAGATAATGATCAGAGCGAAATTTCCGCCAAGGATGCAGACAAAATCAGAAGAATTTTAAGCGTATTGAATTCGGCAAGGTTCAAGAAAGAAATGGATTATCCGGGTTCGGGTTTCCACCCCATAGAGCCCAAAGAAGGGCACTACTTTGCCATGAAAGTTGATAAGCGATTCCGTATTACATTCAGATGGGATGAAAAAGAGGGCCATGCCCGGGAAGTTAACTTCGAAAACTACCATTAGAGTCCCCCCAAAGGGGGAGCTCAATATTCTGATTAGGATTATCAATGATTGAAGAATACGTTATGACTGAAACGCCTCAGATGCCGCCGATTCATCCTGGAGCCATTCTGAGGGAGGATGTCATTCCGGAGATGGGCATTTCCGTAACCGAGTTCGCGAAGAGGATCGGCGTTTCACGGCAGATTCTCCACCGCATTCTTGCCGAAACTAACAGCATCACGCCGGAAATGGCTCTCCGGATCGGCCGGTTTCTTGGGAATGGTCCTGTTTTGTGGCTTCGAATGCAGGAACAGTTTGATTTATGGCAAGGCGAACAGAAGTTGCGTGACGTTCTGGAAAACATTAAGCCTTTCTCTGAGGCCGGCAAGGATGAATCTTTCCGTCACGAATCAGTTTAGCTTAGGTGAGATCTCTCAAAAGTACCAGATCGTTTGGATTTCGACCTGTGCTTTGAGCGAATCAGAGAGAAACTCAAACGTCATGAGGTCGCGGATATTCAACCGGTGGGACAGTCCTTCCTGGTGACAAGCTGCGATCTTGAGAGCCTCGCCTGAATCTGAATGAATCGGAAATCGTTCCCATTGTAAGCGCCTTCATGCAGCGAAATGCAACATCTCCAGGACCACTCCACGCTCCAATTCTTCCCGGGCGCGGCGAAGAAGCGCTTTATTAACCTCCGCGGAAATGTATTCTTCGCCACAGTTCTCGCAGATTTCAGCCGGGACTTTTTTGAAAACCAACGTGGTATTGTCCTTTTCCAGCACGATGGTTACATAGCCCGCTTCGGTTACACCACTCTGACAAATTGCACACTTCATCATACCCTCCTGGAAAACCCGTCCGTCCATCTGAGAGAATCTGGCTCATACACTATAATGATGACCAGTTTTTTCTCTACTCTGTCTACCGCCGCAACCACATGCAGGCGCCTTCACTTGACGTGCGGCCGTTCAGTAGCACACTTGGCAACGGGTAATCTTCCTCATACCTCTCGATTATATTCCCTTTCGCTAAAATTAGCTCAACATCGGCCTCGAAAATATCGCGCTGAAACATTCGCCGCGACGCATGCACCCGATATACTACAGCGTAGTCAGTCAAACTACCGTCGATTGCATCTGTCAGAATCATTTTTTCCTCGCAGCACCGCTACAGTCAGAGCCCGACCTGAAGCCCAATTCCCGCAAAGGGAGGCTATTTCCCGAATCCTATCATTAACTGCCCAGGTTCGGAAGCGGGAAGCGGGCGACCGGGATAGAGATCTCATCAAAAGGACCAGATCGTCTGGATTTCGACCTGGTCATTATCCGAATAGGCGCCGAAGAGCGACTGAGAGGGGCCGCGGAGCACCAGGCCGATCACCCCGGCTTTCAGGGAATCGGTGAAAACGTAATATGCGCCGGGTTTGAACATCCAGTCGCCATGCTCGGGGTTGTATGCCAGAGTGAGGCTCAGTTCGATCCTGTGGTTTTTTCGGAATGCAATCAGACTGCCCCAGAGCAGGGTTTCCACTTCCTTTTGATACAGGGCGTCGGGTCTGTCGATAATGAGAGTCTGCTGCGCCTGCAGGGTCAAAACCGCGTTTTGCAGGAATCGATTGTCGCCGAGCCTGTAATCGGCGGCAAGACCGTAATCGAGAGTGTTCCTTTGAAGTTCAATGGGGTTCAGGGGAAAAACCCCGGGGGCGAGAACTTTCGGATATCCCCAGAGTTGCTCGCTGACATCGAAAGACCTGTTGAAAGCGAACGCCCCCTCCCACCGGAGACTCCAGTCGCCCGTGGCCCAGTCGCCGTCGGTTCCTATGGAAGTGATTCGGTGGAAAGAGGGAACGAACCCGGGATCTATCCGGACGCCGGTACCGGAGGTCGGCATTACGAGTAGCGCCGTGGTCCTGAATACCGGGCGCGGATCGAAGCCGTTAAAAAGGGTCACGGCCCAGTCGATATCTCCCATATGTTCCATACGGAAGCCGACGGCGCCGTTTGCGAGCGTCTCGGCCGGCGGATCGGGCTCTTCGGGAATGAGTTCGACACCGGGAAGAGTTGAAAGCGTTCTAAGCGCCGAAACCGGGAACCACCGCTCGTAGGGTTCGGGGAGCCGATACGGAGTAAACCAGGGCTCCCATACCAGTGTGAAGGTGTTGCCGTCTCTTTCCAGAACCGCGGAAATGGAGGGTGCGCCGATTTTTCTTTCCTGGAGCGGCCTCAGGATGAACCGGGTATAATCCCAGGGGTTCAAAAGATCGTTTACCGGATATTCGTCCAGCCTGCCCCAGCAGTAGCGCTGGATACCGGCCCTCACATCCAGACTTCCGACCTGACGTTCCAAATAGAGTTCCTTGAACTCCACGTAAGGCGTGTTGTCCTGATAGACTCGGTCGAAGCTTTTTAGAATCGCGTTGTCGCGCACGGGGTGGAGAACCGCACCGTCCCAGCCGGTTTCAAGAGACGAATGAATATCCCAACCCGATTTTCGCCAATTGACGTTCACATCGGCGATTGCGCTTGGATCCTGTTCGAGGCTCGCGGGGTCGAGCCGATAGACGGTGTCAAGGGTCACTTTCCCCGAAACAGAAAAACGGGCCGAGGCATGAAGGGGGCGGACAGGGAAAAGAAGCGCGCCAACAAACAGCAGGCTGCACCCCCAAACGGTCATCGACTCAATCGCCGAACCACGGTTTCTCTTTCGCCAGGGGATCATGGCGTGAGTCCCGGTTTAGCTCAGCTTATTTCCATTGCGACGAAATCGCCGCAGCAGGTTTTTGCGCTCCCCTCCGGTTATTTTGTCCTCAAGGGCCAGCAATCCCTGAATCAGCCCCTCGGGGCGCGGCGGGCATCCCGGAACGCAGATATCGACGGGGACGATCAAATGAGCTCCGGGAACAATCGCGTATTGCCCCTCATATTCAAAAGGTCCCCCGGAAATGGCGCAATTGCCCATCGCCAGACACCACTTGGGATTGGGCATCTGGTCCCAGAGCATCTGAATCACAGGCGCCATCTTTTTGGAGATGGTCCCCGCCACGATCATGAGGTCGGCCTGACGAGGAGAGGGTCTGAAAAACATGCCAAAACGATCCAGGTCAAAGCGCGACACCGAAGCAGCCATCATCTCCATGGCGCAGCACGCAAGCCCGAAGCCAAGAGGCCACATCGAGTTGGCCCGGGCAAGGTCCAGAATTTGACCCAATCCGGCGAACTGTACGGCAGGTTCCGATCTTCCGCATTTCATTTGAGGCGCTCCTGTGTTGGCAATCCATAAGCCGCATCATTGCCCCTGTCTTTCAAGAGACATCTGGGTGAACATCGCGTCGGGAAAATTCGTCTGGTACTGGACCGAATCGAGCCTGTATTCCGTCTTGTGCCCCGTCTTCATGCTCTTCATATAGCCTTTAAAAGAGGTGGGAATGGACTGGACCGTTCGTATGTCGGAAAAACTGCCCTCGCGGTAGACTCTGTCACCCTGGTAGTACTCGACCTTCATCTGTATCCAGATGTCCTTGGCCACCCAGGCGACATATTTGGTGAATTTTCTGTGGATTTTGGGGGTGACCTCGACCACGTAGCAGGATTTTCCGTCGATCGGCTCTTCTCTTAGGATGTGAAACGAATAATCGTCGAGGTTGGAGGGACCTCCGAAATCGTCATAGGAAAAATCGGTTCCGAAAAAAGAGTCGTCCTCCGAGTTGGTGGGAATGCGCCGGATGCGGTTGAACGCAGGGAAATACGCCCACAGGTCCCGGTCCGCGAAGGAGCGCGCGTGGACGAGAAAACCGACTCCTTTGAGATCGGGCGGAGTCCTGAAGACAGCCAGGACCTGGTAGGCGTCTCCACCGCCCTTTTTCCCATAGGAAACAAGGGTACGGGTGCGCGTTCCAGCGTCTTTGTCAAAAAGCACCAGGGTGACCTTCATCTCGTGATCGAGCGCCCAGGTCATCAGCGCATGGACCTTTTCGTAGACTTGTCTGCCCGACAGGGCGTACGCGGAACTCATCGGATGAAAAGCGGCGAGCGCAAACACCGCTATGCAAAACCTGATCGTTTTATTCATAGGAAAGCGCCTCCACGATGTTTGTTTTTGCCGCCCGCCGTGCGGGATAAAAACCGGCCAGGGCGGCAAAAACAACGGAGAGCGAAAGCGCCCCGGCCAGAGAACCCCAATGAATGCTGTAAGCCAGTGTCGCCCCGAACTCGGGGCGAAATACGCCGTCGAGCTCTATCCAGCCGACAAGCGTTCCGGCAAACAGACCGAGAATTCCCCCGGCCGCCCCGATCAGCACCGATTCGAGGATCACCACCGCGGAAATCCGCAACCTTGTCATGCCAATCGATCTCAGGATGCCGATCTCCCGTGTTCGTTCGAGCACGGAGGCCAGAAGGGTCACCACGATGCCAAAACCCGCAATGATCAGCGTGATGATGTTTATCGCGTCGAATAAATGGAAATTGCTGTCGATGATCTTTCTTGCTTCTTCTTTGAACTGCTGCACATCGAGGACGAAAAGTCTTCGCTTTTTCCCCATTGTATCGAGAATCTGAGCGCGCACGCTCGAAATGCTCGTTCCCGGCCGCATGCGAAGCTCGTAGGTATCCACCAGGTCGTCCAGCCAATGGCGGCGATAGGTGTTGATGTCCATCATTATCACGCCCGAAGACGATCCATAGCTCACGACGACTGCGGCCACGCCGAATGACACCAGCCCGCCGGGGGTGGGAAGGCGGATGGAGTCTCCCGGTTTCACATGATATTTGGCGGCGAATGCTTCGCTTACAACGACATTGTCCCGGTTTGGCAAGAGCCTTGCCATACGCTTCCGCGATCCCTCCACGATCATCTGCGGGCAGTAACTCATTCGGAGGGCCACGTCCTCCACCTCAAGGAGCACCCTGCCGCTTTTGTAGGGGATATATATTTTCCGGTACGGCTCCGCGGAAAGCACCCCCGGGATTTTTTCGAATTCTTGGAGCATCGAAGCAGGCATCGGGATGTCGGGAGAACCCGCTGTGGCAAGCGGATAGCCCGAACTAACCAGGATATCGGCGCGCACTGCCGAATCGAACCATGTGAGAAAGGAGTTCTGCCAGGAGGCGATCACGTTCGCCGTGCTGACGAATAGGCAGATGCTGAAGAAAACGGCGGCCACAGCCACGCTGTTCCTGGAAATACCCTTGCTGAGGTTAAGACCCGCAAGCCTGCCTTCGGCGCCCAGAGACGATAAAAACAGGCGTCGAAAGGCCCGCGTGAACCATTTGAGAAAAACCGGCGTGGAGAAGGAGACCCCCAGCATTATCAAAGCCATCGCAAAAAAAGCCGCAGCCATGCCCATTTCGCCCGACCCGCCGCCGATGGTCCTGTAGACTGCAAGAATCAAAACAGAGAGAAAAAAGCAGAGGGCGGAGGCGATTTTTGCTTTTGCGCCCAACTGTGCATTATCCTGTGAATAGGACACGGAGCGTATGGCGGAAACGGGCGTTACCCTCACAATAGAGACAGCGGGCGGAAGAGCTGCGGCAAGGCTTGCCGCAATTCCTATGCTCCCATCCAGCAGAGCGCTCTTCCAGGGAAAGAGGATAGCGCCCGCATGGACCCTCGCATAGGTCTGGGACACGACTTGCGCGGTCACGCCCATGACCGACCGGGCGAACAAAAGGCCCAACCCTATACCCACTAGAGCCCCGAAGAGAGCGACGGTGAAAGTCTCTGCGAGAAGAAGCCCGATAAGCTCGCCTCTTCGGGCGCCTAAGGCCCGCAGGATGCCTATTTCCTTTCTGCGCTGGACTACCGAGATGGAAACGACGTTGTAGATGAGATACATGCCGACAAGGATCGCCAGCCAGCCGGTGATGCCGGAACAATTCTTTACGTAGGCCAAAAAATCGCCTATCTCCCGCCCCCTGGCCGCAGGCGTCTCCACCTTGTAGCCCGCCGGGAGCGCCCGTTCGATGCGCCTTTTCATGACATCGAGCTGTTCTCCCGGAAGAAGCCTCACATCGATTCGGTCAATCAGGCGTCCCATCCCGAACACCTTCTCGGCCGCAAAGATATCCATGACCGCAACATCGCCCGCTGCGGCCCTGGCGGGCCCATCGGGTTTGAGCAACCCCCGGACTTTGAATGTCTTGATTCCTTCGACCGTCTGGAGCCTTATCTTCTGGCCCATCCGGATGCCTTCCCGCTTCGCCATGGACCGGGTCAAAAGGATCGAATCGGGCCTTGCCAGAAACATCAGCGGGTCCGGTATGTCTTCGCCCTCGCCGCTCAGGCTGTATTGGCGCATGTGATGGTCTTCGAGCGTATCGATTCCCAGGATCATCACCGCCCGGCGGCTTCCGCCCGCAAAATTGGCATACGTCTGTATCACCGGCACTCCATATTCGACCCCCGGGACTTTCTGAACCAGCTCGAGCATCTTGTCCGGAAAGCCCGATTGGGCTCCCGTTACCTGGAGGGCCGCCCGGCCGGCGATCCGGTCGATCGAGCTTTGGAACGAATGGAGCACACTGCCGCTCACCAGATCGATGGAAACCATGGTCGCAACACCCAGGCAGATGCCGGCCGCAGCGATGAACAACCGGAGCTTTTGCAGCCGAACATGTCCCAGGCTGATGTGCCGCAGGAGATTGATCAGATTCATCGCAAACCTTCCGTTATGGAGAGGTCCCTGGAGATCGAGCCGTCCACCAGGGTGACGATCCGGCTCCCGTAGGCCGCCGCCTTGGGATCGTGGGTAACCATCACTATTGTTTGCCCCTGCTCGTTCAAGGATTTCAGAAGGAACAAAATGGACTCGCTGGTGTGAGAATCCAGATTTCCCGTAGGCTCGTCCGCAAGAAGCACCGCAGGGTTGCCGATGAGCGCCCGCGCTATGGCCACCCGCTGCATTTCTCCGCCGGAGAGCTGCTCGGGACGATGTTCGATTCTTTCCCCGAGCCCCACCCGCTGCAAGAGCGACTCGGCCATGGGCTTGGCCCGGGTGAACGGAACCCCGTCCAGAAGAAGCGGCAAACCTGCATTTTCGGCTGCGGTCAGCAAAGGGAGAAGATTGAAGGACTGAAAGACATAGCCGACCCGCCTTCGCCTCATCAGAGTAAGCTCGCTGTCACTCATGCCATGCAGCGGCAGATCGTCTATGAACACTTCCCCCGAACTCGGCGTGTCCAAACCTCCCATGAGATTTAAAAGCGTGCTCTTGCCCGATCCGCTCTGCCCCATGATGCTGAGAAACTCCCCCTTGCCGACCGCAAGAGAAACTCCGCTCAACGCCGGGATCTCCTTTGCTCCATGGCGATAAATCTTGCTCACACCCTTAAGCTCGATCATGTTCAAACCCCTCTCCGGAATTCCCCGGATTCTTCTTTGACCGCAAACTCTTTTTGGAGCCTTTGAAAAGACCTGCGCGCCAGCAACATGGAAAGCGAAGGAAACAGCCGGTTGGTCAACCAGAGTGTTTTCCACCAGGAGGGCACGATTATGAGCGCTCGGTTGCGAGCAACAAGATCGATGGCTTTTTTTGCAAACAGGTCCGGCGCCATGGGTTTGAATCTCTCCCACATTTGCCGCATCTTTTCGGAGGGAATCTCAACCAGTTGTCTGCCGTACCTTCCCCATTCGAGAATAGGCGTTCGAATAACTCCTGGACATAGTACGCTTACACGGACCCCTTTCGAGGCCGCTTCAGCCCGCAAGGACTGCGAAAGCCCGACGATCGCGTATTTGGTAGCCGCATAGGAAACCGCCCCCGGACTGATCAAAAGCCCCGCCACCGAAGCGGTATTGACCAGGTGACCGAACCCCTGCTCCAGCATGGGCCCGTACGCCGCCTGAATCCCGTTTACAACCCCGTAAAGATTGACATCCAGAATGTATCGCCAGTCATCGATTCCATACTGGTCAACATTGCCGGCGATCCCGATTCCGGCGTTGTTGAACATGAAGTCCAATCGCCCCAGGCGCTGGATGGTTTCCCGGACGAGCGTGTCCACTGCGGCGAAATCCCTCACGTCAACATTCGCCGCTCTCGCCCTGCCGCCGGCGCCCACGATTCCGGAAGCAACCTCTTGAGCACACTCCACCTGACGGTCGGCCAGCACCACCTCGCAGCCCCTCCCGGCCAATTCCTCCGCAAGCGCCCGTCCAATTCCCGACGCCCCTCCGGTTACGATCGCAACTGCGTCCTTGAAGATTCGAATCTTTCCTTTGGGTTCCATTCGAATTCCCTCCAGTGGGAGACTTAAACCTTCTAGAATTTCCCTGCGGCCTTCCAGATCTCTTTGGCCCTTTTCGCATTCCCGGCTATTGCCTCCGTCATCTCCGCAGTGAGATCCACCTTGGAGAAGGCGTGTCTCACAAAGCCAAAAGGATTCCAGAGCCTTCGTACAACTTTTCCGGGAAGCATCGTGTTATGCCATTTCCCGTACACTATGTTGCCTGCTTGCCTTACCGGGATGTCCCCCAGCGGGTCGAAGGCGGAGGAGGCCACTTTGATCTCACCCCGTCCCTGGAGCAGCGGGCCTGTATTCCTGAAAAGCACCGGCTCCCTGACAAGCCGCGGCAGATAATCGAACCATCGCCCACCCGGATTCTGGAAGAACTTGAAAAGAAAAATGATCTGTCTGTAACATTCGACTCCATTCCAGTCCCTTGTCCGCACTAACGTCTCATCCGAGATGTCCTGTGACAACTCGCCCTCCAGTTCACATTCCATTCTCAAGATTTCCGCCCCCTTTCTTCGGACGCTTCCTACTACCCTGTTCCCGGTTCTCTCAAGCGCGATGCTCTCAGCCATCTTCTTCGGATAGCCGAAGCGTTCGCGCCCTCCTATCAGGGCCATGTCGTCATCGACCTGCATGCTCAGGCAGTACAGCCCATTTTCCTCTTTGTACCTGCAATGCAGGAGCAATGCGCCTTCATTGTAGACGCACCCGAAATTGGTCTCCGGATATCGCGCTACAAAGACAGTCGCCAGAGGCGCCTTTGCAGGCAGAAGTGGTCCGGGCAGCGCCTCTCTAACTGCATACGCATCGGTTGCGTATGTCGCGATCAACATTTCAGCGTTTATGAATTCAGGAATAAGGAATGCTTTTCTTAATTTTTTCAGATCTTCCTTTTGAAGAGAATAAGGCATGACAGCCTCCAAGTGGGTGGACTTCGTTGAGCCCGGTCTGCCGGCGGCTCACCGTCCAAAAGCGGCTTTGATCTTCTCCTCACAGAGGCCGAGCCACTTGATGTCCGCCTCCGCGTGATAGAGGCCGGCATCGATGAGCAGTTCCGTAGAGAGCGCCTCCAGCCCTCCTCCCTCCTTCTTCTGGGCGACTTTACGGTGCGTCAACCGGTTCATGTGCCTCAGATACAAAGCCTGCTGCCTCTCGATGAGCTCCAGGACGGGACCGGGGTCGGTCTTGTCCATGAAAGCCAGCTTTATGAAAAATTCATCCCGCAACGCCCGCACTCTTTCCACAGGGGTCGTGAGCCACTTTTTCAACTCCTCTCGACCAAGGGGGGTAATGCTGAATATCTTTCTATCAGGTCGTTTTTCTTGAGATTTCCTGTCGTGAACAACAAGTTCCTCTTTCTCCAGCCGATCGAGCGTGGTGTAGATCTGCCCGTAATTAAGGCTCCAGAACTCGCCGACTTTGTCGTCAAAGCTCGCCTTGAGTTCGTAGCCGTGCAGATCTGATTCGGCCAAAAGACCGAGTAGAGCGTGTTTTATGGGCATGTCGTATTCTCCATCAAAATATATAAAAGTATATAGATAAAAATACACTGGATTGTCAATAAAAATTTGCCTCACCAGGCGGCGGGGCCATTACGATCGCAGAATTGGCAGCGTGGAAGGGTCAGGCGACCCGGCAGGCGGTCCCGCCGCCCCGCCCCCGCTCGTTCGTTGCTCCTTTCCTGCGCGGGCTTATTTTATAGAGATGGAGGGAAAATGATGACCAATCCGGAGAGAATGAACCGGCTGCAACCACAGATCCCCATGACCACCCTCATGCCGAAAAAAAGGGTCGGTCTCGTAGTGGTGCTGACCGGGTACGGAAAAGGAAAGACATCCTCATCTCTTGGCATGGTGCTTCGCGCCTGCGGACACGGGATGAAGGTCTGCGTCGTCCAGTTCATGAAGGGCGATCTTTTCACGGGGGAATGGGAGGGAATAAAGAAATTGGACTGTAACGTGGAGTTGGTCGCAACGGGCATGGGGTTTTGCGGAATACAGGGAAACCCGTACTCGCACGCACAGCACCGGGAAGCGGCCCAGCGGGCTCTGGAGCTTGCGAAAGAACGAATAGCCTCGGGGGCGTACGATCTCATCGTACTCGATGAGATAAACAACGCCGTCCATTTGAACCTGGTGGACCTGGAACAGGCCCTGGAACTCGTTCGCAGCAAGCCCCCACTTCTGCATCTGATTCTAACGGGCCGGGACGCCACCCCGGAGATCATCTCCCTTGCGGATACGGTAAGCGAGGTAAAGGAGATCGCCCACGCGTACCGTAAAGACATAGAACCGCAACCGGGCATAGATTTTTAACCGGCGCCGGCGAGCCGCCGGAGCCGAGTCCACCTGGCCGAAAAGCGCCACTGCCTCCGGCGGTGGCGGCAGCGTCACGATCGGCAGGCTGGCAGCACTTGCCGGTCTTTTGAGTCATGCTTTTCCGGGCAGGAAGTAGTGCCGTTTCTTTTCCTGTGTGCCAGATCTACGGAAAAATCCAGGAGGGCAGAACTTTCGTCATAGGCCTCCGCGCAGAAATCTCCGAGGTGGCGGGCGCTTTTTTGGAAATCCTCAATGATTCCTTCGAGATTTTCGGTCTTGTAGAAATTTTCGTAGAGTTCGAGGCCTTCTTTCAATTCGGAAAAAATCCGCCCGGTATTGGGGTTCATCCCGGCGATGGCCGCATACAGTTCGGGGCTTTGCGCGAAGATCCGGCCCGCAAGGTTCATTTCGATCCGGTAGATCGGGCTGGTGTATTCCATGGTTTCGTCGATATCGATCCCGAGTTTTCGAAGCGTCCTGCCGGCGAGCATGGTCGTGAGGTGAAAGAGCACCTGTATGATGCTCATCATCCGGTCGTGCTCTTCGGGGGTGCATTCCTTGACCCGAATCCCGCTCGCGGTAAAAAGCCCCCGCAGCCACTGCCACTGTTCGGGGGAAATGCGCACCGGGCAGGCGGCAAGAGTCTGGCCGCAAAAGGTGGACACCCGGCCTCCGAACATGGGGTGCAGACCCACGACGCTGGCCTCGGATCGAAGCATTTCGGCCACCGGAGCGGATTTAAGGCTGGTAAGATCCATCAGAAGCTGCCCCCGTCGGGCAAGGGGAACCAGTTCCCTCATAACCGGCACGGTTTTGTGGAGAGGCACGGCAAATACGACTATATCGCTTTCGCGCATGACGTGTTCGGGAGTTAGAGGCGTCTCCAGATCGGCGACATTCACCTGGAAGCCGTGAGAGGTGAAAAATTTTGAAAACAGGCTGCCCATTTCGCCCTGACCGCCGATGACGCCCACCGAGGATCGATTGCTCCACGTAAGGCCGGTATTGCCCTGCGCGCCGGAAAAACTGGAAAGATCCATGCCGTGTTCCTTATCTCTCGATGCCTGCACAAGGAGTTGCAGGCGGAAAAATTCGCCTGTCTACATGGTGCGCCCGATTGCCTCGGCTACCCGGCGGCACTCCTCGATCATGGAAAGAAATGCCTTGGGGCGAAGCGATTGAGGACCGTCGCTCAATGCCTCCTCGGGGCGCACGTGCACCTCGACCAGGAGCCCGTCTGCCCCGGCGGCGACAGCCGCCCTCGATACGGCGGGCACCAGGTCTACCCTTCCCACCGCGTGGCTCGGATCGACGATCACCGGAAGGTGAGTGAGTTTTTTCAAAAGAGGCACGGCGCTGATATCGAGAGTATTCCGGGTCTCGGTTTCAAAGGTGCGAATCCCGCGCTCGCAAAGAATTACCCTTTCGTTTCCCTGCGCCATGATGTATTCGGCCGACATCAGGAATTCCTTAATGGTGGCACACAGGCCGCGTTTGAGGATGACGGGCTTGTCGATGTTTCCCACCTCGGTGAGGAGCCTGAAATTTTGCATGTTGCGGGTGCCGATCTGGATAATGTCGGCGTATTTATAGAGCAGCACAATGTCGCGTGGGTCCATGAGTTCGGTCACGACCTTCATGCCGGTCTTTTCACGAACACCGGCGAGAAATTTCAAAGCCTTTTCGCCCCAGCCCTGGAAAGCATACGGGGAGGTTCGGGGCTTGAAGGCCCCGCCGCGCAGAAAATGGACCCCGGCAGGCTGGATGGCCTCGGCGATTTCTTCCAGGACCTCACGGCTTTCGACCGCACATGGCCCGGCGATGATCTGGATCTGCGGGCCGCCTATCTCAAAGCCGTTTACGCTCACCACCGTGTCTTCAGGTTTGAAGTCCCTGCTGGCCAGCTTGTAGGGCTTAAGGATCGGGAGCACCTTCTCCACTCCGGGGAAAGACTCCATGGGGATGTCCGCAAGTATCCGCTCATCTCCGATCGCCCCGATGATGGTTCTCTGCTCGCCTTTGGAAATGTGGGCCCGCAGGCTCATGTCCTCGAGACGCCGCACGATTCTGAGCAAATCCTCTTCCTGGTAATCCGGCCTCATAACGATGATCATGACGATTTATCCCCTCACTGGGTGTAGAGTAACGGTTTTTGAAACGGACGCCCCAACGAAAAAAGCCGTGGGCGCTACCAGGCGCTCACGGCTTTTAAACATTCAAACGGGATCTATCAGTACCCGAGCGTACCTGAAGCGGCTCCCCTCAAGGGGTAATAATAGAAGCAATAATAAAAAAGGCCGCCGTTCATACGCTCTCCAATCGGACATCAGCATAGACTTGGTTTCAAGCGGTTGTCAAGAAGAATCTGCACTTCGCTCCCTACCTTCCGAATCACCGGTATTCGAGTTCGCGCAAAAGATGCGATTCCTGCCCGAAATCTATCGCGTTGCAGCCGACTACTCTTTCACCGTCGCGACTCTTTGCGCGCACACATACCTTGCCGATCTTCTCATCGATCTGGGCCGAATCGGCCGAAAAGTACATTATCAGGTCGGGTACGCCGTCATCGTTTATGTCCTTCAGGCTTCGGGCATACGTTTGAGGATCGCCGACGTCGTCGATTGGGCCCATGCTTTGGGCACCTATCCGTACCGACCGGGGGTCGATCTGCGCGGGATCGAAATCGAAACCGTCGCGTCCTTTTACAGCGCTTAGAATTGCGACCACGATCCTTTTGCCCTGCAGGTAATTGTCGGTGACCGAGCCAACGAGCACGTTGACATTTCGGCGATGGAGAAAGTTCATCCAGGGATAGAGCCCGAGCCAAAGGAAGGCCGCGCCCAAAAGCATTCCAACAATAGGAAGCAGACTCAACCCCAGGTCGATAAAAAAGAGGCCGAGCACGCAAAACGCAACGCTTTCGATTACGGCCTCACCCAATTGCTTTTTTGTTCTGTTCATGATTATCCCCAACTACTTTGGATTTTAGAATAATCTAAGGAACATGAGGCAACGGCGCCAATGGGGCGCAAAAATCCGGGCAGGCCGCGGACCTCTCGGTTCTGTCGAAGAGGAAGGCTGTTTGGGGCTCTGACTATTCCAGTTTCCGCAGGTAACCGTGCAAAACGTCTTCGGCGCGATAGCCTTTGAGGCGTGCGATGTTTACCAGGCGGGCAAAAAGGCGGCCGAGGTTTTCTTCGAAGCGGTCGTTATCGCTTTCGATGCCGGCCGCGAGCGTAGCGCTTTCTGCGGCGAACTCGCGGGCCTGCTCGGAAAGGCCGTTCCAGTCTTCGCCCTCTTTTTGCGAAAGGCGCGAAAGCATTCTGTGAGCGCGCAGAAGTGCAGGGAGAGAATCGGGCACGGGTTCGGCGGTTTTACCGTTTGCCTGCTTTTCGGAGGCCTTGATTTTTTCCCAGTTCTCTTTTACTTCCTGAGTCGTTGTGACCTGCGTTTCCCCGAAGACATGCGGATGCCTGCGGATCATCTTTTCGCTAATCAACCGACAGACCTCTTCGAGATCGAAGTCTCCCCTGCCCTCGTAGAGGCGCACGAGAAAGAGCGCCATGAAGAGCACGTCGCCAAGCTCCTCGGCGACCTCTTCGACCTTCCCCGCCCGCACCGCCGCAGCGGCCTCGTGGGATTCTTCGATGAGATAGGTCTGTACCGTTTCAGGGGTTTGCTTGCGGTCCCACGGACAGCCGTTCTCTCCAAGAAGGCGTTCGATAATCCGCAGAATTTCCCCTATTGCATAACAGCGATCAGTGCTTATTGGTTCCACCTTTTTCCTTTGAATCCGGGCGGGAGCCGGCAAATGGCTCCAGAAGGCCCGATGTCCGCTCGGAGACAACTTTTTTCAGATACTGCCGTCTTCCGGCAAGCTCACTTTGCACCTTTGCGGGCACCAGTTCGAAAAGAAGCTGCGAGGCCCGCATGACTGAAGGCGCAAGCCTGGATTTGGCGACAAGCGAAGAATCTGCGCCGAAGGAAAACAAAGTGAGTATCGAGACCACCACAATGGCAAAAAGAAGTGCCTTGCCAAATCCTATCATCGCTCCCCAGAGCCGGTCAAGAAAGCCCAACCCGACTCCGCGAAGGATTTTTACGACCCAGAAACCGACCACCGCGATGCAGAACCAGGTGAGCACGAACAGCAGCACAAAGCTTAGCGGCCGTGCAAAGGGCGCAAGGGACGGAAGCTTCTTTGCCAGGAAAAAACTCACCGTATAATACTGATAGGAAGCCACCAGGAAGCCGGCCAAAATGCCCGCGATTCCGAACACCTGGGAGACCGCCCCTCGCAGGAAGCCTCTAAGCACCCAGAAAGCCCCGACCCCGATCAGTATCCAGTCCAGCACATTCATAAAACGATCGCCTCGCGGCCCTCAACTGTTCTGCCCGCCCGCGCAGCAGGCGGGCAACCTGGAAGCGGCGCCAGCCGCCCCGCCCGCGCAGCAGGCGGGCAACCCGGAAGCGGCGCCGGCCGCCGCCAGCCACCCGCTTATCTTGGCAGCAATCCAGGCGCCATGCAAGAGTAAATCCCGACATTTGCTCCAAATACGGGCATAGTCAAAAGAGTCTGTTGTCAAGGCAAAATTTGCGTGATAATAATCCTCGATTTTTAAAATTCGGTGTACAATTGCATTTATTTTATCCGAGGGCGAGAAGACTTTGGCGCAAGCGCTTAAAGACCGTAGAAAAGAAGCCGGCAACCACTCGTTACAGGTTACCTTCGACGACAACAACCTGCTGCAGCTTCTTGCGGGAGAGCGAAACGCGCATCTGAAGACCATCGAAAGGCAACTCGAAGTTCAGCTTCATCTGCGGGGAAACCGCATCGCCCTTTCGGGGGCGCAGGCGGAGGTAGAGATAGCAGAGCGGCTTCTTAACGAACTGGCGGAGCTTATCCGGCGCGGCTACCCGCTCTATGAAAGCGACATCCTGTTCGCCATCCGGGTTCTGCGGGAAAACATCAACCGGCGCCTGGGAGACATCTTTTTCGACCAGGTGTTTATCGCTTCCAACAAAAAGATCATAAGCCCGAAGAGTCTGAAACAAAAAGAATACATCGAGGCGATCCGAACCGATGACATCGTGTTCGGCATCGGGCCGGCGGGCACGGGGAAGACATATCTTGCGATGGCCATGGCGGTCGGGGCGCTGTCGAAGGAACTGGTCCGGCGCATAGTGCTCGTGCGTCCCGCGGTGGAGGCGGGCGAAAAACTGGGGTTTTTGCCCGGAGACCTGGCCGAAAAGGTAAACCCGTATCTTCGGCCGCTCTACGACGCTCTGCACGACATGATGGACTTCGAGCGGGCGAACAGCCTGATATTGAAGGGAGTGATCGAGGTGGCGCCTCTTGCCTTCATGAGAGGGCGCACGTTAAACGATTCCTTCGTGATTCTCGACGAAGCCCAGAACACGACCACAGAACAGATGAAGATGTTTTTAACCCGGTTGGGCACAGGCTCCAAGGCGGTGATAACCGGAGATATAACCCAGACGGATTTACCGGAAAACAAGGTTTCGGGCCTGGTGGAGGCGATCGAACTGCTCCGGGGTGTAGCGGGAATCCGCATGGTCTATTTCACAAAACGCGACGTGGTGAGGCATAAGCTCGTACAGGACATCATCGAGGCCTACGAAAGGTACGAGAAGGGCAAGGCCTCGATCACCAGGGACGCCGAGAGAAGCTGACCATGGAAAGGGAGAAACGGGAGTCGAAGAGAGCGGGGCTCGAGTTTGCGGCAAAATTTTTGCGCAGCAGGCTTTCCTGCGACCTGCAAAGCTATTTTTGCCAGAAGTGGGTGCTGCTCGCAACGATCAGCCTTTTCACGGCAATCCTGGTCAATCCTTCCTTTCTGGTCCAGACTCCCCACTACCGTCTGGGGCAGATAGCGGACCGTAACATAAAGGCGAAACACGATTTTTTGGTGGAAGATCAGGCGGCCACGGCGAAAAAGCGGGAAGAAGCGGTCCGACAGTCGCCGCTGGTCTATGATTATGACCCCGAGATTTCCAAGAGCATCGTCCAAAAGTTGCACGTATCATTCCAGACGATGCGAAACGCCGCCCAGAGCGTAAAATCGACCGCTCCCCTCCTCCCCGCCAATCAGACCGTAAGCACTCCCTCACAAGTTCCCACGGAGACGCCAAGCTCAGCCGACCAAATCCGCAAAGAGAAGGAAAGTTTTGAAAAAGATCTCGGCTGCCGGGTTGGCCGCGACGTTTTCAAGTGTCTCTTGCAGGAGCAGTTCAGTCCGGAGATTGAGAAAAAGATTGAAGACCTCGTTGCGACCATGATGGACCGCGGTATAGTGGCGGCCAAGGCGTGGGGGCCCGACGACTCGAACAGGGACATCCTCATCCGCAAGATGGGAAGCGGCAAAACGACTCTTGTCCGGCCGCCCTTCTCCTACCCCAGCCTCGAGGAAGCGCGCAAAATGATCGTTATGCAGGCGCTTGAGCCGGGACGCGACGTACGAGAGCTCATGCTGATTTCCGCGGTTGTGTCCTCGCTTCTCAAACCCGACCTGACGTTCAACCTGGAGGCGACGGAAAAAGAGCGGCAGGAAGCTTACGCCAGGGTAAAGCCCGTCTTCATAAAAATCGCTCGCAATGAAATGCTGGTGCGCGAAGGGCAAATCATCGGCCCCGAAGAAATGCTCAAGATCAGACACCAGTTCAAAGACTCGCCGGACAACCCCTGGTTTCTGGTGCTGCTTGCCTCCTTCACCTTCAGCATGGTCTCCATAGGGATCGTGCTGCACGTGGCGGAAAAAAGTCTTCCCCATCTTCGAATGGACTCGCGCGACTATCTGTTTTTGGGCATGCTTCTGATTTTGCTGCTCATGGTGGCCAGGCTGGGGTTGTGGTTTGGAGACAATATCGGGGGAAATTCCAGAATCATTGCCGCCAGTTCCTTTCTCTACGCGGTTCCTCTCGGCGCAGGCGCGATGATCGCCTGCATTTTTTTCGGCGTCACGGTTTCGATCATTTTTTCTGTTGTAGTCACGCTCTTTTCCGGAATTCTTTTCGGCAAAGAGTTCGCGATGTTTTTTTACTTTATGGTAGGCGCCTTCGTTGCCGCCCACGGCGTTTTCCAGTGCAGGAACCGGCTGGTGCAGATAAAAGCGGGGCTTCTGGTGGGGGGGGCAAATGTCGTTTTAATCGTGTTATCGACATTTTTCGTGGGCCAGTGGGTATTTTTGCGGGTTCTGGTCAACTCGTTTTTCGGACTGTTTGGAGGGGTCTTTGCGGGAATTCTGGCAACGGGTCTTACCCCGCTTGCCGAGATACTTTTCGGCTACACGACGGACATTAAGCTGCTCGAACTGGCCACAATGGACCAGCCGCTTTTACAGGAACTCATGGTGGAGGCGCCGGGGACCTACCACCACAGCATCATCGTGGGCAACATGGTGGAGGCGGCGGCCAAATCGATCGGAGCGAATGCGCTACTCGCCAAGGTAGCCGCCTATTACCACGACATAGGCAAGACGAAAAAACCTCTCTATTTCATCGAAAACCAGATCCAATGCGAAAACCGCCATGAAAAGCTCGCCCCGTCGATGAGCAGCCTGATTCTGATCTCGCACGTAAAAGACGGAGTGGAGTTGGCCCGGCAGCACCACCTGGGCAAGGAAATAATCGATATCATCCAGCAGCACCACGGGAAAAGCTTCATTTCCTTTTTTTACAACAAGGCCCTGGAAGCGCGGGAGAAGGCGCAGAGCGTAAAATCCGTGCCTCTTCCCCCGATAAATGCAGACGACTACCGCTACCCGGGCCCCAAGCCCCAGACAAAGGAAGCCGGGCTGGTGATGCTGGCAGACGTTGTGGAAGCAGCCTGCCGCACCCTGACCGAGCCGACTCCGGCAAGGATTCAGGGCATGGTGAACAAGCTCATCAACAATATCTTCACCGACGGGCAACTCGACGAGTGCGAACTGACGCTAAAGGACTTGCACCAGATAGCCAAACACTTCAATCAAATTCTGGCTACCATACACCACAAGCGGATAGAATATCCCACGACGAACGGAAAGGCGAAAACGGATGGCCCGGATCCAGGTCGCGAACCAAAGCAGGATAAAGATAAGGCTGCGGCCGCTAAAGAGCGCGGCGAGCCAGGCCTTAAGCGCCTTGGGATACACTGAGTCGGAACTGAGCGTTCTGGTCGTCGATGACGCCGAGATGTCGAAGCTCAACCTTCAATACCGCGGAATCGATCACTCCACCGACGTACTTTCCTTTCCGATGCTCGAGGGCGAATTCGGCGAGGTTGTCCCGGACATGCTGGGAGATATCGTCATTTCGGCCCAAACCGCAAAAACGATGAGCGAGCAAAGCGGTACGACATTCGAATCGATACTCGATCTCCTGCTCGTCCATGGTATTCTACATCTTTTGGGCCTAAACCACGAGGAAGGCCCCGCAGAAGCTAAAAGAGTCAAACTCAAAACCGAAGAACTGCTTGCGATGCTGGGACATAGCGGGAAAGAATTCGAGTGGTTCTTTGAGGAGGAAACTTGCCAAGATTAGCGATAAATGTCGACCATGTAGCCACGGTCCGACAGGCCCGGCTGGCTCCGGAACCGGACCCGGTCGCCGCGGCGATGTTTGCCGAGCTTGCCGGAGCGCACGGGATCGTGGTCCATCTGAGGGAGGACCGGCGCCACATCCAGGATAGAGATGTCGCGGTCCTGCGAAAGACCGTGAAAACAAAGCTCAACCTCGAGATGGCGGCAACCGCGGAGATGGTGGAAATCGCCCGGAAGATAAAACCCGACGTGGCGACCCTTGTTCCGGAAAAGCGCCAGGAGTTGACCACCGAAGGCGGCCTCGATGTGGCCGTTTTCGAAAGTTCGCTCCAAGGCACCGTAGAAGCGCTTCACGGCAGTGGGATAGCCGTCAGCCTGTTCATAGACCCGGATGCAAAACACATCAAGGCGGCCCGAAGGCTCGAGGCCGACTACGTCGAACTCCACACGGGGGCTTTTGCCGAGGCGAAGAGTTTTGCCGATCGCCAGGAGCAATTCGAGCGGCTGGTTACGGCGGCAAGGCTCGCAAAAAAGCTCGAATTGGGGGTCCATGCCGGACACGGAGTCGATTATCTGAATATCCTCTGGCTGAAAAACATAACGGAAATAGAGGAATACAGCATCGGGCACTCGATCATAGCCCGGGCGGTGCTGGTTGGCATGGACCGCGCCGTTCGCGAAATGCTTCAGTTGATAGGCTGAGCCGATGCCGATATACGGGGTCGGCATAGACATCGTGGTGGTAGCACGGCTGGAAAAGTCTCTGGAGCGTTTTGGCGCGCGGTTCGAAAGTCGGGTTTTCACCGATTTCGAGTTGGAATACTGTTCGGCCAGAAAGGGGCGCACTGCGTGCCTCGCCATGAGATTTGCGGCAAAGGAGGCGTTTGTAAAAGCCATGGGCCTCGGAATGCGAAAGCCGCTCCTGTGGCGCGATATCGAGGTGAGGCCCGACGCACTCGGAAAACCCGAAATCTCGCTCAGCCCGCGCGCCCTCGACTACTGCGCCGAAAAGGGCGTTCGCTTCTGGCACCTGAGCCTCACCGACGAGGGGGAATACGCGGCGGCCGTGGTCGTTACCGAGAGCGGCTAGCGCCGCGGCCGGGATGCCCGCTGCCTTCGGCCGCGGGCCGGATGTGCGGGCGATATTCGAGGAAGGGGACTCAAGGTGAATGAGTCCCCGGGCGCCGGCGAAAGCTTGCCAATCCTGCTGTGACGTCCTATGGTGTAGGCAAGGGATTCTTTTCCCCGAAGCAAATCCCGACCGTTTCCGGTCGGCTCGCCAGGCCGCTTTGGAAAGGAGACTCGAGATGGAATGGCGTGAAGTAGTCGAACACCCCAGCCTGCAAGATCTGCCGTTCAAAATCGAGACCAACGAGTGGGGTGAAATCGTGATGACGCCTGCAACGGGTACTCACAGCATTTATCAATCCCTCATCAATGAATGGTTCGTAAGACTCGAAGAAAAAGGCGGCCGGTCTATCGTCGAGTGTCCCGTTCAGACTTCTGCGGGAACCAAGGTCGCCGATATCGCCTGGGGCAGCGCTGCATTCTTCACAAAACACGGTGTGCGCGTCACCTCATTTCCCCAATCGCCCGAAATAGTCGTGGAAGTAAAATCTCCCTCGAACAGCCTCAAACGAATGGAGGGGAAAAAGCAACTCTATTTCGAAGCGGGCGCAAGGGAAGTGTGGTTCTGCGATGAAGGGGGGCTCATGCATTTTTTCAACCGCGACGGGGAGTTGAAAAGAAGCGAGTTGTTCGGGGAATTCCCCGAGAGAATAGACATCGATCTTATGTGAAGCCGAGTTAACTGGAAAGAGAGCAGGCGCAGTGGGTTTTTATCAGCCATCCGCAAAAGCAGCCCTCGTTTCGGAGACCTGTTTTTAAGGATGATCAGGGTGCACACTCTCAGTTGTTGGTGCCACCTGCCCCTGGCTCGGTGCCCCGAATTGAGAAGCCCCGCCGGTGATATTTACCCTGTTGAACCGGATGAGAAGAATGCCAGTATCGATACATTTGTTGAACGCTAGATCAATGTCTCTTCTATTTTCTATCACTGAGTTGTACAGGCGTGCTATCGACCGCCCGCTCTTAACAACGCCATTGTATTTATCAACGCCAGAATTATATAGCTGTACCTGTCCAGTACTTCTATAGTATAGTGTCCATCCGGAAACCTCTATTTTGCTGAATTATTTAGCAAAATAGCAATTTTAAGATTGCGTTTTCATCGCTTTTCTGGCATTCTGTTTTGGCTATC
>JAKAJS010000241.1 GCA_021813685.1 Deltaproteobacteria bacterium | reverse complement strand
GGCGCCGGCGAAATGGCCAGCGCGGTGGCGTGGCGATTGTTCACCGCTGACATAAAAAATATTCTCATGCTCGAAATTGCCGAACCTTTGGCCGTCAGACGGAAAGTGTCTTTTTGCGAGGCTGTCTACGACGGCTCGCACACGGTACAGGGAGTGGAGGCGGTAAGAGTTGAGGATATGGTCGCCGTCAGGAGAGCGTGGGCCAAAGGGAAAATAGCCGTAGGCGTCGATCCGGGCTGGAGTTTTCAAAAGCAGCTTCGCCCTGACGTGCTCATAGACGCCATACTGGCCAAAAAGAATCTTGGCAGCTCAATTTTCGACGCCCCGCTGGTCATCGCCCTGGGCCCCGGCTTTCGTGCCCGCCGCGATGCCCACTTTGTCATCGAAACCAATCGGGGGCCCGATTTGGGAAGAATTATCGGCCAGGGATGCGCCGAACCCAATACCGGCATACCTGGAAATATTTGCGGACATACCGCCGATCGGGTTCTAAGGGCCCCCGCCGAAGGGGTTTTCCAACCGGACAGACAAATCGGAGAAAAGGTTGTCTGTAACCAGACCCTGGGAAGGATAGGAGATATCCGGGTGAGCGCCCCGATAGAGGGGGTTCTAAGGGGCCTCATCAGGCCGGGGGTCTACGTAAACAAAATGATGAAGATAGGCGACATAGACCCTCGTGGTGATTCGGCTCTTTGCGATTGCATCTCCGACAAGGCGGCGACTATAGCCCAATCGGTCCTGGATGTGATTTCAAGAGAAATCGGCCACACCATTTGGGATACGTTTGATACGCCTTCGGCGGGCCAACTCCACGCCTGAGCCGTGAGCCGGCTCGGGAAAAGAATCTTTACACTGTAAAGGAATTCATGTTCCGGGTTGTAAAGTTTGGTGTCGATCCATCAGTTGTCGATGACAAAAGTGTAAAGGTGTAAAGTTTGCAACACGGTTTGGCCGGCGGTTGTAAAGTTAAACGGCCGCCGGCGTATCAAGCCGGCCGGATCATACATACCTAAGTTCGTTATTACATGCCATTGAACGGCGGCATCGGGTCGATAATCAAAGTGGCATATCTCTTGCTCACACATATATCAGTATTTTTCAAGATATAGAATTCGTTTTGCGTCCTTACCTATGAAGACAAGAGGAGTTAAAGATGCTCGAACTTAAAGTCACGAATGGAAATGTGTTTATTCCAGGGGCCGGGTTCTTCCAGACGCAAGTAGGGGTAAAAGATGGGAAAATCGTTATGCTCGGGGCCGACCTCCCCGAAGCCGTGAGAACGATTGATGCCAACGGGAAGACAGTTATGCCCGGAGCCATCGATCCCCATATTCATCTGGGCATCTTTAACGACTTCGCACTGGAGTGCGAAAGCGAGACCCGCGCCGCATTGGCCGGAGGCATCACCACGGTCGGAGTGTTCATGGGAGGTGCGGAATCCTATCTTCCTCAACTGGGGTCTCTTATCGATATAGTGAACAGTAAAACCTCGGTGGACCTGTTCTTCCACCTGAGCATCTTCACCCCCGACCAGATGGCGGAGATGGAGCAGTATTACAAACAGTTCGGCGTCACTTCCTTCAAGTTCTATATGGCCGGGGTTCGCGGGGTATTCCCCGGAGTGAGCGACGGCTTCATTTATGAAGGATTCAAAAAGGTCGCCGCCATGGGGGATCGTGCAACGGCCTGCGTACACTGTGAAGATCAGTCCCTGCTCGATGTCGCCTTCGATAAGGTGTGCCGGGAAACGCCCGAGGGCACTCTGTGCGACTGGGCCAATGCACATCCGAACATGGCCGAGGAAGAGGCCATAATGCGCGCCTACTACCTGGCTCAGAAGGCCGGCAACCGGCTCTATATAGTGCACATATCGACAAAAGAAGGCGCCGACCGCTTCGCCAGGCTGTGCACCGAGGGGGATTGCCGGGCCTTCGGCGAGACGACCTCGGCCTACCTTTCCGTCGACAAAAAGGATGACATAGGCCTTTTTGCCAAGATGCTTCCGCCCCTGAGAGGGGCGACCGATGTGGACGGTTTGTGGGAGCGCGTACGGGATAACACCCTTAGCTCCTTCGGGACGGACAATGTCAGCATGAACCGGGCAATCAAGCAGGCCGAAAAGGGAATGCTCGGAGCCATGCCGGGCTATCCCATTCTGCAGACCCACCTTCCGGCAATCCTGACAGAGGGTTACCACAAACGAGGCGTCTCCCTGGAGACCATCCTCACCAAGGCCACTGCCAATCCGGCCAGGATATTCGGCCTCTATCCGCAAAAAGGAACGATCGCCGTCGGAAGCGATGCCGACATTGTCGTTCTCGATCTCAAAAAGGAGCGCACGGTAAAGAGCGAAGAGCTCTTCTCGTACGGAGACTTCTCGCTTTATGAGGGGAAGACCCTCACAGGATGGCCCGAGGTCGTCATAAAAGGGGGCAGGGTCGCCTATGAAAACGGAGGCATCTTCATAGAACCGGGTGCGGGTTCCTACCTGAAGCGGACGCTCTAGCGACCTGAAAATGGAGGGTCTGAGATCCGATATCACCCAAACGCATACTGGAGAGACGATGTACGAGATACGATTTCACGGCCGGGGGGGACAGGGGGCCGTTCTGGCTTCCAAGATCCTGGCTAAGGCATTGGCGGAAGAAGGAAAGTTCGTCAAAGCGATCCCCTCCTTTGGTTTCGAGAGACGGGGAGCTCCGGTGGCCGCCTTCCTGCGATACGATGAGCGGGAAATCCGCCAAATGACCAACATCTATAACCCTAACTGCATTGTTTGTCTGGATCCGACCCTTACCAGGGCGGTCGACATTTTCGCCGGGATGCAGGAAGGCGGAATTTGGGTACAGGCCACCCAAAAACCGCTGGAAAAACTCTTTGTGCCCGAAAAGGTCACCACGGTGGGCTTGTGCGATGGGTTCCGCATCGCAATGGAGATCATGGGCAGGCCCATTACCAACTCCATCATGCTTGCGGCATTCGCCAAGACCACCGGACTTGTCTCCCTCGATGCCCTGAATCATGGCATGGCCTCGGTGGCCTTCCGGGATGCGGCGCTTGAAAAGAACATCGAAGCCGCTCAAAGAGCCTACCAGGAAACACAAGTCTACCACATCGCCCACAGGGAACCCGAAACGAGAAAGGAGACGCGATGAAGTTACAGGCGCGTAAGCCTTTCGACCATACGTCCATTCCCGATGACCTTTGCCCGATAGCTACCGAGCGCAGCGTGATCAAAACAGGGGACTGGCGGGCGGAACGGCCGGTGGTCGATCGCGAGAGGTGCGTCAAGTGCGCGACCTGCTGGGTCTTCTGCCCGACTCAGTGCATTGAGGAAAGATCCGCCTGGTTCGAAGCGAACCTGGATATCTGCAAGGGCTGCGGCATCTGCGCCAGTGAGTGCCCGCATCATGCAATCAACATGGTAGAAGAAACAGAGGACGATTAAATGCCGAAGACCATTGTATGCGACGGAAACGAAGCAGCGGCCTGGGGCGTGGCCATGTCCCGTCCGGATATGGTGGCGGTCTACCCCATCACCCCTCAGTCCTCGCTCGCCGAGTATATCTCTCAGTTTGTCGCCGACGGAATCATCAAAGCCGATCTGATGGATGTGGAAGGCGAACACAGCGTGCTGTCGGTGCTCCAGGGGGCCTGTCTGGCCGGGGCGAGGACGTTTACGGCTACATGCGGGCAGGGGCTCGCCTTCATGTTCGAACCCTATTTCCGCACCCCGCCGCTACGACTGCCCATCGTCATGTCGATAGTGACCCGTGACGGCATCACCCCTCAGTGCGTGTGGGGCGGACAGCAGGACGCCATGACCGTGCGCGAGGTCGGGTGGGTCCAGATGTACTGTGAAAATGTTCAGGAAGTGCTCGACACGGTCATCATGGCCTACAGGATTGCCGAAAACCGGGAGGTGATGCTGCCGGTAAATGTCTGCCACGATGGCAACTACCTCTCCTACGGGGTGGAAAAGGCTGAGGTGCCGGACCAGGAAGACGTCGATGCGTTCCTGGGAGAGAAGAACACCAACTGGCACGTGGCCCTCGACCCCGACAGGCCCATGGGGGTAGATCCGCTGACCGGAGGTGCGGGTGGAACGGGACCGGGCATGTTCGTACGGTATCGAAAGGGACTTTGCAACGGCATGCAAAACGCCATCGGGGTTATCGAGGAGGTGCATCGGGAGTGGGGCTTGCGGTTCGGCCGCTCCTATGCGCCCCTTGTCGAAGAATACAGCCTCGAGGACGCAGAATATGCGCTCGTTACGATCGGCAGCATGACCGGGGCGGCAAAGGACGCCGTGGATATCGCGCGCAAGGCGGGGAAAAAGGTCGGGCTCATAAAGATCAAGACCTTCCGCCCTTTTCCCCTCCAGGCCGTCCGGGAGGCATGCTCCAGGGTAAAGGCCCTGGGAGTCGTGGATCGCTCGGTCAGTTTCGGATGGAACGCCGGACCCGTCTATCAGGAAGTGCTCTCGGCCCTCTACGGTCTTAAGAGTGCTATCCCCGTCGCAAGCTTTATCGGCGGTCTTGCCGGAGCGGATATCACCATCGATCATTTCGGAAGGGTCATCGAGACGACCGGGAATATCCTGAAGGGCAAAATTCCTGAGGCGACCATCTGGCTCAATGAAAACGATTAAAAAGAATTGAGGGAATGTCATGTCCCAAACCAAATATCTCATTGTAGGCGCAAGCCACGCGGGCCTCTCCGCCCTGCATGCGATTCGCCTGTACGATCGGGAGGGCTCGGCCACGATGATCTCGGCCGAGAAGGCCTATCCCTATTCCCCGACTATCCTTCCTTATGTGGTCTCCGGAAAGGTCCGGCAGGAAGACGTAATCCTGCGCGATCAGACCTACTTCGACAGACTCGGAACGAGGTTTCTCAGCGGTTCCGCCGTCACGGCCATCAATCCGAAGAAAAAATCCGTGGCGTTGGACAACGGAAAGAAGATTTCCTACGAAAAGCTTCTCGTCGCAACCGGCGCCGCTCCTGACGTTCCCCCCATCGCGGGGCTCAAGGAATGCCCTCACTTCGTTCTGAGGACCATCGACGACGCCATGGAAATACGCAAGGCGATGCATAACGCTGGCTCGGCCATCGTTTTGGGGGCGGGTTTGATCGGCGTGCATGCGGCGGAAAATCTCGCCAAGGCGGGACTGCAGGTGACTCTTGTGGCCCGCAGGACCCTTTTGCGGCGCTATTTTGACCACCAGGCGGCCGCCTACATCCAGGACGTGTTCACCCAAAACGGCGTCAGGATACTCACCGGAAGCCCCATCACCCATGTGGCTTCCGCTAACGGCGCGTGCGGCGTATCGCTGGAAAACGGACTGGACCTGTGCGCGCACATCCTGATTGTGGCTATGGGGGTACGCCCGAGAATATCTTTTTTGGAAGGCGCCAACGTAAAGACCGACAGGGGAATCCTCGTAGACGACCGGATGCGTACCGGGACCCGGGACATTTGGGCCGCAGGCGATGTAGCCCAGGCCAAAAGCTTTCACGGTGAGGAAAAGGTCCTGAACGGCATTTTGCCCGACGCGGTCGAACAGGGCAAAATCGCCGGCATGGACATGGCGGGAGACCCTTCCGTCAGCACCTGGGCGGGTGGGATTCCCATGAATACCTACAGTTTTTTCGGAAACCATGCCTTCTCCATCGGAGCCATCCCGGACCAGGCCGAAGACGAACTCGAAGTCCACAGGCTCTATTCTCCGGTGAGCGGCAGCTTCCAGGAGTTTGTCTTCAGCAACGATCGACTGATCCGGGCCTCGGGAATCAATACGACGCTCGACCCGGGGATCCTGTGCCGGATGATACGGAACAAGGTGGATTTGGGGCAACTCAAAGCAATGTTTGCCGGCGCCCCGCTCGAGTCGGGACGAGTGCTCATGTCCAGATTATGGCGTTGATTGAAAAACCTCAGTGAGGATGGCTGGGGCTTGGGGAAATTCCCATTCCCCCATAAACCGATTCACCGGAAGGAGAGACTGTTTTGGGCAAGAGCTATCATACGATTGCATTCTATTCCGAACTCTGCAACGGCTGCGGCGATTGCGTCAAGGCCTGCTCCATGGCCAAGAGCGGCACGGAAGACCCCGCGCATTCCCGCATTCAGGTGGCCGGGGACCGGGGAGAGTCGTCCTTCGGCCTGGCCCTCTGTCGCCAGTGCGGCGATCCCAACTGCGTGAAAAACTGCCCTGCCGGGGCGCTCAAAAAGGACGAAGATACGGGAGTAGTGGCGTGGGAGTCGAACACTTGCGTCGGCTGCCAACTGTGCACGCTCGCCTGTGCGTATGCCGGCATAACCCCCAGTTCAAAATCCAGGGAAATGCTCAAATGCGACTTGTGCGGAGGCGATCCTGTCTGCGTAAAGAGTTGCAGGACCGGGGCGCTCCAGTTCAAAACCGGCGCCGATCTCTACAATGCCTGGGGCGAATACGAAGATCTTTTTGTTCCCGGCATCTCGGCCTGCCTGGGGTGTAATTCGGAACTGCTCGTACGGCATACGCTGAGAAGAGTCGGGCCAAACACCGTGGTCGCGACCCCTCCGGGCTGCATAGCCGGAGTGGGCGCGGTCGGAGTCAACGGCTTTACGGCCACCAAGACCCCCGTTTTTCACCCGCTGCTTACCAACACCGCGTCCATGCTCGCCGGAGTGCGCCGCTACTATAACAGAATCGGCAGAGATGTGACGGTGCTCGCCTTTGCCGGCGACGGGGGCACGGCGGACGTGGGGTTCCAGTCCCTTTCGGGCGCGGCCGAAAGAGGAGAGCAGATCATCTACATCTGCGTGGACAACGAAGGCTACATGAACACCGGGGTGCAGCGTTCCTCGACAACCCCCTTCGGCGCCTGGACCTCCACCACTCCGGTCGGCTCGGTCCTGCGCGGAAAGACAAGAGACGCAAAGCCGCTTCCGGTTATCATGATGATGCACAACTGCGAGTATGTAGCCACCGCCTCGACTGCCTTCATGGAGGATTATTACCGGAAGCTGGACAAGGCTATTGTCGCCGCCAAAAACGGCATGGCTTACATACATGTATTTTCGCCCTGTCCCACGGGGTGGCGTTTTTCCCCTTCGGCTCTCATAGAGATTGGAAGAAGAGCCGTCAAGTCGAACATGATTCCCCTTTGGGAATACGAGCCCGCGCAAGGTCTCCGATTCACTCATCCGGTTGATAATCCGCTTCCTGTTTCCGAATATCTCGGCCTGATCGGCAAATACCGACACCTGAGCGCACAACAGATCGAACACATTCAGAACACGGCCGAAGCCGGGATTCGAATGCTCAAAAATTTCTCGGCCAAGGGGGACGGGGAAGGTAGAGTCACAGAATCCCTCGCGTTCAAAAATTAAAAGTTTGGAGGAAGTTAGATGAAGAGTCAGCCGGTCCAAAATTCAATGAAGCCTGGAAAATGGGTGCCTTCCACGTGCAAAATGTGCCTTCACTCCTGCAATGTTTTAGTCCACGTAACAGACAGCGGAGTTGTAAACAAAGTAGAAGGCAACCCCACCAGCGTCAGTAACAAAGGGCGTCTTTGCCCGAAGGGAAACTGTTCGTTGATGCGCCTCTATGACCCGCAAAGGGTCAAGACCCCCCTCAAGCGCACAAACCCTAAAAAGGGGCCCAAGGAAAACCCGAGGTGGGTCGCCATAAGTTGGGATGAGGCCTTCGACATCGTTTCGAGGGAACTGAAAAAGACACTTGACGAGGACCCGCGAAAGCTGCTTCCGGCCATAAACGACTTTCAAAAGCTTTACTTGTGGGCCTGGCCCGCGGCTTTCGGAAACAACGCAAACTATTTTACCGTCGTCGGGACGTACTGCGGAGGCGGTTATCACCCCATGAACGGGATGATTCATTCGAGCTTTGCGGCAGCCAATGACGTGGACTATTGCAACTACTGGATGAATGTGGGGGGCGGAGACGGTTTTTCCTCCCACCTCCATGTGGCATCGGCGGTCAATTATATGGCCAATGCGCGCGTGGAGCGGGGAATGCATGTTGTGATCGTCGAACCAAGGCTTTCCATCGGCGCGGCCAAAGCCGAAGAATGGGTGCCTATAAAGCCCGCTACAGACAGGCAGTTTGCCCTGGGGTTGTGCCATGTGCTGGTGCGCGAGAAACTCTACGACGTAGAGTTTATGAAAAAGGACACCAACGCTGTCTATCTTGTGGGGCCCGACGGCTATTTTGTCCGCAGCAAAGAGGGTAAAAAATGCATGGTCTGGGACCCCGTGGACAACAAGGCCAAGGAATGGGACGACAGCTCCATCAAGGACTTCGCCCTCGAAGGAAACTACAAGGTTAACGGTGTTATGGCCCGGCCCGCCTTCCAGGTGTTCAAGGATATTTTAAACGACTGCACGCCTCAAAAGATATCCGAAATTACCACGGTGCCGGTGGAAACCATCGAGCGAATCGCCCGGGAGTTTTCCCGGGCCGCCCAGATAGGGGCGACCATCAAGATAGACGGGCGCTCCCTTCCGTACAGGCCTGCCGCCTTCAATTACTATCGCGGCGCCCAGGGCCACAAATACGGGAGCATGGCTAACCACAGTTACAAGCTGGTCAACATGCTGCTTGGCAATATCGATACCCCCGGGGGCCATATCGGCTGCACCCTCGACGACCAGATGGTGGATAAGGGACACGTCGCACCGGGTGAGGACGGGATGCTAAAGCCGATGCCACACCAGCTCCACCCCGAGATCCCCTTCGCCTATCCGCCCAACACGACTCATCTTCAGGATTATTTCCCGCTGGGGGTCGATCCCGGGCACCTCAACAACGTCACGCTCTTCGATCCGCAGCGTTTCGGCTTTGACTTCTATCCCGACACCATGCTCATCTGCCACTCCAACCCGCTGTGGAACATGAACGGGGACCAGGAACGCTATTTCGACATAATGCGCAAGATGAGATTCATCGTGGCCATCGATATCGTCTTGAACGAATCGACTGTCTGGGCCGATGTGGTCCTTCCCGCCGACGATACGCTCGAGTCCTGGAACATGACCATGATCGAACCCACCAACACGGAGGGGATGTGCCTTCGACAGCCCGTTATTCCCCGCCTCTACGATACGAAAAGCGAGGAGGAGATCTTTAACGAGATCTCGGAACGTATCGGCATTCTCGATACATGGAACATGATCCAAAATTACGCGTGCGGTTTTCATCAGAAGCCGGAACTACTGCTGGAGCCCGGCAAGAAATACAGCGACCGGGATATTGCGGAGAAAAAGGGGCTCCTGTGGAACGACAAGCCGCTCGAATGGTACATGGAGCACGGCCATTCGGTCACCAAGCGAAGACCCGACAAGTGGTATCGCCCCTGGGAGGGGATGAGACTTCATTTCTACCTCGAATACATTCTCCAGCAGCGTGACGAACTAAAACGCAAGATGGAAGAAGCCAAGGTCCCCTTCCGCAACGAGTGGTCATGGGAGGACTATCAGCCGCTGCCCGATGCGCGGCTCGACCCGGTTCACATGGAGCCATCCGAATACGACATGTACGCCATCACGTTCAAGGACATCCAGATAAACTTTACGGAAAATCTGAGCATCCCCTGGATATCCGACATAGTCTACAAGGACCCCGTTCATATGGGAATCCTCATCAACCCCAAGACCGCGGCCCAAAAGGGCATAAAGACCGGAGACGTAATCCGGGTCGCCTCGGCCTACGGAAAGCTCACCGGACTGGCAAGAGTGACCGAAGGGGTACACCCGCAAACCGTCGCCGTTTCAAACGCTCTCACCCGCTGGGTGGACTACCATGCCGTCATCAAGCCCGGTGGAGGAAACTTCAACCGGATTCTTCCCGCCGACCTCAGAAACACCGACGCATGCAGCGGTCAGATGGAGACGGTGGCAAAAGTCAAGGTGACCAAGCTGCGTTCGAGGCCCGCCGAGTATACTGAAGAGTTTATAAAGAGCCAATTTTACGCTGATTAGGAGAATGGATATGCCACGATGGGGTATAGTATTTGACTTGAAACGGTGTATAGGGTGCAATGCCTGCACGGTCGCCTGCAAACAGGAAAACACCACTCCCGACGGGGTGTTGTGGACCAAAACGGTCAGCGAGGAGATCGGCACCTATCCCAATGTGACACGCGCCTACATTCCTCTTCTTTGTAACCAGTGCGAAGATGCGCCGTGCGAGAGGGTCTGCCCGACGAAGGCGACCTATACGAGGCAGGACGGCATTGTCATGGTCGATGAGAGCAAGTGCATAGGTTGTGGCGCGTGCGCGACGGCCTGTCCGTACAAAAACCGGTACAAACTCCATCAGGAGCAGTTCGACCGGGGCTTGCACAAGCAGGGCATCTTGACCCCGTTTGAAAAGCAGGGATACGGCAGGTTTGTGGTCGGCACCGCCGTCAAATGCACCTTCTGCCACGAACGGGTGGAGGCAGGGCTCGAGCCGGCATGTGTTGCGACCTGTCCTGCCGAGGCGAGAATCTTCGGTGATCTCGACGATCCCTCCAGCAAAGTGAGAAGGCTCATTCAGTCGCGCAAGGGGTACCAGCCTCTTGCCCAGCACAACACCAAACCCAAAGTGTTCTATGTGGAATGATCTTCGAGTGTAAACCTATAGTCTGAAGGGTGAGAATCATGAATTCCAATACTTACGAACTGGTTGGCGATGAGTTCGAACTAGGATACCGGCGCCAGGACTTCTGGGGATGGAAGATCGCCTTTGCGTTCTTTTTCGGTGAGGTCGGAGCCGGACTCTTCTTTGTCTCGGCCATTTATAATTTCCTGGTCGGTATGATCATCGGATGGATCATGGTGACCGTATTCAAACCGACGGCGCTGTTCATGCACCTGGGGCAACCGCTGAGAGCATGGCGAGCCATTATGGGACTGGGCAGTTCGTGGATCAGTAGAGGACTGCTTGCGAGCGTTCTCTATTCCGGTTTTGGCGGAATCTACATTCTTAATCAGCTCTTCCATTTTCTGGCGTCTCCCCTTTCTTCGCTTGTGTTTGCCGTGGCCATGCTCAGTTGCATCGGCGTAATGATTTACCTGGGATTCGTGCTTTCCTATTCTCCCGCGATATCTCTTTGGGAATCCGGGCTCATGCCCATTATCAGTCTCACCTACGGACTGCTGGGCGGCGTCACCCTGGTGCTGGTTTTGGGCTATCCCTCTTTTTTGGCCTCAAGGCCTGAGACCATAAAATTGCTCGAGGCGCTGGAGTTTGGACTGGTGATCTTCTGCGCCGTACTGCTTGCGAGTTTTCTCCACGGCGCGGCCTATTCGAGTGATGCGGGGAAAAAATCGGTCATGCTGCTGCTCCGGGAGGATTTGTCCAGATGGTTTCTCACCGGGGTAGTACTCATCGGCATCGTGCTGACGGCCCTTTTGATCAAAGTGGCGCCTGTTTCCATCGCTGCCCTCCTGGCCATTGCCGTCGCCGAACTGATCGGTGATGTCGGCCTGAAGCTCCTGCTCTTCAAAGCGGCTGTCTATCAGCCCGCAGTGTCCCATTCGCGTTTCTAGGGCTCAGGTGAGCGCGTGTACGGCGAGGCGCAAAAATGGAAGACTTTGAGACTCTGCTCTCTCGATCCGTTCGACTGCATGGGCATCTGTGTGCGGGGCAGGTTCTCGGCGTGCGAATGGCCATGCTCGGATGCAGGCTGACTGGGGTTGAGAACCCGGATCGGGATGTCAAAAAGCTCATCGTGTTTGTGAAAATCGACCGTTGCGCCACCGACTCCATCGCTGCGGTGACCGGGTGCAAACTCGGTCGCCGCTCCCCTAAAGTCATCGATAACGGCATCATGGCCGCCACTTTCCTCAACGTGGAAACGGCGCTGGCCTTTTGCCTCGTTGCAAGAGAGGATTCCAGGGAGCTTGTGGATAAATACGCTCCGCAAATCGAAGATCGGAGATGAAGTTGAAGGCCAGGTTCGATGATGTAGCGGCGGTAATTTTGGCGGGGGGACGCAGTTCCCGGATGGGAAGGGATAAGGCGCTTCTCGAGGTGACCGGGGTTCCCCTCATTTTGCGACATGCCCTGTCCTGATCCTCAACTCATTCGTGAGATAGTTGGAAGGCGATGCTGTTGTTCCACGGGCAGGTCGCTATCGTGAACCTCTATTTGCATTCTAAAACTGCTCTAATGAATATCAAGACTCGACGTGAATATGCATAGATCATGTATATGAATATATGAATATGCTTTTCCAACTCCAAGCCCCACGTAGTATCAAGACACGCCGGCTATGTTCGGTAATGAATGGAACGATCGCAAACGGAAGCAGGCTCAGGCGAGGGTGCGAATGCTGAAACACCTTGTGAAACGGAAATCTCTGCCAGGGAGGATGATATGACCTGACAAAAAACAACACGCGCGGGGTATCGATCCCGCAATGAGCCCGGGGGAAGTAGAGGGGATGTTCAATAACAGGGTCAACTTGGGAGCCGAATGGCAAAGGAACTCATTATGAAAAATGCATGGAAAATATCGACTCAATTGATTGTAGCCTTCGCCATAGTCTGTTTTGTCATGGGAGCAGCGGCGCATGCCGCAGGGGAATTAGAATTCGCCGAGTCCAACCCGGTTGCCTCGAACCAGCATCAAATGGCCTTTCACTATGGCAAGGAGCAGATGTGTAAGCTCGTTCATGCTCGATTCATCTCAGCCGACGCCAATCTTTCTCCGGCCAAGCAGGTGGCCGACATCAACACCTTTATTCAGCAGAAAGTAAATGGCATAACCAGCTGGACGCTCGATCAGGGCGCTGCTACCGCCGTCTACCAGAGGGCCCATGACGCCGGTATTCCGATTGTCACTGAAAACAGTCCCGGACAATTCGTCAACACCGTTTTTGTGCAGGAGCAAAACGTCACGCGCAAGGCGCAGGAAGACGCCGCCCGGCTCATCGCCGGGGTATACCCAGGGGGTAAGATCATCATCGTGGGGGGCGAGCCTGTCCCCTATATCCTCTACGTGACCCGAAACATGCAGAATGCCGCCAAAGAGGCAGGTCTCAAGGTCCTGGCCCGCCAGGACAACCTGACCGACCAGGCAAACGGCGCACACCAAATTGTTCAGGACCTCATGACCAAGTATCCGGACGTCAACGCCATCTGGTGCTTTAACGACCGAAGCGCCCTCGGCGCCTCGGCCGCCGTTCGGGCGATGGGCAAGAAAGTCTACGACACCGCCAGGCCCAAGGAAGGGGGAATCATCATCACCGGGATGAACGGGACGGCCGAAGCTCTTGATGCCGTAAAGGCCGGCGTGATTACCGCCACCTATGGAGGGCAGTCCGAGAAGGTCGGGGCAGCTGAAGTCGAGTTGTTGTACCGGGTGGCCTCCGGGAAGATGGCCGCAAAGGACATGCCGTCGGTTATCGTCTGCCCCTACAAGCGATGGGACGGCGCCAATATCGGCAAGGTTGTCTATCCTCTGAAAAGGAAGATCAGGATGGGTGTGCTCGACGAGTTCATCAACTACAGCACCGATCCCAAAACCATCGACGACTTTCTGCTGTTTGTTAAGAAGCTCTAAGATGGCGGACCGTCCCATCGTCAGCATGCGCGGCATCACCAAGCGCTTCCCGGGGGTGACTGCCCTCCAAAAAGTCGATCTCGATCTCTACCCCGGCCAGGTTCACGCCCTGGTCGGGGAAAACGGCTCGGGGAAATCGACCCTTTGCAAGTGCCTCTACGGCATGGCAGCACCCGATGAAGGGTCGATAACGATCGACGGAACCCCCCGGGAGATAAGGACTCCCAACCGGGCGCTCCGATTGGGCATCAGCGCGATAACACAGGAACTGACTCTTGCCCCCGCTCTGTCCGTTACCGAGAACATCCTGATGGGGCGACTGCCGCGGGGCAGGTTCGGCATCGATTGGAACAAGGCCCACGCACTCGCCCGCGAGGCGCTTGACCAGGTGGGAGCCAATATAGATGAGCGCACGCCGGTCGCCAACCTCAGCGTGGCTCTCCAACAGGAGGTGGAAATCGCGCGGGCCGTTTCCTCAAGGTCGCGCGTTCTCATCCTGGACGAGGCGACGAGCGCCCTGTCCGAAGAGGCCACTGAGAGGCTCATGGGCAAGATACACCAGCTCAGATCCCAGTCCGTTGCAATCGTGTTCATTTCCCACCGGCTAAAAGAGATCTTCACATGTTGTCAGCGGGCTACCGTGCTGCGGGACGGGCAACTGGTCGATGTCGTGGACGTGGACAAGATCAGCGAAAGCGAACTTGTGGGCAAAATGGTGGGAAGGACCGTAGAGGACCTGTACGGGAAGCGGTCTATAAGCATTGGAGAGACGATCTTTACGGTCAGAAATCTCTCCACCCCCGACGCGAGGGTGCGGAATGTGAGTTTGGAACTTCGCAGCGGTGAAATCCTGGGAATTGCGGCCCTCGTTGGTTCGGGCAAGGTGCAACTGGGCAAAGCCATTTTTGGGGCCATCCCTGCCACGGGCGAAGTGATCCTGGACGGAAAATCCCTCGCCCTGGGAGACCCGCGCATCGGTTTGCTCGCCGGGATAGGTTATGTGCCCGATGACCGCAAAAGAAGCGGGCTTCTTTTGACCAGGTCCGTGCGCCACAATTTGTCCCTTTCGTGGATGATTTCAGGTCTTCTTTCCCGCCTCGGGGTGGTAAGGACCAAATCCGAGACGGCCCTTGCGGCTGATTGCGTCAAGCGTTTTGCCGTGCGCACGCCTTCTTTGAATCATCCTGTCGTACACCTCTCGGGAGGAAACCAGCAAAAAACCATCCTCGCCCGCTGTTTCGCCATGAATCCTCGAGTGGTCGTGCTCATGGAACCCACCAGGGGTATCGATGTGGGGGCAAAAAGCGAAGTCTACGGATTCATGCAGGATATGGCCGCCGCCGGAGCGGGCATCGTTATGATTTCTTCCGACCTGCCCGAGTTGCTCGGACTCGCCGATCGCATCCTGGTGATGTATCAGGGCAGGATTTGCGGCGAATTCGACCCCCGCGTCTGTGGGGAAGAAGATATCGCCCACGCTGCATGCATGGGAAAGGAGAGGATCGTGGAGGGTGGATCATGAGTGGAGGAGTGGAAAATAAAGGTTTTTCCGGAAGTGTCTCGGCCACGG
Source organism: Deltaproteobacteria bacterium (assembly GCA_021813685.1). Lineage (GTDB taxonomy): Bacteria > Desulfobacterota > Syntrophobacteria > Syntrophobacterales > Syntrophobacteraceae > SbD1. The sequence goes on along the minus strand of JAKAJS010000241.1, from coordinate 12,041 downwards.
GAGGCGCGGCGGCAAGCTCGGGCGGAAGAACCTCGCGCATTTCGAATCTTCTGCGGGGGCGCACGCTGGGAAGGCTTACCGGTGTCGTCATCGGCCTGGTCATCGTCTGCGTCTATCTGAGCCTGACTAATCCGTTGTTTCTCACCTGGGGCAATATCCTCAATATATTTCGGGCCCAATCCGTGGTCTTCATTCTGGCCATCGGGATGACCTTCGTGATCCTGTGCGGCATGCTCGATCTGTCTGTGGCTTCTACTACCGGAGCGGCGGCCATGGCGCTGGGGTTGGCGGCCAAAGCCGGATTGGGGCCCATCCCCGTGATCCTCATCGCCCTGGTGGCCGGTAGTCTGTTGGGGGCAGTCAACGGCTTTCTGATCGGGATCGGTCGGATTTCCTGGTTCGTTACCACTTTGGCCACTCTTTCCATATACGCCAGCACGGTTCTCGTGGTGACTAACGGCAGCACAATTTCCCTGTTTACCGAAGAGAAATTCCGGCCCATCCAAGGCTTTGCCAATCGAGACATCGGTCCGGTGCCAATCATCCTCATCACGGTCGTGGCTCTCTACCTTCTTGGATGGCTGGTTTTGCACCGCACCGCATTCGGACGGGCGGTCTATGCGGTGGGCTCCAATCCGGAGGCTGCCAGGCTGAACGGCATAAACGTTCCCATGACCTTGGTGCTCGTATTTTCTATAGCGGGCATGATGTGCGGCATCGGAGCGATCCAGCAGACCGGCCAGTTGACAGCTGCGGTTCCAACGACGGACCCCAACCAGATGCTTGCGGTTGTCGCGGCGGTGCTCATCGGGGGGATGAGTTTGCAGGGAGGGGAAGGCGGACTCATGGGTACTTTTCTGGGGGCTCTTTTCCTCGGGGTAATTCAAAACGGTCTTACCCTGCAGGGAATTTCCGCCTTCTGGCAGGGTACGGTCACCGGCCTGATACTTCTTCTCGCTGCGGGATTGGCGGTGTTGAAGCAAGGCGCTCCCTGACTCATAGCGGATAATTTTCTCCAAAACAGGTGAGCAAAAAATCAGGCAACCTCGGAGGTATAGACCACATGGACCTTTCACGTCTGTCGATCAGCCAGATCACCACGAATAACCTGGGCTTCGAGGAAGCGGTGAACAATTACGCCGCCCATAATATCGAAAACATTGGCATCTGGACGCACAAAATCGAAGGTGTTGGACCGGCGCAAATCCGAAGGACCCTGAAAGATGCAGGAATCAAAGCCGCCAATCTCTGCTTTGCCGGCCTTTTTACCGGGGACTCGCAGGATCGGCGGGATGCCGCCGTGGACATGACCAAAAAGGCCCTTGAGCTTACGGCCGAAATCGAGGCCGGGTTTCTCCTCGTGGTTTCCGGGCCTGCCTTGCCCCAACGCCTGGAGCAGTCGCGGGACCATGTAAAAAGGGCTCTGGCAAGGCTTGTTCCCTTTGCCGAGGGGATCGGTGCAAAAATGGCCCTAGAAGCGATCCACCCGATCGACATCAGCCGATGGTCGGTGGTCGTGACGGTGAGACAGGCCCTGAGCATCGTTCGAGACTTCTCTTCTCCCGGACTGGGCGTGCTTATCGATCTTTATAACAGTTGGTGGGAGCCTGATATAGAAAACCTCATCGGGCAGGCAGGCAAGGACCTCCTCGGCGTCCACCTGGCCGACTGGGCCGCGGAGACACTCGGGGTAGACCGCAGAATGTTGCCCGGCAAGGGAGTGATCCCGTTGCAAAGACTCATGGGGAGTGCGGAGGCCTCCGGATATGGCGGCTGCTACGACGTTGAAATCTTCAACGAAAATATCTGGTCCGCCGACTCCGACGAGGTGTTGAACGACATTGTCGGCTGGTTCAGCAAAATGGAGGTGGGGTAGAGATGAATTATGATGCAGATGTTATTTTCGTCGGGGCGGGCCATAACTGCCTGACCGCTGCACTGTATCTCCAGAAGGCCGGGCTCAAAGTCTTGCTCGTCGATCTCGCGAAAGTCGCGGGGGGCGCCGCCAAGAGCGGGGAAATCCTCGAGCCCGGTTTCAAACACGACCTTTTCGCCACCAATATCGGACTGTTCTTGGGCTCGCGCGTGTATGCGGACTTCAAGCAGGAACTGCACGCAAACGGATTCGACGTGGTTACGGGCGATCTGGCCTTCTCCAGTGTCTTCCCTGACCGAAAGTGTATCAGGGTCTATAAGGACTCCGAGAAGACCTTTCAGGAGTTCCAACATTATTCCCCTGGCGATGCCGCGGCCTGGCGTGAACTTGTGTTCTATTTTCAGACGGTTGCCCCCTGTCTTTTCCCCCTTTTGCAGATGCCCATGCCCTCGTTGGCCATGGCCGGGCAATTGTGGAAAACCTACCGGAAGTTGGGACAAACCGGCCTCCTGGAACTTATCCGAACGTTGATTATGTCTCCGAGGTCATTTCTGGACGAACGGTTCGAGGCCGAGGAATCAAAGGCCCTCCTGGCCCCCTGGGCTTTTCATCTCGGGTTGAGCCCGGACTGTGCCGGGGGCGCGACCTTTTCTTTTCTCGAGTCGGTGGCGGATCATCTTAATGGTCTTGCCCTGGCAAAAAATGGAGTGGGTAGTCTCATAAAAGCGCTGGTGAAGTCGGTAGAGGACCGCGGGGGGAATTTTCTCCTGGGACAGAGGGTCATGGACATCGAGGTCAAGCAGGGAAAAGCCGTGGGGATAAAGACAGCCGACGGGCAGAGGTACAGTGCAAAAAAAGCCATAGTGGCATGTGTTACTCCCGACCAGTTCATCCGGTTGGTTGATCAAACAGAGCTTCCTGCAAGCTTTGTAGTTAAGTCAAAAAAATACCGTTTCGGACCCGGGACACTTATGGTGCATCTTACTTTGGACCGTGCCCTGGAATGGGATGCGGCCGGGGACCTGAGCGATTCCACTTACGTCCATATAGCGCCGTACATGTCTGACATCGCCAACACCCATAACCAGATCGTAAACGCATCTCTCCCCGGCAGCCCTATGCTGGTGGTCGCGCAACAGTCCCGTCTCGATCCGGGCCGTGCGCCGGAAGGCAAGCATGTCCTGTGGGTCCAGGCGAGGGCCTTCCCCCGAGAGCCCGGGCAAGACGCCCTGGGCAAAATCAGGGCGGGCAGTTGGGACGAGATCAAAGAAGCGGTTGGTAACCGTATTATTGATAAAATTCAAGAATTTGCTCCAGGCATCAGGGAGGTGATCCGCAAAAGTGTAGTGTACAGCCCCCTGGACATAGAAAGGGAGGACCCCAATATCGTGGGGGGAGATATGGTCGGAGGATGCCATAGTTTGAACCAAAATTTCATGTTTCGTCCGTTTGCAGGATGGTCAAGATACAAGACTCCCATAGAGCGATTATATGTGACGGGACACTCTACCTGGCCAGGTGGAGGTTTGAACGCCACTTCCGGCCACCTTGCGGCCATGCAGCTGCTCAAAGACATGCACTAAGACATGCTATAGATTAGCGAATATTGGGTAGAGAGCATGTCCGGGGGGGCTTGAAATGGTTGCAGGCATGCTTTTAAAGAGTTTTGGGCCAATCATGAGACGTTCCTTGAGCTCAGCGAGACCCGTTTCGGCATGCGGTCCAGTCGCCCGACATGTCTCATCACCCCCAAGACCGCCGCCAAAAAGGGCATGAAGACCGGAGACCTGATCCGGGTCTCCCCGGTCGACGGAAAACTCACTGGACCGGGGAGGCAGGGATCGAGCCGGCCTGTTGTTGCGACCTGTCCTGCCGAGGCGAGAGTATTCGGTGATCTCGACGATCCCTCCAGCAAAGTGAGAAGGCCAATTCAATCGGGCAAGGGGGACCAGCCTCTTGCCCGGCACAACACCAAACCTAAAGTGTTTGCGTGGAATGAACTTCGAGTGTAAGCCTATAGTCTGAAGGGTGAGAATTATGAATTCCAAGGCTTACGAACGGATGCCGCCTCTCTGTGGAAAACCGTGCGAGCGGCCGCAGTCTCCGAAATATCGTCTGGCCTTCTCCGGTATATCGTAGAAAACCGTCCCGACCCTTCCTCCCCCGACCCCTCACTTCTCTGGGTATTCTCCCTATTATCAAGCACATGGGAGTTGGCGAGGCGTTTTTCCCCACACGGCATGTAACTTGCCTAATCCAATGGTTCTAACCAGACTTATGCCATGAAGGGAGGCGCGATGAATCAGACACACTACGAATTTTGGCCGAAACATCTGCCCAAGACCTTTGTCTATCCCAAGACTCCTCTCTACGAGCTTCTGGAGACCTCGGCCCGCAGGTATCCGGAAAGCCCGGCGATTATCTACTACGGCCGGCGCATCACCTATTCGGAGCTTTGGTCCGAGAGCCTGCGCATGGCAGGAGCGCTTTCTGGCCTCGGGGTCGCCAAGGGGGATCGGGTGGGGCTTTATTTGCAGAACTCGCCCCATTTTGTCATCGGGGCCTTCGGGGGAATTCGAGCCGGAGCGGTCGTGGTGCCCTTGAACCCGATGCTCGTGGCCGGGGAGTTCAAACACCTGCTAAGCGACTGCGGGGCGAAGGTCGTTGTCACGACGAGCGATCTATACCCGCGGATCGCAGATCAGTGCCGGGAGGCGGGGGTGGAGTTGATTGTTGGCGCCTACGGCGACTATCTGCCGGATGCCCCGGAGATGCCCGTTCCCGAATTCATGCTGCAGGCGCCCGCCCGAATGGAGGGGACGCGCGTTTGGGCCGAGGTTCTGGCAACTGCGGACTCTGCCCCCGAGGCGGCTTCCTGCCCGGGCGACTTATGCCTTCTTCCCTACACCGCCGGCTCTACCGGCATCCCCAAAGGGTGCATGCACACGCATGCAACGGTTACGGCAAACGCGTTGGGTTCCATGACCTGGACCTCGCTCAGCTCGGGGGCGGTGTGCCTTTCCGCCCTGCCTTTCTTTCACGTGACCGGAATGATTCACAGCTGTCTTGCCCCGATCGCTGCCGGGGCGTGTTCGGTGCAACTGACTCGGTGGGATCGCAAGGCCGCCCTTACCGCCATAGAACAGTACAAGGTGAGCCACTGGATAAACATCACGACGATGCTGATCGACCTTCTGGCCACGCCCGATCTCGAAAAACACGACATCGGGTCTTTGCGCGTGGTGGGAGGCGGGGGAGCGCCGCTGCCCGTAGCGGTTGGCGAAAAGTTGAAAGGTGCGACCGGTTTGACCTTCATGGAAGGCTACGGGCTGACCGAGACGATTTCCCAGACCCACATGAACCCTCCGGGCAGAGCCAAGCTGGGCTCCATAGGCATTCCTGTCTTCGGAATCGATGCCCGCGTGGTCGATCCTGTGACGCTGGAGGTGCTGCCCGCCGGCGAACAGGGAGAAATCGTGCTCGACGGCCCTTCGGTTATGAAGGGCTATTGGGGAAAGCCCAAAGACACCGAGGCGGCTTTTCTGGAACTCGAAGGCAGGAGGTTTTTCCGTACGGGCGATATCGGCTTCATGGATGAAGAGGGCTATTTCTTCGTCTCCGACCGGTTGAAAAGAATGATCAACGCCGCCGGCTTCAAGGTCTGGCCCGCCGAAGTCGAATCCATTTTGTACCGGCACCCCGGCGTGCAGGAGGCCTGCGTGGTGAGCGTTCCCGACGCGGAGCGCGTGGAAAACGTAAAGGCCTTTATCGTCCTTAGTCGCGACGCAGTGGGCAAGGTCAGCCCCGAAGAGATCATCGCCTGGTCCCGGGGGCAGATGTCGGCGTACAAATACCCTCGCATCGTTGAGATCGTCGAGGCTCTTCCAAAAACCGGGACCGGCAAGATCGCCTGGCGGCAGCTGCAGGAAGCCGAGCGGGCAAAACAGGCATAATTCGTTCAACTCATGAGAGGAAAACTAATGAGAACAAAGGAAGAGTACATACAGGGCCTCAAAAAAATGAAGCGCAACGTCTACTTCAACGGGGCCCTCGTCGATCGCACGGAAGATATCATGATGGACTGCCTGAACACGATGGGCACGACCTTTGAGGAAGCCCGGCGGCCGGAGAACCGCGACCTTATGACAGCTGTTTCCCATCTTACGGGCGAGACGATAAACCGCTTCACCCATATCCATCAGAACCAGGAAGACCTTCACAAAAAGCAGGACATGACCCGTATGCTCTGCCGCAAGGTGGGGGGCTGCATCCAGCGCTGCATGGGCATCGATGCGACAAACGCCGTCTACAACGTCTCGTATGAAGCCGACAGGTCGAACCGCGGGGCTACGCAGTATCACGAGAATTTCAAAAAATGGCTCGCGCGATTCCAGACAGAAGACCTGGTGGGATGCGCGGCCCAGACAGACGTCAAGGGCGATAGGATGCTGCGGCCCGCAGAACAGCCAGACCCGGACTCCTACGTGCGCATTCTCGAGCGGCGGAGCGACGGCATCGTCGTGAGCGGGTGCAAGCTGCACATCTCGGAGGCTTCCGTTGCCGACGAGGTGCTCGTCATCCCCACGCGGGCGCTTCGCCCCGAGGACAGGGACTACGCCGTGGCGTTCGCCATTCCCGGCGACTGGGACGGGCTAAAGCAGGTCCTGACCGTCCATAATCTAAGGCCCCGGGAGCATTTCAAGCGCGGATTCACCCAGGGCGCAACCGATTCCTACATGATTTTCGACAACTGTTTCATCCCGTGGGAGCGGGTTTTTCTCGCGGGCGAATATCAGCACGGAGGAATCCTGGCCCTTCTTTTCGCGCTTTTCCACCGCCATTCCTATTCGGGCTGCAAGCCGGCGATAGGAGACCTCTTGCTGGGAAGCGCCGCCCTCGCCGCAGAGGTGAACAACATCCACAAAACGCCCCAGGTAAAGGAAAAACTGGCCGAGATCATCATGACGACCGAGCTGGGCTACGCGGCCGGCTATACGGCTTCCTCGCTCGGGAAACCCGAAGTCTTCATCCCCGGCGTAGGGGTCGTTGCCTACGGACCCGGATCGTATATCCCCAACTCCATTTACTGCAACGTAGGCCGCTGCCTTTCCGGCGAGGCCGTCTACAAGGAGGCGGAGATCCTGTGTGACATCTCCGGCGGCGTTACAGCCACCTTCCCCTACGAAAACGACTTCGTAAACCCCGAGACAAAAGAGCTCCTGCTCAAGTACACCAAACGAAACCCCAAAATGCCGGTCGAAGACCAGGCGCAGTTCTGGAGATATCTGGGCGATGAACTCTGCTCGTCTTTCGGAGGCATAGTGAAGGTGGGCAACTATCACGGCGGAGGCTCTCCCGTCATGGAGCAGATCGCCATTACCAGCCAGTATGATATCGAAGGCAGAAAAAAACTCGTGAGATACATTGCGGGAATGAGCGGCGGAGACCGCGAGGCTTTGGATAAGGCGAAATAGCGAAAGGCGAAAGGCAAAAGGCAAAAGGCGCAAACCGCGGGGGCTGACGCCCCCTGCACCCCCATCGCCGCTGCGCGGCTCATGTGGCGCTTCCGCCTCACGGGCGTGCGCGTGAGGCCGAATCCCGGGGGGTGCGGGGGAGATGCTCCCCCGCGTTTTTGCCGAAAACCCGTCAGCGGCGACTCGCCGCCATTTCATAAAAGAGTGCTGCTGCGGAGAGTATCCCGCGGCGAAAGTCCGCCAGGGAAAGGCGCTCGTTTGGAGAATGGACTCCGTCATCGGGGTTTCCCCAGCCGAGCAGCAGGATGTTTTTCTGGTCGAGATGCTTTTCGATCATGTTGACGACCGGAATCGAGCCGCCTTCTCTTTTAAAGCGCGGCTTTTTGCCAAAGCCGGCTTCGATCGCTCTTTCGGCTGCGAGCATGCTCGGGGTGTTTCTTTTCACCAGGACGGGGCCGGCGTGATGGACGCCTGTAATCGATAGGCTCACCCCTGCAGGACAAAGGCTTGTTACAAACCGCGTAAAGAGTTCTTCGATTTTCCCCGGAACCTGATTCGGGACCAGGCGCATGCTCACTTTCGCCCCTGCTTTGGCAGGGATTATCGTCTTTGCTCCCTCCCCGGAAAACCCTCCCCACAGCCCGTTTATGTCCAGAGTGGGGCGCGCGGAGTTGCGTTCGAGCACCGAATAGCCCGGCTCGCCCGTAAGCTCGGAGACGCCCACATAGTTTTTGAGGGCTTCGATATCGAAGGGCGCCGAGGCCATCTCCTCTCTTTCCCATTGCTCAAGAGGCAGAACGTCGTCATAAAAGCCGGGGACGGCAACGGTTCCGTCGGGATTTTTGAGCTTTTGCAGGATATCGGCCAGCACCTGCGCAGGATTGTGAAGGATGCCTCCGTACATGCCCGAATGCAGATCGAAGCGCGGCCCCTTGAGATCGAGCTGCAGATAGCTCAGGCCTCGCAGGCCATAGGTAATGGCAGGAATTCCGGGGGCAAGCTGCGAGCCGTCCGAGATTGCCACGGCGTCCGCAAGCAGTTCGCTGTGGTGGGCGATCAGGAATGTTTCGAGGCTCGGGCTCCCGATCTCCTCTTCGCCTTCGCCCAGGATAATCAGGTTGATCGGAAGCTTTCCTTCGACCTCCAGTACGGACTCGATCGCTTTTATGTAGGTCAGAAACTGCCCCTTGTCGTCGCTTGCCCCCCGGGCGTAGATGAAGCCGTCCCGGATGTCGGGCGAAAAGGGCGGGGTTTGCCATTCGTCCAGAGGGTCCGGAGGCTGGACGTCGTAGTGTCCGTAGACAAGCAAGACCGGTGCTCCGGGGATTTCGGGGGAGCGCGCCAGAACGATCGGGTGACGTTCGGTAGGGTAGACCTTTCCAGTGAACCCGCATTTTTTGAGGCGTTCGAACACCCATTCGGCAGCCCTCAGAACGTCCGGGGCGTGTTCGCTCAAGGTGCTGATGCTGGGGATTTCGAGCAATTGGCTCAGTTCGGCCGTGAAGGTTTCGATGTGCTCGTTTATAAAGGAAGAAATCCGGTCGGGCAGCATAGCCGCTATCCTTTCTAAAATTGGGTTGGTTCGGGCGCATTGCCTTGCAAGTTGTGCTACAATGCAATATCGTAGAATAGTACAGGAGACGTGATCCCGCCAGATGGAAAATAGGGTGAAAATACTATCGCGGATCGAGGAAGTATCGCCGGAGCAGTGGAATGCGTTGGCTGGTGATGCTTCGCCGATGATGGAGTTCGAGTACCTGCACGCGCTCGAAAAGTCAGGGTCGGTTTCGCCCGAGAGGGGATATAGCCCTGTCCACCTCGCCGTCTATGGCGGTTCGGGGCTTGAGGCGGTCGCACCTCTGTACCAGAGGGACCGCGCCTGGGTGGAATTCGGCGACGGAGGTCTGCTCGAATTCCTCTCCGAAGTTACCGGGCTGCCCTTTGGCACCGGCCTCGTGGGTAGCTTGCCCTATACTCCGGTTCCCGGCTACGATTTTCTCGTCGCGCCCGGCCTCGACCGCCATGCGATCATTACGGGTCTACTCCAAAAGATAGATGAAATATCACGGGAACGCGCCCTTTCCACGAGTCGCCTCTATTTTGTGAATCCGGAATCGGCGCTCCACTCCATTTTGGTCGAAAACGGGTACCTGAGGCTCAGCAGCGCTCACCTGCTCTGGTTTAACCGCGGGTACGGCAGTTTCGACGACTTTCTGCATTCCTTTAAATCCACCCGCAGGACCAAGATAAAACGGGAATGGCGCTCCGTTCACGACTACGGTCTGGAGTTTGGCATGGTTGACGGGGAAAACGCCCCCCCATCCTTCTACCATGACCTTTTCCTGCTCTACAGGCGCACCTGGTCCCGGCACATGGGGCCCGGAATCAGGCCCTTCCTCAACGAATCCTTCTTCAGGCTTCTCGGCGAAAACTTCGGCCGAAGGTGCGCTTTTTCGGTAGCGCAAATGTCGGGAAAGCGGATCGGTATGGCGCTTTTCTATCAAAAGGCTCAAAGACTCTACGGCAGGTACTGGGGAAGCTTTCGGGAGGTGCCTTTTTTGCATTTTGCCACCTGTTATTATTACCCCATAACCTTTGCCATCGAAAACGGCATAGAGGTGTTCGACCCCGGGTTCGGGGGCGAACACAAGACCCTGCGGGGCTTCGAGGGGGCGAACGCCTATCATTACCTCAAATTCTACGATGAAAACCAGCGACGCATAGCCTATGCCGTTCTGGACCAGATGCGAAGCGGGGCTACGCTGAAATAAATCTGCGTAACAAAAGCGAGGAATAGAGGAATATATGAAATCGGGGAAACGTATCATCATTATCGGCGGTGTTGCCGGCGGGGCTTCCTGCGCGGCAAGGGCAAGAAGACTTTCCGAAGAGGCTGAAATCATCCTTATCGAAAAAGGTCCTTACGTTTCGTTTGCCAATTGCGGTCTTCCGTATCACGTGGGCAAGGTAATACAGCGGGAAGAAGCGCTCCTCGTGGCCTCGCCCGAAATGTTTCGGCAGCGCTTCAATATCGATGTCCGGCTCGAGTGCGAGGCCGCCTCGATCGACCGGGAAAGAAGCGAGGTCGAAATCGTTGAGGCGCAGAGCGGCAGGAGGTATCGCGAAAAGTACGACGCCCTGGTCCTTTCTCCGGGAGCTTCGCCTATAAAGCCTCCGGTTCCGGGCGTGGACCTTCCCGGCATCTTCACCGTAAGAAATATTCCGGACGTACGGCAGCTCAAGGGCTGGATAAAGAAGTTGAATGCCAGACGGGCTCTGGTGGCAGGCGGTGGGTTTATAGGCCTGGAGATGACCGAAAACCTTGCGCGGCTTGGAATTGAGGTGTGCATTGCCGAAATGCAGCAGCAGGTGATGCCCCTGATGGACGTCGAAATGATCGCTCCGGTTCATGACGAGTTGCGGCGCAAAGGCATCTCCCTTCGCCTCGGAGATGCGGTTTCGGCTTTCGAGCAGATGCCCGATGGATCTCTGACTGTCCGGATGAAGTCGGGTGCGGTCGAGAGTGTCGACCTGGTCATTCTCGCCGTGGGTGTTCGGCCTGAGACGAAACTTGCGCGGGAGTGCGGACTCGAGATCGGAGAGCTTGGCGGCATCCGGGTAAATGAGCGCATGATGACAAGCGATCCCAACATCTGGGCCGTGGGGGATGTGATCGAAGTGAGGGATTTTGTCACAGGCAAGTGGACCTTTGTGCCGCTTGCAGGTCCTGCGAACCGCCAGGGGCGCATTGCCGCAGACGTGATCCTTGGCAGGGACAGGACCTTCCGGGGAGGCCAGGGGACGATGGTGTGCGGGGTGTTCGACCTGACCCTCGCCTCCACGGGGTCGAGCGAAAAGGCGCTGAAGCGGGCAGGGCTTTGGGAAGGTTGCGAAAAAGTCTACCTGCATCCGGCGAACCACGCGACCTATTACCCCGGAGCCAAGCCGATGAGCCTCAAGCTCATTTTTTCGAAACGCGACGGACGCGTGCTTGGCGCTCAGGCCGTGGGGCAGGAGGGAGTGGAGAAGCGAATCGATGTGATCGCCATGGCGATTCAGAAAAACGGTACCGTCTTCGATCTGGAGGAAGCCGAACTGAGCTACGCCCCCCAGTTCGGCTCGGCGAAAGACCCTGTCAATATGGCGGGAATGATTGCCGCAAACGTAGTCCGGGGCGACACCCGGATTGCTCACTGGGAAGAATTGGAGAGTTCGGCGCCCTTCGTTCTGGATGTGCGCACGCCCCCCGAATTCAAAAAGGGACACGTCGACAGTGCCGTAAACATTCCCTTAAACGACCTGCGATCAAGAATGGCCGAGTTGCCCAAAGACCGCGAGATCTGGGCCTATTGCCTGGTCGGGCAGAGATCCTACTACGCCGAAAGGCTCCTCTCCCAGAATCGCTTCGACATCAAAAGCCTGACAGGAGGCTATAAGACACACGAGCTGCGAAAAGAGGGCGCCCGACAGGAAACGGGGGAATAATTGGACAGGATTTACAGGATTTGCAGGATAGGGGAAAGGGGAGGTCCTTTGCCTCTCCCGGCCCATTCTCGATTGGATCGTCCCTGGCTGCGAATCCCGCGCCCGCTCCCCCGCTCGCTTCTTAATCCTGTAAATCCTGTAATCCTGTCCAAAGGTTCTTCGTCTTTAGAAGCACAAAACTTGGACAGGATTACAGGATTAACAGG
>JAKAJS010000181.1 GCA_021813685.1 Deltaproteobacteria bacterium | reverse complement strand
GTGGCCGTCTCTTCCGCGACTGCCGGGTCGGCGGTTCCCGGCGGCGATCCCATAGTCGGGGGCGCCAAGACGGACCCCCTGGAGCCCAACCTTCCGAAGTTTCCCGTAGAGATGTTTGTCCGCGAGGGAAAAACCAGCCACTTCGAACTCTTCTTTCTCAATGTCAAATACGGCTATGACCTGCGGGATTTCGAATTCTACAAGGCGTGGTGTCTCAAGAAGGGGGCGCCGCTGCCCGGACATACGATTCACACCGAAAGGCTTTTCAGCAGCTTCGACCCCAAGCTTCCCCCGCAGTTCAAACGGATGCGCTGGCACCGGATCAACTACCTGATCAATCAGGCGAAGGGGTCCAAGAAGGATATGCAGCTGGCCATCTGGCGCCTGGCCGGGTGCTGCTCCACAACGCAGCTGACCCCCGGGGCGCGAAGGCTCCTTCGGGAAGCCGATCTCAAGGGGAAAGACTACAAACCGGGTGCAGGCGACTTGCTGGCGATTGTCCTGGAGCCGCTGACACGCGAACAGCCCCTCTTTATCGAGTATAAAGTGCCGGCGAGCGTGCCTCCGGTCGTAAAACAGGCCATATTCACCCCCTTCACCTCGGTGGGAGGGTTTGCCGGCAGGCTGTTTATTCCGCCCTTTTTCTTCTTCCCCTCCAGCCACAAGTCGAAGACGCCTCCGTATACTCCTTCTCACAACACGCGGGAGCCTTCAAGCCTTCTTTTGCTGGCAACGGGGCTTCTGGGGCTTTTGTCGGTGTGGAAAGCGGCAGGTCGACTCGAATGCCGCAGGCAGCTTTGCCTGCGCCGGGGTGGAGAATCGCGCGGAGCTCGCCGGGAGCGGCACATTGGGGGTGTCGCATGAAGATGGGACGATTCGCCGGAATTGTCGCGATCGCATTCTGCGCAGTTGCCGCGGGGTGCGTTTCTTTTCCAAAGTCGTACAGCTCCGGGGAGCGGCCTGATTATCCAAAGCTTGGCAGCAGCGTCACCAACTTCTACCAGGTCATTGACACGCTCCAGCCGGTGCTGCGCTGGAAAGACATGAGAACGCAGGGGCAGACCTATGATTTCGCCCTGTGGGAGACCCGTTCGCAGGTGCCCGATAAGTCGATCACCGGAACGCCGCTAAAGCATAGAAAATGGGGAAAACAGATCTATTACGCCCAGGGTATATCGAGGAATTACTATCGGATTCCAAAACCCCTGAAGCCTGATACGGTCTATCACTGGTCGGTGCGGATCCGCACCGGAGACGAGGTATCCAAATGGGCGACTTTCAGCCAGGCTGCTCTCAGCCCGGTTGGCCTCGGGTACGCATATCATTTCCCGTTTGGATTCATTACGCCCGGGAAATAGAGTAAATTGATTCAAGATTGGGAGTAAGGGAACCGATTCACAACTGTGAGAACTTAATCGGCGGGGAAAAATGAAAAAAATAGCTCTTCTCGTATTTGTCGTTTCGCTTGGTCTCTACGGATGTGGACCCTACAGCAAAAGTGCGGTGAAGGTCGGTGCTCCCGGTACGGTCGTGCCTCGCGTGCCCCAGGCATACCGGATCGCCATCGGCGACAAGATTATCGTCAAGTTGTTCTACAACCCCGATCTGAACCAGGATGTGACGGTTCAGCCCGACGGGACCGTCTCTCTTTTGCTGGTCCATCAGGTCAAAGTGGCGGGGCTCACCAACGAGGAGCTGCGCAAGCTTCTCACCAAAGACTACGGCAAATATCTCCAGCAGCCCGAGCTCTCCGTCGTTGTGACCGACAACCTCGGCAACCGGATCTTTGTGGGCGGCGAGGTCGCAAAACCCGGAGTGCAATTGCTGACAAGCCCCACCACGGTGTTGGATGCGGTCAACATGGCAGGCGGCTTTACCCCTATCGCGCGCGAAAACGAAGTGATCATCCTGCGGCTGGGGGCGAACAACAAGCCCTTCGAGATCTCTTTGGACATCAAAAAGGCGATGAAGGGCGAGGATTTTTCGCAAAATGTTTATTTGCAGCCCTATGACATGGTCCTTGTACCCAAGAGCGATATCGGAAAAGTAGACCAGTGGATCGACCAATATATCGGTCATACGATCGGGACCCTTGGCGGAGCGTTCTCGATGTATTATCTATTTACTCGTTAGAGGCAAGACAATTTACTCGATAAAGAGATCAGACCAATGAACGAGCCCGAATATCCGAATCGAAACGTCCCCGTTGCCGCAAACGCCGCGGGATTTCCGATGATGCCCTCCGAGCAGATGCTTTTCGTGCGGCAGGTGCGCCAGGAAAGCAACCTTCGCGACTACGTCTCGCTTTTTTTCAAACACAAACGGATGATAGTCGCCTCGTTTATCGCGTTGAGCATCCTGGGCTGCGCTCTGGCGTTGATTTACAAGGAAGTGATCTATACGCCGCGCTTCGAGGCCCGATCGTCGATCCTCGTAAAGTTTGGCTGGGAGAACTACTATCCGGACCCGTCGCTCAAAAAAAGCCAGGTCCCTGCCATCAACCAGGCGGAGATGCTCGGAGCGGAGATGAGCATCCTCCAGAGCCGGGACCTCAAGCAGAAAGTGATCAGCGCTCTTACGCCCCAGGCTATCTTCCCGGGGCTTTCCTCCGGGAAATTGTCCGGACTGAGCCAGCAGGACATGGCACTGCTCCTTTTGGACAAATATCTGAAGGTGGAACCGGAAAAAGGGAGCAACGTCATCGACGTCACCTTCGACGGGACCAACCCGCAAAGCGCTGCCGCCGTGGTCAACCAGCTCGTGGGCGACTACATCGACAAGCGCGGCGAGATTTACAAGGACCCCAAATCTGCGCTCTTTCTCCAAAACAAGGTCGACTACTACCGGCAGAAGCTTGCGCAGTCGCTTGACAATATGAAGGCCTTTTCCGAACGCACCAAGATCTATGCCTTCGACCAGCAGCGCAAAATGCTTCTGGAGCAGCGCTCGAAGCTGACCGGGGGCATTAACGATACGGCAAACCAGATCAATGAAGTGCAGCAGACGATCGCCGAACTGCAAAAGGAATTGAAGGCGATTCCCAAGGCCCAGCTTACGGCGGCAGCTTCGGACCGGGCAGGCGACGCGCAGTCCAAATTGCTCGGCCTCAAGCTCCAGGAGCAGTCGCTCACCGCAAAATATAGGGGAAACAATCCCCTGATCGCCAATGTTCGCGCCCAGATCGCCACGGTGGAAAAGTACATCAAGAAAAACGCCTCCGACAATCCCGATATAGCTCCGGCCGATCCGGTCTACCAGGAGCTTCAGAAGCAGATCCTCGACAACAAGGCGAAGCTTGCGGCCTTGAACGCGAAGTACACCGGCATCCAGGGGCAGCTTGCCCGGGCAAACAGTGATCTCAAATCCTTCGAGGCCAACGAAAGCCAGTACAGAACGCTTGCGGCGATCGTATCCTCCGACAAACGAATCTATGACGACTATCAGCAAAAACTCGGGGAGGCCAACGCCTATAACGAGCTGGGGCGCGACAAGATGACAAGTGTCAGCGTGATCGAACCGGCCGCAGCCCCGATAGCTCCGGTAAACCCGCCCAAGCCCCTGGCACTTCTCCTGGCCGGGGCCATCGTGTTCGCCCTGCTCGCCAGTTTGGGGCTCGCCTACATGCTGGAGCTCAACAAGCAGGGGATGACCACCGCCATGGAGGTGGAGAAGAAACTGGAGCTTCCGGTGCTCATGACCGTTCCGCTCAGGAACTGAAGGTGACTGGAATGTACCACGAGTTTTTCAAGTTCAAACAGGATCCTTTCGACATAACGCCTGACCCGGAGTTTCTATTTCTTAGCCCGAGCCACAAGGAAGCCTCGGGCTCGATCTTCTACGGGATCGAAACGAGGAAGGGGTTCGTTGCGGTTACCGGAGAAGTTGGATTGGGAAAGACGACCATTCTGCGCTCCTACCTGGAGGGAACCGACCCGGAGAAGATCAGGATCGTCTATATTTTCAATTCGGCCGTCTCCTTTGACAAACTGCTGCGCCAGATCTGCGCCGATCTTGGCATCCCGGTCGGGGGCGAAGACCAGGCCGAGTTGCTCGACATCCTGTTTTATCATCTCATCGAGGAATACAGGAAGGACCACAATGTGGTTCTGATAATCGATGAGGCGCAGAACATGCCGGTGGAAACCCTGGAGCGGCTTCGGGTGCTGACGAACCTGGAAACCTCGCAGGACAAACTGATACAGATAATCCTTGCCGGTCAGCCCGAGCTCGAGGCCAAACTGGAGCTGCCCGAACTGAGGCATTTGAACCAGCGGATCGCGATTCGCTCGCATATCGAGGCCCTGACCGCCGATGAGAGCGTTGCCTATATCCACCACCGGCTGATGAAGGCTTCTTCGTTCCATAACCCGGTTTTCACCAAAAAGGCGATGAAGCTTATTATCAAGCAGGCCGCAGGAGTTCCCCGCACGATTAACATCCTGTGCGACAACGCGCTTGTCACCGCGTTCGGGTACCTGCGAAAGCCCGTGGATGAGAAGATAATAAAAGAGGTGATTAGAGATTTTCGGGGGAAGAGGCCTCGTTGCGGTTGGAGGCGAAAAGTGGCGTGGACTGCGGTCGTGGCTGCCTGTCTTGCGGCGGCCTTTTTTGTTTCGACAAACGTCATCCCTCTCTTCGAGCTACCCCCGACCGAGAACCAATCCGTTAAGACAAATGCGGCAGCTTCGGTGCCCGCGGCAGTAAAGAGCGGGGAACCGCAGAGTGCTCGCCTGGAGAAGATGCCCGCGGTACAACCGATACCGACTGTTTCCGAAAAGACACTTTCCGGCAAAACCGCAGGCGCGCCGAAAACGCCCCCCAGGCCCCCTGCAGTCAAGCCCCATACTGTGGGAGGAGCGGCCAAACCGGCGCCGGCTGCCCAATCGCCCGGTGTTGGTTCGGTGAAATCCGCCCCGGCCGGGATCACGGTCTCTGCCGTCAAGGAAAGGCCTGCGCCGTCAAAAAAAACGCCCGGGGAGGGGACCGGACCGGCATTTATCGCACCGGCAATCGCCGGTTCGTCTGTGAAAAATTCTGCCCCGGGGGCGCTCCCGGGCTCTGCGGCCAAAGCAAGCCCGCCGGTTTCCCCGAAAGCTCCCGGGAGTCATTCGACCAAAGCCGCCGGGGTTCAGCCCGGCACGGCTTTAGCTCCTGCGCCGCAGGATAACTCTTCTCCCAACTCCTCTGTGGTGGTAAAAAAGGGCGATAGCGTAACCAGGCTTCTTTTTGGCATCTATGGGAGGGTGGACGATAAGATGCTACAGTCTTTCAGGACCTTGAATCCCCAGATAACGAATATTAACAAGCTGCTGGTGGGCGAAAAGATTGTGCTCCCGCAGACTCGGTCAGGGCAACCGTAAAGGGAGCCAATATTTTTATCTCGTACGTGAGTTAAAAACCGATGGCGGGGGAGCGAAGCGATTACTATTGTATAGTGATTTAAATCCGGGGCAGTCGGGGATAATCCCCGGCGGCTGCGCCGGAGGGCAGGGTCTACGCTATCGTACCGATATTATTGTTAACCCGACTTGGTGGTACGGCTTTTACCGAAAAGGGATATGGCCATGAGCAAGGTTTACGAAGCGTTGCAGAATACGTATCGAGAGAAAAAGGCGGGTGGGTCGCTTACCTCTTCGCCCATGCCTGCGCCTTTTGCCTCGGGGGTAAAGACCGGATTCGGGCTGGAGGACGAGATGCTGGGCCTCTACAAGGTCATCGAATCTCTTTTGCCCGACAGGAAATCGAAAATAATCCAATTCATCGGCGCAAAGGTCGGGGAGGGGACCTCCACGGTTGTCCGGGAGTTTGCCCGGGTCTCCGCGGATATGGTGGGAGATGCGGTGCTGCTTCTCGATGCCGACCGCCACAACCCTTGCCAGGATCGTTTTTTCGATATTCGGGACAAGTTTGGCTGGCTGGATGCGCTCAGGAGCGAAGAAGAGGGAAAAGAGGCGTTTCACCGCGTCGGGGAGTCGCGTCTTTTTGTGAGCCCGGGCTGTAATTCGGCCGTTTCTACACCCGAGATATTCAATTCCAAGTTCGATGAGATCTGTCAAAGCCTGCGCGGGGGATTTGATATGATTCTGATCGATTCGGCCCCCATGGCGGTCTCGCCCGACGGCCTGGCGATCGCCTCCAAGGTTGACGGAATCGTCTTGGTCGTCGAGGCCGAAAAGACGCGGTGGCAGGCGGTCAAAACCGTGC
The DNA here is from genome assembly GCA_021813685.1 of Deltaproteobacteria bacterium. Taxonomy (GTDB): domain Bacteria; phylum Desulfobacterota; class Syntrophobacteria; order Syntrophobacterales; family Syntrophobacteraceae; genus SbD1. The sequence continues at coordinate 21,083 of JAKAJS010000181.1, read as the reverse complement.
GCGACAGCATCTTGAGAGTCGGGGGAAATATACTGGGCGTAGTCCTCAACAAGAGGCGCTACTACATACCCCAGACCATTTACGATCGCCTGTAGATGAGACTGACGCCGGAGATGAAAATTTAGAAGGCCCTATCCGAATTCCTTCTGTTACAATGGGTTTTCAGTTGAATTCAGGAAGGAAGACGGAAAATTTTTCGATGAAACATGCCTGCCTTATCAGCCTCGGATGCGCAAAGAACCTGGTGGATAGCGAGGCTATGGTGAAGCGTCTGGGCGACATGGGCTACAGGCTGACGCAAGAGCCTTCCGATGCCGATCTCATTGTGATCAATACGTGCGGGTTTCTGGAAAGCGCCGTGCAGGAGGCCATCGAGACGATCCTTGAGGCGGCCGGGCGCAAGGTGTCGGGAAAGTGCTCCCTGCTGGTCGTTGCCGGCTGCATGGTGCAACGGTACGGGAAAAAGCTGCTGCAGGAGCTGCCTGAGGTGGACATTTTCCTTGGGACCTCGCACTATCACGCCTTGGAAAGCGCGGTTGCCTCAAGACTTGGCGGAAATCCCCGGCGGCTTTGGATTGGACGGCCCACGAGATTTTTAGACCCGGCAGCAGGGCGGGTGATTTCGACCGGACACTTTTCGGCGTATCTCAAAATCGCGGAAGGGTGCGACAATTCGTGCTCTTTTTGTATCATTCCGCACCTGCGCGGCCCCTTGAGAAGCGGCGAGGAAGCGCACATTCTTGCCGAGGCCAAAGATTTAAGCGCCCGGGGAATACGTGAACTCAACCTCATTGCCCAGGACACGACCGCCTTCGGGTTGGATCGTGGGGATGCGGAGGCTCTGCCCGAGCTTCTCGAAAAGCTCGATGAGATCCCCGGACTTACCTGGATAAGGCTTCTCTATTCGTATCCGGAGCGTATTTCCGACCGGTTGTTGCGGGTCATGGCGCAATCGCAAAAAATAGTCCCCTACCTGGACATCCCCATTCAGCACTGCGTTCCGCAAGTTCTGGAGGCGATGGGGCGTCCTGCGCGCTCCCCCGAGCCGATCATCGAAAAGATCCGCTCGATCCTTCCGGAGGTTTCGCTGCGCACTTCCATCATGGTGGGATTTCCCGGGGAAACCAGAGCGCAGTTCCGGGCGCTTCTGGCATTCATGGAGCGCGTGCGCTTCGACCACGCAGGGGTCTTTGCTTTTTCCCCCGAAGCGGGGACAAGGGCTGCGCGTTTTCGCAGAAGCCCCGGCGCTCGGGCGGCTGAAGGAAGGCGGGCAGCCCTTCTCGAACTCCAAAGGGAGATCTCCGGGCAAAAACTCGAAAAACTGGTGGGACGAACACTTCCGGTGCTGGTCGAGGGGCTGCATCCCGAAAGCGACCTGCTCCTTTCCGGGCGACTTTCGGCCCAGGCCCCCGAGGTGGACGGATGTGTCATCATCACCGCCGGCGATTGCCGGGCGGGAGAAATCAGGCCAGTGAACATCACGGCTGCGCATGATTACGACGTCGAGGGGACGATCGTGTGAAAGTGCCACCTGCACGGGACTTTTGACTGGCGCCACACAGGGACGCATGACGCCCCCGTATCCATTGCGAAAACAAGGAAGAGCTTTTTATTGGAGGTGTGGGCCGCAGCGGCGAGAACTGGACGCGGCATCGCAGGATACAAGCCTTCCTCGTCACGCCTTGTAATGGAATTTCGGTCTATGAATACCACCAATGAACCCCGGGGGGGGCGCAAAGCCCCCCCGGCATGGCCGTGGGGTGCGACCGGTAAAAGAAATGCAGGCGTTCGCGGTGCACAGCGCCGCTACGACTCCTGCACGAGTATGGGCCTTTGCACGGATACGTCCCCGTTGTGGAATTATGCTTTCCGAATCGCCCGTCTCGATGTCGAAGAAGGCGAGATGGTCACTGCCGGCCGGCCGTTTGCCGAATTGGATGTGAAACGCGAGCGCGCCGCTTCTCTGGCTGTTGCCGAAGAGCAGAAGCAGGAGGTGCGGGTGAACGTTTTTTTCACGGCGCGCAATCTTTCCCGCAAGGAGGCGTTGTTTCAATCAAAAGCGGCTTCCGCCCAAAGTCTCGACGATGCCCGCCAGAACGCGCAGCTGGGGCTTGCCGGGCTTGAGGAGGCAAAACGGCAGCAGGCCTACGCACAGGTCATGCTCGATCAGGCAACGATCCGTGCGCCGACCGAGGGAATGGTGCTTCGGATTCTGAAACACGAAGGTGAGGGACTGAGCGCTGACAAGGGGTTGATCGAGTTCGGGCAAGTCGAACACATGGAGGCGGTTGCCGGAGTGTTCGATACGGACCTCCGTTTCGTCAAACCCGGCCAGAAAGCGGAATTTACGAGTCCGGCCATTGGGAGGGCGATCGAAGGCAAGGTCTTGCGCATCGTGCCGAAAGTCGATCGTTTCTCGCTCTATCCCACCAACGCGGGAGAGGATACCGAAGATCGTATCGTTCAGTGTCGTCGCGCTTAACGAGGACTCCGCTCTCCGCAAGCTGGCGCGCTGACCACGACACAAGACCTGCTGATGGCTCTACGGCTGCATCCCGGGATCATGCGTCCCCTCGAGGCTGCCCATCTTGCTTTGGATGCGGTGGGGTTGAATCATGCCTATGATTTGCTCCCTCATCAACTTTCGGGCGGCGAGAACGGCAACGCGTTGCCGTTGCACGCGCCCTGGTCACGCGACCCAAAATCATCCTTGCCGATGAACCGACCGCTTCTCTGGACGGCGCGACCGGGTATACGATCGTTAGGAAACTTCAGGAACTTGCAACCGAACAAGGCGCCGCCGTTCTGCTCGTCACGCACGACGTGCGCATTCTCGATGTTGCGGACAGAATCCAGGATGGACGTTTCGTAGACGATGGCACCACCCGGGTTGATAGCCCGTGAGGTGTGGCATCGATAGGAGGCAGCGCCGGAGAAGGGGATGGTGAGGCCAGTCTCCGGCGATTCCATTTTCGCGGTCTAATCGATAAAATTTTTGAGGCATGCCTGCCTGTTCGGATTTTTGAGCTTGCGGATCGCCTTTTTTTCGATCTGGCGTATCCTTTCTTTGGAGACGTTAAACAGCTTGCCGATTTTCTCGAGGGTCTCCGCCGGTTGACCATCGAGGCCGAATCTCAGGCGCAGGATCTTCTCCTCTCTTGGCTGCAGCGTGGAAAGCAGCGACCTGGTCACTTCCGCCAATTCCCGATCGGAACACTCATCGGCGGGGGAAAGCGCCTTTTCGTCTTCGATAAAATCTCCCAACCGTTGTTCGTCTTCCCCTATGGGGGTTTCGAGGGAAATGGGCTGAGCGGCAAGCGTCAGGACCATCTGCACTTTTTCCACGGGCAGTTTGGAATGTTCGGCTATCTCGGCCGCCGTGGGTTCCCGCCCCAGTTCCTTCAGCAGTTCGTAATAGACCTTGAAAAACAGGTTTTTGAGTTCGATGAAGTGCACGGGCAACCGTATCGTCCTGGTCTTGTCGTAAATACCGCGAATGATGCTCTGTCGGACCCACCAGGTGGCATAGGTGCTGAACCGGTTGCCTTTGGTGTGGTCGAACCTGCCGACCGCCTTCAGAAGCCCCAGGTTTCCTTCCTGGATCAGGTCATCGAAAGTCATGCCCCGGCCCCTGTAGCGCTTGGCTATGCTCAAGACCAGCCGGAGATTTGCCCGGACCATTTCCTGCTTTGCCGTGTCGACCGCTCGCATGATTGCTCTGACTCGGTTGAGGGTGGCCGGGAAAAGCGGGTTTTGCGGCTGATCGGACACGGCGCGCTCGAGCGTCCGCACGATTACCTTGAGCACCTTGTCTCTTACGCCGGGGAAGGTTTTCTCATGCTCCAGCAGTTTTTTGACCTTTTCGTTAAGGTCGGCCATTATCCGGTCATCGGCAGCATGTCCCCGGACGATCTCCACCAGATCGTCCTGGCCGTGTCGGATGATCTGGGCCAGTTCGGTTTCCCGCTCCTGGGTGAGCAGAGGATAGCTGGACACTTCCTTGAGATAGCAGGTGATGTGATCTTCGTCGAAATCTTCTGCAGAGACCGCAGCGGTTTCCGCCTCGCCCTGTTCTTCCTCCTCATCGACTTCCATTTCGGCTAAGACCGGAATGGAAGCTTCCTCCCGGGAGTCTTCCCGGTCGATATTTTCCAGGTCGAGGTGCGGGTTTTCAAAACGGCCCTCTATGGCACGCCCCTGGAGAAGGCTTTCGAAGTCCTCCTCCGAATCGGGCTTTTTCAAATAATAATCGAGCGGAAGGCACTTTTCAGAGCCGTACGATTTCATGCTTTTCTCCTTCGCGGCAGCCGGAAATTTGCCAAACTTGCTGCCGCTACCCCCGGCAAATATGCAAAATTGCAGCCATCCGGAAAAGATTACACTACTGAAGGGATGACTTCAATAGTAAATAAGCTAAGATATTTAAAGTTGTTAGTCAACAACCGATAACCGCTCTTTGAAACCGAAAAAGCGGCGCCCCCCCTTTTTCGGAAGTCGGGAGGCTCCCGGCTTTTTGGGGGGAGCCGGATAACAACTTGAATTTCGGTCTCCATTGGATATAAAGTAAGTCATCTGCGATGCCGAGGAGTGATGATGCTTTGCAAAAAGTGCAACAAAGAAGTCGAAATAGTGAAAACCTGACACAAGGCTCACCTGCGCTGCCGGGAATGCGGCGCGATCTATAGCATACGGGATTATTGCGAGGAGCTCACCGACGAGATAGAAAAAGAACTATCCTTTTGCCGGTTGGACCGGATCTGAGATACCCGGCCCGAACCTTTACGCGAGTTTTTCCCGGATCAATTTTTCGGCGAGCCGCAGAGCATCCTCGATTTTTTCGGGCATGTTTCCACCGGCTTGAGCCATATCGGGTCTGCCCCCCCCGGAGCCGCCGACTTCTTTTACGATTTCCTTTATGAGATTTCCCGCGTGGAGCTTTCCGGTAAGGTCGCCCGAAACGCCTGCGAGAAGAAAGGCTTTAGGGCCCGAGACGGCCCCCAGAACGGCTACTCCTCTGGCGAACTTTTCTTTGAACTTATCATTTATCTCACGGAGCGCCTTGGGATCGTCGGCTTCGATTTTGGCAACGAGAACCCGTACATCGCCAATCTCAACGGCATGATCGAAGAGGTCTGCGGAGCGTCTTCCTGCGGCGGAGGCCTTGAGGGCTTCGAGTTCCTTTTCCATCTGGCGCTGTTGGGCGAGGATTTTTTCGACGCGTTCGCCCACTTCGAGCGGCCCGATCCGCAGGGCGGCGGCCGCGCGGTTGAGGATCTGTCTCTGACGGCTCATGTACTCGACAGCATGTCTGCCGGCGAGGGCTTCGATTCTTCGCACCCCTGCGGCTATTCCGGCTTCCTGGAGTATCACGAAAAGCCCCAGTTCTCCGGTCGCCCCTGCGTGGGTGCCGCCGCAGAGCTCGCGGCTAAAGTCGGGAATTTCCACCATACGGACGCGTTCGCCGTACTTTTCTTCGAAAAGCGCCATGGCCCCGGTTTTGAGGGCCTCCTCCAGATCCATGACCTGGACGCTTAGATGCCGGTTCCTGCGGATTTCATCGTTTGCGAGCTGCTCGACACGCGCCAGCTCCTCGTCGCTCATGGCGGCAAAGTGGGTGAAGTCGAACCGGAGGCGGTCCGGGGCGACAAGCGAGCCGGCCTGCTTTACGTGGTCTCCGAGCACTTTGCGCAAAACGGCGTGTAGAATATGGGTGGCCGTGTGATGAATTTCGGTGTCTTTTCGCAGCTCGGAGTCAACGACCAGGTGCACCGCGTCTGCGGTGTGGAAGGAGCCGGTTTCGACCCTGCCGACGTGCACCAGGAGATTTCCGGGGAGCTTCCAGGTATCGAGGACTGCGAGTTTACCGGTAGGCCCGGTTATGGTTCCCCTGTCGCCCACCTGGCCGCCCGCGGCCCCGTAAAAGGGTGTGGCGGAGGCGATGAGCTCGATGTCCATCCCCTCGGAGGCCGTCCCGATTTCTTCCCCTCCGCTCACCAGGGCAAGGATCCGGGAATCTGCCTGCGTGGTTTCGTAGCCGAGAAACTCGGTGGTTATGCCCCTTGCGGCAAACTGGCGGAAGACTTCGGAGATTTCGCGGTCTCCGCTGCCTTTCCAGGCCGCGCGGGATTGTTCGCGCTGCTTTTCCATGAGATCCTGAAAGCCGGCCTCATCGACCTGAAACCCCGAGTCCCTGGAGAGGTCGGTAATGATGTCGATCGGAAATCCGTATGTGTCGTAGAGCTTGAAGATGAGCGAGCCGGGAATGGTATGGGCTTTTTCGTCCGTCAACCGTTTTATTTCGGACTGCAGGAGCTTTAGCCCGTTATCCAGGGTTTCGTTGAAGCGCTCTTCCTCGTTCAAAATGACGCGGGTTATGAAGCTGCGGTTTTCGAGCAATTCGGGATAGGCGTCCTGCATGGATTCCATGACCGCTTCGGCGACTTCGGACAAAAACGGGCGGTCCATGCCCAGGAAGCGTCCGTGTCTCAAGGCACGCCGGATGACGCGCCGGAGCACGTAGCCGCGCCCCTCGTTTCCGGGCAGGGCGCCGTCGCCGATAAGGAAGGCCGCCGCGCGGCTGTGATCGGCAATGACTTTGAAGGAGACGTCCTTTTCGGCAGAGTCCCCGTACTTGTAGCCGGTAAGCTGTTCGATCCTTCCCATCATCGGGGCGAAGAGGTCGGTATCGTAGTTCGAGGGAACCTTTTGCAGCACGGCCGCGATTCTCTCAAGGCCCATACCGGTGTCGATACTGGGCTTGGGCAGGGGGGCGAGTACGCCCTCTTTGGACCGGTTGAACTGCATGAAAACGAGGTTCCACAGCTCCAGGTAGCGATCGCAGTCACACCCGGGCTTGCACTCGGGCCTGCCGCACCCGATGCCGGGCCCCTGGTCGATGATGATTTCCGAACACGGTCCGCAGGGGCCGGTATCGCCCATGGACCAGAAGTTATCCTTGGTCGGAAAGGTCAAAATCCGGTCCGCGGGAAGATACTTCGCCCAGAAGGTGCGGGCTTCCTCATCGGGGCCGAGGTTCATTTCCCGGTCGCCTTCGTGGATGGTAGCGTAGAGCTTATCTTTGGGCAGGCCCAGTTCCACGGTCAAAAACTCCCAGGCAAACTGCACGGCATCCTCTTTGAAGTAATCGCCGAAGGAAAAATTCCCGAGCATTTCAAAAAAGGTGTGGTGGCGCGCCGTGCGGCCCACATTTTCCAGGTCGTTGTGCTTTCCGCCCGCCCGCATGCATTTCTGGCTGGTGGTCGCACGGGAATAGCTCCGTTTTTCTTCGCCCAGAAAAGTCCTTTTGAACTGCACCATCCCAGCGTTGGTGAAAAGCAGACTGGGATCGTCGTGCGGGATTACCGAGGAGCTCTTTACGATCGTGTGCCCACGCATTTTGAAAAACTCGAGAAATGCCTGCCGGATTTGACTGGCTTTCATGAATAGAATCTCCCGACTAAGAAAGAATAGCGGATTATACCGGGTGCGAGCCCCTTTTCCATCCGACTCAGGATCTTTTTCCGCCTTACTCCGCCGCGACCGCAGCCGGGGCGAGCGGCTTGAGGTTGTTGGCCAGACGGATTTTGCCCTCGATATCGGTGATGAGTTCCGGATGGTCCCTCAGAAAATTTTTCGAATTTTCCCTTCCCTGTCCCAGCCGTTCCCCGTTATACGAATACCAGGTGCCCGATTTTTCGATAAGGTTCAAATCCACCCCCAGGTCGAGAATCTCCCCTTCCTTGGAGATGCCCCTTCCATAGATTATATCGAATTCGGTCTCGCGGAACGGGGGGGCGATCTTGTTTTTTACAACTTTTACCCGCGTGCGGTTCCCGATAACGTCCTGGCCTTCCTTGATGGGGCCGATCCGACGGATGTCAAGACGCATGGTGGCGTAGAACTTGAGGGCGTTTCCCCCGGTCGTGGTTTCGGGGGAGCCGTACATGACGCCTATTTTCATGCGGATCTGGTTGGTGAAAATGACGCAGGTCTTCGATTTACTGATGGTGGAAACGAGCTTGCGGAGAGCCTGGCTCATGAGGCGCGCCTGGAGTCCCACGTGGGGATCTCCCATATCGCCCTCGATTTCGGCCTTGGGGACCAGAGCCGCTACTGAATCGACGACCAAGACGTCGATCGCATTGCTTCTTACGAGGACTTCGGCGATTTCCAGCGCCTGTTCGCCGTAATCGGGCTGACTGACCAGGAGGTCTTCGACCACAACCCCGAGTTTACGGGCATACTGGGTGTCCAGAGCGTGTTCGGCGTCTACGAAGGCGGCCAGACCTCCCAGTTTTTGGGCTTCGGCGATGATATGGAGCGCCATGGTGGTCTTTCCGGAAGACTCCGGGCCAAATATCTCGATGATGCGGCCCCGCGCCACCCCCCCGATACCCAGGGCGATATCGAGCGACAAAGATCCGCTCGATATAACGGACACTTCCATGTTTGCGCCTTGCCCAAGCCGCATGATGGCGCCTTTTCCACACATACGTTCTATCTGGGAAACCGCCGCATCGATTGCTTTCTGCCGGTCGTCTTCAAGTCCCATGAATCGGGCCTCCCTAAATTCGCTTCTGATAAAATCACGAGGGATATGGGTTATTCGTCCGCTGGGGCGGGGTTTACGGAGAATGGCGTTTTAAATAACGGAGTATATCGAGCGCCATCCGGCCTCAAATCGCTTTTATACAATACAATTTGAGCGGCGTCAAAGGGTTCCGCGGAAAAGCCCACGTGAGCAAGAAGCATCTGCTGGAGCGCCTGGAGCCTGGCTCTGCCTTTCACGCGGCCAACGGTAAGGTGGGGTTTGAAGGGGCGAGCTTCGGGTGCAAACCCGAAGGGAACGAGCGCCTCTTCGAGACGACGCGCGAGATCGGCAAGCGGGGCGATCTCCCCTCGGAGCCCTACCCAGATCACCCTGGGAGACTGGATTCCCGGAAAGGCCCCGCATCCCGCCGCCTCGATGCGGATCGGTCCAGTTTTTGCGGCCTCCCGCGCCAGGGCGGGTTTCATCTCCTCGATCAGTTCCGGGGCGACGTTTCCCAGAAATTTGAGCGTCAGGTGAATTCCCTCGACCCTTGCCCACCCCACCTGCGCCTCGCTTTTGCGAAGCTCCTGGATGAGCGCCCCGATCTGTCGACGGACCGTTTCGGAGAGGTCGATCGCAACAAAGCTGCGGATGGATGGTTCCATGGCAGTACCCTTCTCGACAGGCGGTGAATAGGGCGCCCCCGCTATTCGCAAACGAGGGGCGCATCCTCGGACAGGAGTTCCCAAAGCATGGTCAGGGCCGCCTGCGCCGAGCTTTCCTGGATTTGCTCGCGCGTCGCCTCGCCGAAGGAAAACTTTTCCACCCGTTCGCCCATAGGGGTGAGGCAGGCGATGAAGACAGTGCCGACCGGCTTTTCTGCGCTGCCTCCGCCCGGGCCGGCGATCCCGGTTATGGCGACCGAGACTTGGGCGGATGCGTTTGCGGCAGCCCCCTCGGCCAATGCGCGCGCAACCTGGGCGCTCACCGCGCCGTATTGGCCCAGAAGTTCCTCCGGAACGCCGAGCAGTTCGTTTTTCGCGCGGTTACTGTAGGTGACAAAGCCCCGGTCGAGATAGTCCGAGGCGCCGGGGATTGCCGTTATTTTTCGAGAAAGCAGCCCTCCGGTGCACGATTCGGCTGTGACGAGCTTCCAGGAACGCTCGCGCAGAAGACGCCCGATGACTTTTTCCAGGCAGTCGTCATTGTGGCCGCTTACGTGGCGAGCGCCGATGAGGGAGACGATCTTGTCCCGTGCGTTTTGCAAAAGCGTTTGGCATTCTTCCTCGTTTGGCGCTGCGGCGAATATCGACACCCAGTTTTCCCTTCCCTGGGGATAATAGCCGATATCGATGCCGTCAACGGGGTCCAGGGAGCGCAGCTTTCTGTTTACCTGCACCTCGAGTAAGCCCTGAATCCGGACGATGTGCTTGCGGTAGGCGTGCCTGTTGGGAAAGCGCGCCTCGAGGTCGGGAAGTACGTCCTTTTCGAGCAGAAGCTTCACCTCTTCGGGCACACCGGGCAGGAAATAGCAGGGAATATCCTTGTGGATCACGAAAAAACCCGCCGAATCCAGGCCGAGCTTGACCGCCCCTTCAGGCAGTTCGGTCATCCGCTCGATCTCGCGCGACCACTCGACACCGGCTTTGGCCAACCTGTCTTTGAGCCAGTCGGCATAGTTGGAGTTGCAGATGAGGGGTCTTCCCAGCGCCCGGGAAACCGCGGCGCATGTCCTGTCGTCGTCGGTGGGGCCGAGCCCCCCCGTCACGATGACGAAATGGGACCCTTCGAGGCACTGCCAAAGGTGCTCGACGATCGTATCCTCAATGTCTCCGACCGTGACGATCCGGTCGAGGAGAAAACCGCGGGCGCGAAGTTCGGCGGCAATGTGCCTGGCGTTTCCGTTTTGAATGTCCCCCAGAAGGATTTCATCGCCTATGGTCAGCAGGCTCCCGGTGACGTGAGAAGGCGTATCGGCCATTTTCATTTTCCTTCCATCCTAAAGCCTGCTGCGCTGAACGGGCAGGCGGGCAAATCATGAGGCGCAGCCCTCTCGGGATTTTGCTCAAGACGGGCGCAGAAACCGAAAACTCTTTTTCCGGTTAAATCTAAGCACCGGATGGAGGATTATAAAATTCCGGCTTTCACCCATCAATGACTATTTCGAGCCTGATCTGTCCGTGGTGCAATCTGTTTCTTGACAGATCTCCGACAGAGCGCTAAACTGACCATTCCGAATTGAGAGTTTCCTCCATTTCTGGAGGGATGGCCGAGTGGTTTAAGGCGGCGGTCTTGAAAACCGTTGTTCCGTTAGCAGCGGAACCGTGGGTTCGAATCCTACTCCCTCCGCCAGCTAAATATATTCGGGAGAGATGGCCGAGTCGGCTGAAGGCGCTCGCCTGCTAAGCGAGTGTAGGGGGTAAACCTCTACCGAGGGTTCGAATCCCTCTCTCTCCGCCACCCATAACGAAAAAGCCCCGATCCGATGCTCCGGATTCGGGGCTTTTTCTTTCCGGAATTTCAAAAAATCGTACCGATACCCGGCTGTGTCCAGGGCATGACGTATGAATCTTGACTCGGGTACGTCTTCTCCACCCGCCATTTTCCCAAGTCCCGCCAGGTGTTCCGCGCCGCTGTGAAAATATCCGAAATGGGGGTGATCCGATATTCATGCCCTTGCAACGCGTTGGCTGCATCCCGCGCGAAGGAAGCCCGCTGAAAAGCCCCACCAGTCTTTTCGGGTTTTTATGTCGCTATTGGGATGTGGGCGCGTGATATGATTTAAGCGTTCATCAGGAAATCGAACGCCCATGCGCCGTAAGCTCGTTTCTCAGCCCGCCTGGTTGTCTAGCCATACCGGTTCCACCATCAGGTTGAGAAGGATGACGTCCCAGTGCTTCTTACGGGGATAGTGTGTTTGGAGTGATTGTCACTGAGATCCTTATGGTCAATATGGACAATTATGTAGGGCAGGGATTTTCATCGCTCGATTGTTGCGCGTCTAAGCGGCCTCTTCGGCCGAAACGACCAGGCGCATGCCAAGCGCTGCCAGGGCTGCTTCGAGTTGGTCCATGCGGGAGCGGTGGTCGAGGTCGAGGAGCCGGCGCACCTGGCGCGGATCGACGCCGAGCTTTTCGGCCAGGGCAGTCTGTGTGATCGCTTGACGCCGCATCGCCGTATAGAGCGCAAGCTTTGCGGATACGATGGCGGGAAGATCTATGGCGGGTTTCTCCGCGGCTTTGGTTGAGGCTTCCGGGATGGGTCTTCCGGAAGCGATATAGCCCGCAAGGGCGCAGAGCAGCGCGTCGAGGGCATGCCGGAGCGCATCGGTCGCGTTAGCGCCAACGGTGATAGCCTCCGGAATATCGGGAAACCTGGCCATGACCTGGCCGGTTTCGGGATCGGTGGCGAGGGTTACGGGGTAGGTCATTTTCGGGCTCCAAATTTAGAGATCTTTCTGATCGATTCCAAGTTGCTTGCAAATCTCCCTTACGAAGGGAGCCGCAATGTCGATGTCTCCAAGGACAGGGACGGTAGTCTGCCTGCCTTTGTATCTAACAAGAACGTGGCCGCCCTTGCCGCGCCGTGGGACTATCTCGGCCCCCTTACGCCGGAGTTTTCGGATGAGCTCGCGTCCCTTCATGAAGTTGATTGTAGGACAAATATGTCCTTTTCTCAAGAGGTGGCCAGGGCGGGATGAAAGAAAAGATAATGAGGCGCTTATGCGGAGTTGCGAGTTTTGATCGCCAGGAGGGGAATGGCCGAGGCCGGATTCAGCATTGCGAACTGCTGCCGAATCCGGCCGAGGTGTCCAAGGGCGTGTTCATCCCCGGTTATGGAATACGGTGGCTTTTTTGACCGGTTTTACGGCTGCCGGGCGAGCTGGACCTCCTGCTTTTCGGTGGCTATGAAGCCGTTTCCTTCGCCGGCGAGAAAATTGGCATAGGAAAGGTCGAGGCCGAGGGATTTTGCGAGGTTGCGGGCATCACTCGACATCTTCGGCTGGGTGATGAGAATGACGAGATCGAACTCTTTTGTCTGCCCCTCCCCGAAGGCCACCTTTACGGGCGAGCCGCCGTTTGGCGTAACGGACTGGACGGGTTCGCCGATGAGTTTCGCCCCGGCCGCATCGAGTGCGGCTTTTGCCTCGGGAAAGTCCTCTAGAGTTGCAAAGAAGGCGATTTCGGCCCTCGCCATTTTTTGCCGGAGAAGGGAGACCTCGTTTACAGCGAGGGTCATGGCCGAGCGGTTCATGGCGGAGGCGGCGCTGTCATAGGCCTGGACGAAGGCGAGGCTCGAAGGGATCTGGCCGTCGAAAGGTCGGATCACCAAGCCTGCGCTCGGCCCCGATTCGCTTAGCATTCGCTCGAGCTGAAGGTCGGTTACGACGTTTGCATCTTTTGCCAGGCCATAGCGGCGGTCGATGCGGTCGAGCGCGCGTTCGACTCCCGGCGAAATAATGACCGAGTCGGCTTCGATCTCGATCGATTCGTCCTGCAGGTCGAATTGAATGGCCTCGGGCTTGCACTCGGCCCAGCACAGGGCGCACCCCAGGCAGCGGCGGCAGCTGAGACACCTTTTGGCTTCCTTTGCGGCCCTTTCCTGGTCGAACCCCAGTTCCACCTCATCGTAGTTGTTCCTGCGCGCGTCCACCTCGATTTCAAAGTGGTGTTTTCGCGGTGTAGGAATATCGGTGAATTTGACTATGAATCGGCCTTTGTTTTCGTATTGCATAGGGTTCCTCGTAAAATTTTTTCCACGCGAAGCCGCGAAGACGCGAACAGGGAACGATAATTATCCGTTGGTCCTAACGCCCGCGGCCGGAGGCAGCGGGCATCCGGCAGGCGGCACCGCCGCCTAGCGTGCGCGTTTTTTCTCCACCAGGTAGCTCACGATGCCGTCGGCGGCTTTGCGTCCGCCCGCGCAGGCGCGGATGGCGATATCGGGTCCGGTTTCGACGTCTCCGGCCGAAAAGATGCCTGCGACGTTGGTCATGTAATTGCCTTTATCGACCCCGAAGGTGTTCCACCGGGTGATGTTGAGGCCGCTGCCGTCCGGGACGAAAGTGAGGTCGGGGGTCTGTCCGATTGCGGGAATGAGGGTCTCGGCCTCCACGATGAATTCGGATCCCTCGATGGGAACGGGCCTTCGCCTGCCGCTGGCATCGGGTTCGCCGAGCTGCATTCTGAGGCATTTGAGGCCGGTCATCCGGCCGTCTTTCCCGACGACTTCCAGCGGTGCGACCAGGTATTGGAACTTAACCCCTTCCTGTTCGGCCGCCTCGATTTCCCAGGGGCTTGCGGGCATTTCCTTCTTCGTTCTCCGGTAGAGTACGTGGACTTCCTCGAAACCTTCCCGCCAGCTGACCCTGGCCGCGTCCATGGCGACGTTTCCGCCCCCGACCACGATGACCTTGCCCTTTGCGGGCCACTTTTTGCCGCCGTTTACCTCGCGCAGGAAATCGACCCCGTCGACAACGCCTTCCAGATCCTCGCCCTGGATGCGGAGTTTCATTCCCTTGTGCGCGCCCACGCCGATAAAGACGGCATCAAACTGAGAGACGATCTCTTCGAAGGAAATGTCTTTTCCGATCCTCGTGTTGCAGCGCAGTTCGGCCCCGTGGGAAAGTATCCAGTTTATCTCGTGCATGAGGGTCGGGGTCGGGAGCCTGTATTCGGGAATCCCGTAGCGAAACATTCCGCCCGGCTCGGGCAGGGCTTCGAAGACTACGGAATGGTAGCCCGCTTTTGCCAGAAAATAGGCGCAGGAAAGGCCGGCAGGTCCCGCGCCGATAATGGCGACCTTTTCGGGGTGGAACTCATCGGGGACTTCGACCGGGGCGCTCACGCCGTTTTTCATCTCGTAGTCGGCTACGAAGCGTTTGAGGGTGCAGATGGAAATCGGCTCATCCATGTAGCCGCGGTTGCAGGCGGTCTCACAGGGGTGGGGGCAGACGCGCCCGATCGCCATCGGGAAAGGCAGCCTTTCCCGTATGATGGCGAGCGATTTGGCGTATTCGCCGTCGGCGATGTTTCCGACATAGGAGCGGATATCGAGATTGGCAGGGCAGGTAGCCTGACAAACAGGCATATCTTCCCTGAAAATATTGAAATCGCCGGCGCCGGGATTAAAAAAATCTATCGCCGTTCGAAAACCGATGCCTTCGTTAAAGTCATCGTACATATTGATCGGGCACACGCGGATGCACTCGCGGCAGCCGTCGCATTTCTCCGGATCCACCCGGGTGGCTTTTCGCCGGATGCGGAAAGTGTAGGACCCGTCTTTGGCGGAAGCTTTTTCGACGACAGCGTTGGTGATGATGCGTATGTTCGGATGCTTTTTGACGGCTTCATAGTTGGGATCGGCCACGGTCGAGCCGCCGTTTAGAAGATGGGTCTGCGGGATGCGCCCGGGGCCAAGAGCCGGCGCGGTTTCCACCAGCACCACGCGCCGGCCTGCTTCCGCCTGTTCGATAGCAGCCGCGACCCCGGCCGGGTCGCCTCCGAAAATGATTACCTGTTTGTCAGACACTTGCGTCCAGCTCCTCAATTCCTCTTTCGAAAAGTTTTGTTGGGCTGCGCTTGGCTTAGCCCAACCTACAGGCTTCCTTTTAATTCCCGGTTCCGGAGAGCCTGTAGCTTGGCGTTTCGCCCTCCACGCCGGCCAGCCCCACGAGCCCGCGCCTCTGCAGCGCCAGAACGTATTTCAGGGCGTCGGGCGGGGCGATTTGCAGCCTTTGGGCAAGTTCTACGACCGAAGCGGCGCCTTTCCGCATTTCCTTTATCAGCCCATGGGTTGCGATTTCGTCGATTACGATCGTATCGAGGGTGCGCCACATTTCGTGTTCGGTAAATTTTTCGCCGTACTTGTTGCCGCTGTTTTCGAATTCGGTGAATTTACCCACCACCCAGCGCAGTTTTTCCCCGGCAAGGGCGGCGCGGGCCGTATCGACCCGGTCTTTAAGCGCTTGGAGCGGCAAGCCTTCGGCCGAACCGAGGGGGCCGATTGTACAGATAGTGTTATGGAACTCGGTAACTTGGCTCACAAACCGGTCGCCCTCCGCCGACGAACACTGGTTGAAGGCGACCCGTTCGGTGCTCAGGCCGACATAGCCCAGGGCTCTGGCCGCAAGCCCGATCTTTACCCTGGCCTGGTAGTTGCCGGAAATGTAATGGCAGTCTCCGAAATGGCAGCCGACCACCATGAGTCCGTCTGCCCCTTCGAGAAAAGCGTTGGCCACCATGGTCGGATCCACCCGGCCCGTACACATGAGACGGATGATGCGCACATCCGTCGTATATTGCATCCTGGAAACTCCAGCGAAGTCAGCCGCAGCGTAGCCTCACCAGGTGCAGCACATCACCAGAATCTTAGGGGTAAAATCAGCCATTGGTTCCTCCAGGGTAATTTTTTGATTCATAATTCCTAATTTTCCAGAAAGGCTCTTATCTGTTCACCGATTTGCGAATCAGAGTAGGAGTTGACGCTAAGGGCATGGTGATAGCAGGTCGCGGCGCAGACCCCGCATCCCTTGCACGCTACGGGAATCACCCGGACCTTTCGCCCCTTTTCTCCGCGCACGATTTCAAGCGCCCCGTAAGGACAAAGGGCTACGCAAAGCCCGCAGCCCCGGCATGCGTCCTCATCGACGAGCGTGGATACGATCGGCTCGACCGACATGACCCCCTTGGAAAGCGGGATGGAAGCGCGCGAGGCAGCGCCGAGCGCCTGCGAAACCGCTTCACGCACGGTCGCCGGATAATGGGCGTTTCCGCACAGGTAGATGCCGTCGGTTGCAAAGTCGAGCGGTTTCAGTTTCACGTGTCCTTCGAGGAAGAACTTGTTCGCATCGAGCGACACCCGCAGGAGTTTGGATATGGCCTCGTTATCCTCGCCGGCGATAAGCGGCGTGGAAAGAACGACCAAATCTTGCGGCAGGTCTATTTCGCGTCCGAGCAGTTCATGATGGACGACCACCTTGCCCTCTTCGACCCTCGGCGGGCGAGCCGGATCGTATTTTATGAAAATCACGCCCAGCTCTTTTGCGTGCTGAAAAAGGGCCTCGTTTTCCGTCCCGTAGGCCTGGATATCGCGGTAGAGGATTCGTACGCCCGTCTCCGGGTTCTTTTCCTTGATTTCTATGGCATTTTTGATCGCCACCATGCAGCAGATGCGCGAGCAGTACTTGCGCTCGTCGTTTCGAGCGCCCACGCATTGAATCATGATGACGTTTTTCGCAGCGAACGTTCCGGACTTGAACCGGTCTTCGAGTTCGAGCTGCGTGATCACTTTCTGGCCGTCATAACCGTAGAGCCCTGCGGGCCGGAAGACACGCGCCCCGGTTGCCACCACGATAACGCCGGTTCCAAAGCGAGTCTTGGAGCCGTTTGTGGAAGCCAGGACATCAAAATGGCCGATGTACCCGTTTACCTCGTCAATGAGCGTGGAGGTGAGCAGGTGTATGTTGGGGTGGTTGCGGACAAGGTTTGCCTGCTTTTGGGCCACTTCGGCCGCATCCGCCCCGGAGGGCGCGAGACGGTCGAGTTGCAACAGGAGGCCGCCCAGTTCGCTCGATTTTTCGATCAGGGTGGTTTCATAGCCGCGGTTTGCCAGGGCCAGGGCCGCCGTCATGCCGGCGATCCCGCCTCCGATCACGAGTGCTCTCGGGTCCATTTCGGACTCGATAGGCTGCTGGGGCAAAAGCAGGGCGGCCTTGGCAACACCCATCCGGATGAGGTCCTTCGCCTTGTCCGTGCCCTTTTCCTTCTCCAGCATATGCACCCACGAACACTGGTCGCGGATGTTGACCATCTCGAACAGGTAGGGATTGAGACCGGCTTCGGCGCAGGTACCCCGGAACAGGGGTTCGTGGGTGCGGGGCGTACACGAAGCCACCACCACGCGGTTTAACCCCTCGTCTTTTATCGCGGCTTTGATTTCATTTATGCCGTTTTCCGAGCAGGTGTAGAGGTTTTCCCGCACGAATACGACATTGGGAAGCGTCTTGGCATACTCGGCCAGCGCTTTCACATCCAGGTAGCCGGCAATGTTACTGCCGCAGTTGCAAACAAAAACTCCTATTCGGATTTCTTCTGCCAACTGAGTTTTCATTCGTAATTCCTAATTCCTAATTCTTAATTGCATTCGTTACGGCCTCTGCGGCGCAAGCCGCTGCGCTGCTCGCCTGGGCGACCGATTCCGGGATATCCATGGGCCCCTGCGCACAGCCGCAGACGAAAATGCCCGGTCTTGTGGTCGCAAGCGGTAGGAGCGGATCGGTTTTAACGAACCCGTTCGCATCGAGCTCGACGCCTGCGAGTTCGGCGAGTTTGGCCGTTCCGGCGCTCGGAACGCATGCGGCGGCAAGTACCACCATGTCGAAGACCTCACTTTTTACCTGTCGGCTGGTAGTCGATTCGAACCAGACGACGGGGTTTTTGGCCTCGTCTTCGGTGATCTCGGCCACACGGCCGCGAACGTAATCGATATTGGCCTGCTTTCCGCCCCGCAGCTTGTATTCCTCAAAGCCCCGGCCCACCGCGCGAAGGTCCATGCAAAAAACGGAGGAGTGGACGTCCCGGTCGTGTTCGTTTGCTATCATCGCCTCCTTTACCGAGTGCATGCAGCAAAAAGAGGAGCAGAAGCGGTTGAACCGGAAATCGCGCGATCCCACGCATTGGATGAAGGCGAGTTTTTTGGCCGTTGTGGCCGCGGCCTTTTTCCTGTTCATGGCTTCGAGCGAGGCCTCCATCTTCGCGAGTACTTCGGCCTGCGCGACCACTTCAGGGGCGGTTTCGCCCTGTTTGTCCCGGAGCTGCTTTACGCGCGCGGAAAGCTTTCGCACCTCTTTTGCGCTCTCTTCGATCTCTTTTTCCAGGGCGAGTTCGGAGGGGCGGTCGAGATGTCCGGCGGTCGGCCCCGAAGCGCTCAAAAGTCGTTCGAATTCGATGGCGGTCACGACGTTTTTGATTCGCCCGTAGCCATACTCGGGAATGACCGAGGGGTCGAAAACGTCATAGCCTGTGGCCATAACGATCGCACCGGCTTTCAGTTCGACCGTTCTGTCCTTTTGCTCGAAATCGATCGCATTGGCCTGGCAGGTCTTGGCGCACACGCCGCATTTCTTGCCCTGGCCGAGCTGGCGGCAGCTTGCGGCATCGATCGTAAAAACCGACGGGATGCCCTGGGCGAAATATTTATAGACGGCCTTACGCTGACCGATTCCGGCGTTGAAAAGGTCTATTGCCGAGGTGGGGCATTTTTCGGCGCACGAGCCGCAGCCGGTGCAACGGTCCTCGTTTACGTAGCGCGCTTTTTTGCGTACGCTGATGGTAAAGTTTCCCGCCTCACCGCCGATCTGTTCGATTTCGCTGTAAGCCAGAAGATTGATTTTGGGATGCCGACCGACATCCAGCAGCTTGGGCGAAAGAATTCAGATGGCGCAGTCGTTGGTCGGGAATGTCTTGTCGAGCTGCGCCATTTTGCCGCCGATGCTCGGGAGCCTTTCCACCATGTGCACCTGGATGCCCATTTCGGCCAGGTCGAGCGCCGCCTGAATTCCGGCGATCCCTCCGCCGATGACCAGTACGTCTTTATTCACTTTTCACCTCATGTTTTCACAAATCAGGGTGGTCAGGTCCTTGATCTCAAGGTCCATATCTTCCATGCTCGTAAGCGCGCAGCTCAGGTGGATCTGGCATTTGGGGCAGGAGGTGATCAGGGTGTTTGCCCCGGTGGCCTTCGCTTCCCGCAGGCGCTCGGCCTGGATCTGCTTGGAGCAGCTCGAACAGTTGGCCCAGCCGGTCGTGCCGCAGCACACCGAATTCTCCCGGTTTCGCTCCATCTCCCGGAAGCGGTCTCCGGCAAGGCTGCCAAGGATCGAGCGGGGGCTTTGATAGATCTTGGCCATGCGGCCGAGACGGCACGGGTCGTGATAAGTGTACGATTTGGCCCCGTCGGAAAGATGGAGTGCACCGTCTGCGATCATCTGCTCGACGAAATCGTAGAAATGGACCGCTTCGAAGCCGAGGTCCCCGAAATATTGCGGGTAGTGGTGCTTGAAGGTGTAGTAGCCTTCCGGGCAGCTGAAAACCACCTTCTTAGCGCCGCTTCGCCGGATTAGCTCGAGGTTTTTCGCCGCAAGTTTCTTAAAGGTCTCCGGGTTGCCGTTCCAGAGCATATCGTGACCGCAGCAGGCTTCCTCGTCGCTCACGACAGGAGTTACGCCCGCAGCGTTTAAAATCTTTATGACACTCCTGCCGATCGTCAGGCTGTCGACACCGATGTCGCGGAAGATTACGCTGAAATAGGGCATGCAGCCAACGAAGTAAAAGACCTCTCCGGTATCTGCGATTTTTCCCGCCTCCCGCGCCCACTCCGTTTTTTTCTGGCTGACACCCCTTGCCTGGAATTCCATGACCGACTGAAGCATCCCGTGATGGGCGAGTGCCGGGGCAAGACCTCGCGCGGCGGCCTCTTGCCGAAGATTTCTCATGAATTCCGGGAAATCGATTTTGGTTGGGCACCGCTCGAAGCACCGGCCGCAGGTAAGGCAGGACCACAGGTCGGGGTCGCGCAGCAGCTCGTCTCCCAGTCCCAGAAGTGCCTTTTCCACAAACAGGCGAGGAGAAAAGCCGGGCAGCACCCGCGCAACCGGACAGCTCCCGGTGCAGACGCCGCAGTCCAGGCAATAATACGTCCTGTAGAAATTAATGGATTCGCCTATGTTCATGCAGCCACTCCAAGAGACGACTTCCCCAGTTCCTTTACACGGTGGGTAAATGAAGTCACAATTTCGGCAAAGCGTGCGCCCTCCGCCGAGGAAACCCACTGCAGATCGAGCCGCCTGCGGTCGATGCCGAGAAGATCCATCAGTTCCCATACCATGTCGATCACCCGCGAAGCCTTTACGTTACCTTCCAGGTAACGGCAGTCGCCGATGTGTCAGCCGCTCACCAGAACGCCGTCGGCCCCCTTTTGGAAGGCCTGCAGGATGAAGTCGGGAGAAACGCGCCCGGAACACATCACACGGATGATCCGAATGTTTGGCGGATACTGAATGCGGCTTACCCCGGCAAGGTCCGCGCCGGCGTAGGCACACCAGTTGCAACAAAAAGCGATTATCTTCGGCTTGAACTCAGCACTCATTTGGGTCCTCTGGTCATCGTCTGTATAGAGTGGGGGCACAAACCGCGGGGGCTATCGCCCCCTGCACCCCCACGCCGCTATGCGGCTCAGGTTAGCGCTTCCGGCGAACGCCGGAAGCGCTGAGCGATCGGCTCTCCCGCGGCGGCTCGCCGCCGCGGGAGAGCCGATTCCCGGGGGGTGCGGGGGAATCATTCCCCCGCGCTTTTCCCCCCTTCTCTTCATCTATTGCCAGGAAAGCGCCGCCTCGACCATGGCGAGCACTTCCCGATCGTTGAAGTGCCTGATGGAGGCGGCGCCGGTGGGGCATGCCACCGAGCATGCGCCGCACCCTTTGCACAGAGCTTCCTGAATGTTTGAAACCATTACGCCCGCCTGTTTTTCAACAAGGTGGGGAGCGCCGTAAGGA
>JAKAJS010000256.1 GCA_021813685.1 Deltaproteobacteria bacterium | reverse complement strand
CAGGGCCGCGGCTTTCCAGAATCAGGACGTCTATTTTGACTACGACGCCTACACGCTTTCGGATCCCGCGCGAAAGATCCTCGATGAAAAAATCGCCTTCCTGAAACGGTATCCGGCGGTTTCGGTCACCATTCAGGGCAATTGCGACGAACGTGGTACCGAGGAGTACAACCTTGCGCTGGGACAAAGGCGTGCGGATGCCGCCAAACAGTACATATTGAACTCGGGCGGAGGCAATTTCGATATCAGCACTGTGAGCTTCGGAAAAGAACGTCCCGTAGCCATGGGGCATAACGAGGCCGCCTGGGCGAAAAACAGACGTGACCATTTCGTCCTGAAATATTAAAAGACGGAAGCGGGGAGCAGGAAGCAGGAAGAAGGAAGCAGGAAGGGAAGCGTTTTCTCTTCCCGCTTCTCGCTCCCCGCTTCCCGCTTCTGCTTTTACGGAGGAGTGAAGGCGTATGACGGGTGCGAGCAGAAAGAGGGTGCTGTTTTTGTGCGTGGCGGTAGGGGTCGCGGGACTGCTTGCGGGCTGCGCCTCGACATCTGAGACTTCAACCCTTCAGGAGAATCTTTCGATTTTAAACCAGCGGGAGGCTGCCCTGGAAAAGCGCGTTCAAAGCGCCGAGGGAGCGTCTCACAGAACCGGCGATCTCTATGCGCAGATGCAGCAGTTGGAGGCGCAGATGAGGGAGTTGAACGGCAGGATCGACCAGGTGCAGCACAAGGTCGATGAGTTGGGGCAGCAGCAGGCCCCGGGTGCGGGGATGCAGCCTCCTGCCGCGCAGCAGCCGCCCGGTATGCCGCCTTCCGGAACGGTCATCATGCAGCCTCCTGCTTCCGGAGGAGCGCCTCCGGCCGCAGCCCAGCCCTATGAGCCGCCCCGAAATTATGCGCCTGCCGCCCCCGGCGCCCCGGCAAGTCCTCCGCCGCAAAGCATGGCCCGCCCGGCGCCCGTAACGGGAAGAACTGCCGAGCAGATTGAATTCAACCGGGGTGTGCAGTTGTTGCAGCAAAAAAAATTTGAAGCCGCGAAAGCGGTGTTTCAAAAGTTCGTATCCAGGTACCCCAACTCCGGACTGCGGGAAAACGCACTGTACAATATAGGCGAGTGCAGCTTTGGCGAGCGGCATTATGAGGATGCGATCAAAGCCTTCCAGGCCGTGGTGGACAGGTATCCCAAGGGGGGAAAGACCGCAAGCGCCCTTCTCAAGGAGGGGATCGGGTGGCAGGAGATCGGTGAAAGCACCATGGCCCGGATCATCTACACACGGCTTGTAACGAACTACCCGGGCACGGCCCAGGCGCGGGCGGCCCAGAAAAGACTGGGGACCATGTAGACAAAGGCGCTTCTTTTTCCTTCCCTGCGCATGCGGCCAGGAATCGGTTTTGAATCATAAATTTCGAGCCAGCGCACTTTTTTTCCTGTTCGTCCCTTTGCTTTGGGCCGGCGGTGCATTTGCGGCCAAAAGCAACGGTCTGCGGCCATCCGCAGGCGCCCCCAAGCCTCGGCTCCAGGTCCTCAAAATCACTTTTCAGGGCAACAAGAGTATCGCGTCTTCCACACTCAAAGAGATCATGGGCACCAGGGAAAAGAAATTCCGCTGGTTTTTCAAGGCGCCTTTCCATGAGAAGGTCTTTGCGCAGGACCTGAAAAGAATTCCTGAATTCTACGAAAGCCAGGGTTTCTATCACATGCGGCTCTTGTCCGATGAGGTCCTTCGTGCGGGGGGCGACAATGTGAAAATCATTATCCGACTCCACGAAGGGCCGCCTGTCTTGGTTTCCAGAATCACTCTCTCCATTGACGGTCCGTGTCCGGAGAAGTGGCGAAAGCGCCTGCTTCGAATCATCCCGCTTAAAGTCGGCAAACGATTTACTACGCCCGACTACAGGGATATCGAAAAGTTTGCCGGAATATTTCTTGGCGCTCGCGGCTATCCCAAGGCCAAAATTGAGATGCGGGCGCTTGTCAACAAGTCGACCAACCGCGCGACGGTGACCGTAGGGATCCGGGTCGGACCGGTCTGCACTTTCGGGCCCATCCGTGTGGAAGGCAATCGATCGGTATCGAGCCGGGTGATTTTGCGCGAACTCAAGTTTTGCCCCGGCGAGCGGTTCGACGGAAAGAAGATCGATGCGGCGCGACAGCGGCTGTTTTCCCTCGACCTGTTCCAGTTTGTCGATATTTCCGTCGAGGACCTGGATAAGAAGACGACGGTCCTGCCGATCCGGATTCTGGTAAAGGAGGCCAAAAAGGAAACCATTCGTCTCGGGGTCGGCTACGGAACGGAGGACCAGTTCCGGGGGCTTGCGCAGTACGAGATCAGAAATTTTTTCGGGGACGCAAGGCGGCTTCAGGTAAACGCCAAGGCGAGCTCGATCGTGCAGCTGCTCGAAGGCCAGTTCACACAGCCCTATTTTCTCAACACCACGGGGGCGCTGATACTGGACGGAGGTGTGATGCGCGAGAGCCAGGTGTCGTTTGAAAATCTGAAAACGTACCTTCAACCGCGGTATCAGTACGCCTGGTCCAAGGGGCTTTTGTCCTACTGGGGGTACAACTTCGAGGCCAATTACCTCAATGACGTCGTCATCCCCCCCAGTCCGACCGATCAGGTGCACCAGGCCTACTTCGTCTCCTCGCTCATTACCGGAACAACCTGGGACAGGGTGGATTCGATCGTCAATCCGAGCAGAGGCTTCAGGGTTTTGCAGTATGCCGAATGGGCCAGTAATTATTTCGGCTCGCAGGTAAATTATTTGAAGTTCAGCGTGGACGGCAGGGCCTACGTTCCTGTGTCCAAGTACGGCACCTTTGCGGCAAGGCTTAAATACGGGGCGATCGAACCCCTGGGGGACACCTCGGAGGTGCCGATCTTCAAGAGGTTTTTCAGCGGGGGCGCGGACTCCGTGAGAGGCTACCCTTACCAGAGGCTGGGGCCGCTTGCCCCCGACGGCAACCCCATCGGGGGAATGGAACTGCTGGAAGGCAGCCTGGAATTCAGATTTCCCATAAAGAAACCGCTGGAAGGAGCCATCTTTTCGGATTTCGGTAACGTCGCGCCCACCCTGAACAGCTTCTCGTGGCAGGATACCCGGTACACGGCGGGCGTTGGAGTGCGCTATCTTACCCTCGTCGGCCCCCTGCGCTTCGATGTGGGCTACGAACTCAACCCGCCCGAGCACGTCAGCTTTGCGCCCTACCAGTTCTACTTCAGCATCGGGCAGGCATTCTAAACTTATTTGTAGAACTTGACGGATATCACTCGTTCCAATAAGATGTGCACAGATATTCCCCGGTGCACAATCAGGAGGCAATTCCGATGCGAAAGACCACAACTGTCAGGACGCTATTTTTTCTTTTGTTGTGTAGTCCTTTGTGTTTCCCGATCCTGGCAGGAGCCCAGATTTTCAATTCCCGGGCTCAGTCGGTCAGCCCGCAATCCGGCCAAATGGAACAAAAAGTCTGGGACCCTTTGGAACGCTCCAACAGGAAGGTCTTTTTCTTTAACGATCTGCTCTACTCAGACTTCGTAAAGCCCATAACCGTAGTGTACAGGAAATTACCCGCACCTGTCCGGAAGGTGGTCCGAAACGGTTTCGACAACCTCGAAACCCCTTCGCGCGCCGTCAACCTGGCCCTGCAGGGAAAGCCCCGCAGGGCGCGTGACGAGGTGACGCGCTTTGTCGTAAATTCGACCGCAGGCGTTGGCGGCATGTTCGATGTCGCCGGATGCGCCCTCGGAATCCAGGACCATGATGCGGATTTCGGCGAAACACTGGGTGCGTGGTGCGTGGGGCCTGGACCATATCTGGTGGTCCCGGCCCTCGGCCCCTCGGACACAAGAGACCTCGTCGGTCTGGCCGCCGATCACTTTATGGATCCGCTTTACTGGGTTCCGGGGCCGTTCTGGCTCGGCTATGCCATCGATGCCGTCAAATATACGAGCAAGGCTTCGGATCATATCGATCAATATGAGGCCATGAAAAAAGCCTCTCTCGATCCCTACGTTGCAATGCGAAACGCCTATATGCAGCACAGGGAGGCACTTATATCGGACAAACCGCAACGCTCCGAGGTTGTCCCGGCGGGGGCAGCTTCGGCCGCAGACAGCGTACGCGAGCAGGCGGCGGCGAAGGCCAAAGCAGAGGCTCTCGCTCAGGCGCGTGCCGAGAAACAGCCACGAGTGATAACCCCCCGCAAAAACGCCTCGTCGAGCGAACTTGCCCGGGCGTTGCGGAAGGCGGTTGAAAACGAGCCCGGCCGCACCTCGCTTGCGACGGTCGTGCAGGAGTATCCCCAACTGGCCGGAGCGGTCGCGGCGCGAAATGCCATCGCTCGCGATGCGGATTTTCGACCGGACTGGGGTCAGGACAACAGGCAGCGGTTGAGCCTTGCCACCGCGATGATCTGTAGCGCTCTCGCCCGAGGCGACCGGTTCACACGAGGGGCTGACGATCCCGGTCTGGATCGGATCAGAGCAATGGCCTGCGTCCAGCAGCGGCGTGTTGCCGCAGCCGAGCTGCGTGTCGCCGCGGCAGGGATTGCCAAACCGTGAGCGCCGGTCCATGATGATTACAAAATTGGTAGTGCGGTAGGGCCAGGCCACTTGTCAGGCGGTTCCTGCCGCCTACCGTCCCCTCCGGTAAAATACACCTTTTATGCGGGTAATTACCCGGTTCACCCCATATTACTTTCCCTCCGTTCGGCGTATTCATCCGAATCAACAAACGCAGATTTCAGTAACAGGGAACGGGCTGAGGTTTTTGTCCTGGAGTGTCTTACGGAGGTGAAATATGCAAAGCGCGTCGATCGAGACATTCATGAACATGCATGGAATTTCGATGCAGTTGATGAAGATGAAGTCGGGCGAACCGCGGAGCCTTAGCCGAAAAGAGGCTGTCGATCGCTACAAGTACCAGATGAGCAGGCAGGGCAAGGCGGTAGATTTCTATGTGGAGGCGTCCTCCGAGGAAAAGAGTCTATCGGCCGTGGACGTACTGTTCATGCTAGTCCTGGATGCCTCCGGGTGCGAAATGTTTAAAGACTATTATGGGCGACATGATGAATTTAAGGAGATGTTATCCGGCATGGGCGCGGTGCACGATGAATTTGACGAGTTTTGGCTCGAATTTGCTTCGAGGCGCCGGCAGAGCCGGAAATTAAGGTCCTTTTTGGGCCACAATCTCTACGATACCTTAATCGAGCAGTTCGGATTCAACAACTAGGACGTGATGAAGCCGGTCGGCAGACAACGGCTTCAATCGAAGGCTGGCCATGCCCCGGGCATGGCCAGCCTTCATTGTTTGGGCAGCACCTCATGGATGACCTGTCTCAGAAGCTACCCTCTTGAACACTGATCCTTGCCGTAATAATTGCAAATTCTTTGACGTGAAGCCCCGATATTCCAATGCCTGGTCGTATATTGCGGGGCCTTGTCGAGCCTTGCCCTGGTCAGATTGGTTTTGATTGCCTTTCCTCCGTGTGCCCGGCCTTCTTCGATGTTGTTGAGATTCGTTGCACTGGAGATGAAGGTCTTGTAGGGGATCGGAACATATTTACTGCTGCTTAGCATACCTTT
Organism: Deltaproteobacteria bacterium; assembly: GCA_021813685.1. Taxonomy (GTDB): domain Bacteria; phylum Desulfobacterota; class Syntrophobacteria; order Syntrophobacterales; family Syntrophobacteraceae; genus SbD1. Next base: position 22,097 of record JAKAJS010000256.1, on the reverse strand, counting down.
AGCATGAGAAATTACGACAAAGTCGATATCACCATTTTTCCCGAATATCAGGTCTGCAACTTTTCCGATATTTTTACCCTGACTGCCTTTTACATCCTTTCCCAATAAATCTTTAGCTCGGAGATAATTGGATTGTTGATTCATGGAATTGTGAGAGCCGTTCAAATTGTTTTGAGCGGCAAAAACCGGCATAGTGGTAAGAAAACCGGCAAACATGACCAGCGGTAGAAAATTCTTGAACATTTTCATTAGTATTTCCTTGTTGATTTTTGTGAAACCGAAATGGGCCATCACTCAGCAGAGGGAAAAGAGGGTGAAACTGTATCCCCTGTCCCTCGCGGCTCATGAGAGCGCGAGGGACAACACTGAGTGAAGAAGTTCCCGACTTTCGCGACTGTCAGAACCCCATATTCTCAGTGCCGAAATTATTTTTCCGTCTTCAGTTTTTCATGGCACTCGGTACATTTTCCGTTTTTGTTAACACATGGGGATTTTTCGACCTGCTTTCCACAGACTCCACACTTTTCCATTTTTATTTGTCTCCTTCCATCTTTCTTTTCTAAAATGTAAAAAGAAGTGATTCTTTGTCAACGCTGGGCATCACAATTCTGCAGGCTTTCCGGAGGGCAAAAAGATCGGCGCAAACGGCAGCTTCCAAGATATGGTATGTCCCAAAATATTGTTGACCCTCTCCCTGGAAGCTGCTATGGGATAACATCGACTGGCCTCCGCCCATCCGTTGAAACGGCTGAACAGAAGCTGCTGTGCGAACCCTTTTTCAGGCGCCCCGGCAACCCGAGTGGAAATCGGCTCGGTTGAACGGAAGCCTAAGAAACGAGTTCGACCATGGAACGTTCTGAAGAGTTGTTGAGAGTTGAAGGGGTCTGCAAGTCATTCAAAAAAATGATGGCTGTCAACCGATGCTCTCTGGAGGTCGCAAGGGGGACCATTACAGCCCTGATCGGTCCCAACGGAGCCGGCAAAACCACTTTGTTCAACCTTATCAGCGGTTTTCATCGCTACGATGAAGGTAAAGTCTTCCTGAACGGCTGTCGCATCGACGGTCTTCGCCCCGATAGGATTTTCCACAAAGGTCTGGTAAGAACCTTCCAGATTTCCCGGGAACTGGAGAAGATGACGCTCCTGGAGAACTTGATGCTTGTTCCCGCAGGGCAATGCGGGGAGAGGATCTGGAATGCCTGGTGCCGCCCGTGGCGGGTTCGGGCGCAAGAACGGCAGATCAGGGAACGCGCTCTCGAAACGCTGAACTTTGTCGAGCTCTATCACCTGAAGGATCACTATGCGGGCAATATCTCGACCGGACAAAAGCGACTCCTGGAAATCGCCAGAACCATGATGGCCGACCCCGAAATCATCCTTTTGGACGAACCGGGGGCGGGCGTTAACCCGACGCTCATGAACAAACTCATGGGATATGTTCGACAGATGAACGAGCAGGGAAAAACCTTCTTGATCGTGGAACATAATATGGAGTTGGTGATGAGCTTATGCGATCCCATTATCGTTATGAATGCGGGCTCCATTCTCACCAAGGGGACAGCGCAGCAGATCCGAACCGACGAGCGGGTGATAGACGCCTATCTGGGTGGTTGATTATGGCTATTTTGGAAGTAAGAGATGTAGTCGGCGGCTATGGGGAGGTGCTCATACTCAACGGGGTCTCCATCCTGTGCGGGAATAACGAAATCGTATCGATCGTGGGTCCCAACGGCGCCGGCAAATCCACTTTGATGAAGGCTATTTTCGGTTTGATCGGAATCCGCCAGGGTTCGGTCGTCTTCGAGGGTAAGCCCATCATGGGAATGCGCGCGAGCCATCTGGTGAAGCTGGGCATGGGCTATGTGCCCCAGGAAAAAAACGTTTTCCCATCTCTTACTGTCCTGGAAAACCTGCAAATGGGGGCTTTCATAAGAAAAGATGATATCGCTCCCGCTATGGAAAGAGTCTTTGAACTGTTTCCCTTCCTCGCCAAAAATCGTAAAGCAACGGCAGGGGTGCTCTCGGGAGGAGGGCGTCAGATGCTGGCTCTGGGGCGAGCCCTGATGCTCGAGCCGGGTTTGTTGCTCCTCGATGAGCCTTCCGCCGGGTTGGCTCCCCAGGTGCGGGACGAAATTTTTGAGAAAATAGTGGAAATCAGACATAGGGGCGTGTCCATTCTGATGGTCGAACAAAACGCCAAAAAGGCTCTTGAGATGTCTGATCGCGGTTACGTTCTTGTCATGGGAAGGAATCGTTTTGAAGATACCGGCAAAGCCTTGCTCGCCAATCCCGAGATCGGGCGCCTGTATTTGGGCAGCGCCTAAGAGGCTGGTTTCTAGTTGCAAGTTGTTAATTGTTAGTTTCCGGTTTTTAAACTAACAACTAGAAACTAGCAACAAAAAACTGCCCTGGAGATGATGTCGCCTATGTTGCAATTGCTCGCCAATGGTATTGTTTTCGGTTCCATCATCGCCCTCGGGGCGATCGGCCTGACGCTGGTCTATGGCATTCTGAAATTCGGCAATTTCGCCCATGGCGACACGATGAGTCTTGGGGCTTACCTGGCTCTGCTTTTTTTGGACCTGCGACTGCCTTTCCCGCTTGCGGCGGTTCTGGCGATCGGGGTGTCCATAGGGCTGGCCATCGCCATCGACCGCTATCTGTATCGACTGTTTCGGGAAAAGGGATCGATCATCCTGCTGATCGCCTCGGTCGGCGTGGCGCTTTTCCTGCGTAACGTCATCCTGCTTTTCTGGGGACCCGATCTCACCTATTACTCCCGGGCAATCCAAATCTCCCATTTGATACTCCCGGGGATTCGTCTCAACAATATCGACGTAATGATAATAATGGTCACCGCGGCGCTTATCGTGCTGGTGCACCTGTTTTTAAAGCTAACCAACATAGGCAAAGCCATGCGTGCTTCCTCGGACAACATGGAGTTGGCCGAGGTCGCGGGGATCGATACGCAGCGCGTCATTGTCTGGACCTGGTGCGTGGGAACGGCGCTGGCGGTTATCGGCGGCATCATGCTGGGCATGGAAAACGGCCTGCGTCCCCCCATGGGTTGGGAGCTGCTGCTGCCCCTGTTCGCCGCGGCTATTCTGGGCGGAATCGGGCAGCCCTACGGGGCCATGGCGGGCGGCCTGATCATCGGAATCGCCCAGGAGGTTTCGACCGGATTTCTTTCCACGGCCTATAAACCCGCCGTGGCTTTTATCATCATGATTCTGGTCCTATTGATCCGCCCCCAGGGCATCTTTGGAGTTTCAAGACGATGGATGTAGGCGGCATTTTCTCGTACCTGATATTTTTTCTGGTGATCGCCTCCATATACGGGCTGCTCAGCCTGGGGCTCAACATTCAGTGGGGATACACAAAACTCTTCAATATCGGCATCGCCGGTTTTTTTGCCGTGGGCGCCTACACCTCCGCCATCCTCACCACTCCCGCCTCGCCTGGTCGTCTCGGAGGGTTCAATCTGCCGTTTCTGGTCGCCCTGGTGATTGCGGTCCTGTTGAGCGGCATAGTCGCTTTTGTCATCGGCCTCCCCACTTTGCGGTTGCGAGAAGACTACCTGGCGATAGCGACCATCGGCATCGCGGAAACCATTCGCCTTATTTTCAATAACGAAGACTGGCTCGCCAACGGGGCCCGAGGAGTGAGCGGCATCCCCAGACCGTTTGATCGCTACGTGGCGTTCAACTACAACATCTTTTACCTGATGATGATAGTGGTGTTTGTGATCGGAGTGTACCTGGCCCTCGAAATAGCGCTAAAATCCCCCTGGGGAAGGGTGCTGAAGGCCATCGGAGAGGACGAAGCCGTCACGCAGGCCATGGGCAAAAACGTCTTCCGCTACAAGATGGAATCCCTGGTGCTTGGTTCCATGATCATGGGAATGGCCGGCAGCCTGTACGCTCATTTTATCCAGTTTATCAGCCCCGAGGTGTTTGTGCCCATGACCGGCACTTTCCTTGTCTGGGTGATGCTTATTGCGGGTGGAAGCGGCAGCAACAAAGGGGCGCTGCTCGGCGCCGTGGTGATCTGGGGAGTTTGGTCGCTTACCGGGTTGATCTCCAATGTGGTGCCGATCGAATTTGCGGTGAAAGCGGGCGCTCTGCGGGTGATCGTGATTGCCATATTCCTCGAAGTAATCCTGATCGTCAGGCCCCAGGGCATCCTCGGCGAAAAACGTGTATTGCGAGCCGCGAGGCAGGCGGCGGAATAACGGCATAGAGTAGGAGACGGGAGTGATTCCGCCTCCTGCTCGGTGCCGGTTTCTGGTTTTTCTATTTGCCAACCGTCACATACTTGACCGTTTCAATATTGCCGTGAGAAAACTTCCACACTTCGTAGTTCCCGGGGACGTCTCCGTATTTATTGAAATCACAGCTTCCGGAAGCCCCTTCGTAATCGATCTTCTTGCCCTCTTTTATCAGTTTGAAGGCTTCGGCCAGGTGACTGGGGTCCACCTTGATGCCCGGAGGGCCCGCCACTTCCCGCAGATTCTTATAGACGGCCTCCGGAGTCGCCGCGCCGCCTCTGGCCATCGCCAAAGAAATGAGGACCACGGCGTCGTAAGTTGTGTCAATGTAGGGTTTGGGGGGCATCTCTCCAAATTTGGCCTTGTAGTCGTTGGCGAACCAGTCGGCCAGGGTAAGATTGGGATTTGCGGCAACGGTTCCATAGGTGTCTTCGACATACTGGTCGCCCACATTTTTTGCCACCTCGGGCGCCTTCATACCGTCAGAGTAGGCGAAAGTTCCCTTGTACCCCGCCGCCAGGATCTCTCGCATGATCACAGTGCCGAATTGTGGGTAGGCGATCATGACCACCGCCTGCGGGTTGCCCTTGATCGCTTTTTCCGCTTCCCCCCTGTAAGATGCCTGTTCATTGTTGTAGGGAACCAGCGCCGTTACTCGACCTCCCAGTTTTTCGTAAGCCTCAGCCAATTCTTTGGCCAGCCCATCGCCATAGTCATTGTTCACATAGATGATGGCCACCGTTTTGAAGCGCTTGTCTTTCGAAAGCACCTGCGCCAGAGCCGGCGCCTGCAGCGCATCCATTGGAACGGTTCTATACAGGTATCCATGTTTCTCCAGGGTGGTGATTTTTTCCGAGGTCGAGGCCGGAGAGATTTGCACTATTTTGCTCGGAATGCAGACCGAGGTTGCAACCGGAATGGTGACCCCTGAAGAAAGAGCCCCCACGATAGCCACCACCTTGTCGATATCGATAAGTTTTTTGGCAGCGTCGACACCCGCTATGGGGTTGGTTTGATCATCCCTCAGAATGATTTGAATTTTGCGCCCCAGCACTCCCCCGGCGGCATTGATATCCTGTTCGGCCAGCAAGGCGCCGTTGTTACAGGCAATGCCATACGCTGCGAGATCGCCGGTTGTCGACATAAGCGCGCCGATCTTGATGGGTTCGGCAGCCATGCACGAAAAAGAAAACAGTACGATGCAACTGGCTATGGTGAGTAAACACAAAAAGCCTTTCTTCATGTTGCCCTTCCTTTCTTTTTCGACCAAAAGATTCATCTTTGCGACGGAGTTCGAAAGATGCCCCTGCCGCCCCCTTTCATTGTTGCCACCCTCCAGTCCTATGAGTCGGTCAACGACAACCGAAAAATCGACATATTCTGTCTAATGATAGAAGCCCTCCCGGGAGACCTTGCCCCGGAAGACGTAGTAGCAATAGGAGGCATACGCCAGGATGACCGGCAGGATCACCACGGTTCCGGCGAGCAGGAACGCCTGGGAGGAAGGGGCTGCCGCGGCCTGTTTGAAGGTAAAGGCAAAGGGGACGAGCCAGGGCCAGAAGCTGATGCCCCAGCCGAGATAGCCCAGAAAAAATACGCCCAGGCTCAACAAAAAGGGACGGCTTTCGAGTCCTGCGGCAAGGTCTCGCCAGATCATGAGTACCAGAGCGACTGTGGCTACGGGTATGGGGAGAAGGTAGTATATATTGGGAACCGAGAACCATAGGGTCCTTATCCTCTGATCCATTAGAGGCATGCTGATGCTTACCACGCAGAGGAAAAGAGCGACATAGACAAGCACATAGGAAGCGCATTTGCGCGCCCATGTCTGTGTGGGACCTTCTGTTTTCATGACGAGCCAGGTGGAACCGAGCAGCGCATAGCCGAACACGAGGGCCACCCCGGTCATGAAACTATAGGCGCTGATCCAGTCGAAGGGTTGTCCCGCGAAGCTTCGTCCGGCCACCTGCACCCCGCGGACATAACTGCCAAGGATCATGCCCTGCATGAAAGCGGCGATGATGGAACCGAAATGGAACGCATAGTCCCAGACGCGGCGGGACTTTTCCGCCTTGAAACGAAATTCGAAGGCCACGCCGCGAAAGATCAGCCCCAGGAGCATCAGGATGACCGGCATGTAGAAGGCGGGCATAAGGATGGCGTAGGCGAGAGGGAAGGCCGCCAAAAGACCTCCGCCGCTCAATACGAGCCAGGTTTCGTTTCCGTCCCAGAAAGGGGCGATGGAGTTCATCATCAGGTCCCTGGATTCATCCGAGGGCGCAAAGGGGAACAAGATGCCCACCCCGAGGTCGAAACCATCCAGGAATACATAGAGGAAAAGGGCGGTGAAGAGCAGCCCGTACCATACATAGGGAAGATCAGACATCCGTTTCATCCTCTTTGGAAGCAAGCCGCTTTATCAAACGGGGTTCCTTCAGGGCGTGAGGGCCGTGGATTTGCCCGGTCTCCGGGCCCTTGCGTATAAGCTTGGTGATGTAATAGATCCCGGAGCCGAAGATCACGGCGTAGGTCAGTATAAAGGCCGTAAGAGAAAGGGCGACCGATGTCCCGGTCACCGGGGACACCGCCCGGGAGGTGCGCATGATGCCGTAGATGACATAGGGCTGCCTGCCGACTTCGGTGACGCACCACCCTGCCAGGACGGCGAGAAATCCGGCGGGCGTCATGAGCATGCACCAGCGCAGAAACCATCGCGTCTCGAACAGGCGCTTGCGCAAAAAGAGGACGAGTCCGGTAAGGCCTGTCAGCATCATCAAGGTTCCCAATCCCACCATCACGCGAAACGCCCAGAACACGATGGCTACCGGAGGCAGGTCGTTTTTGGGCCATGACGCGAGGCCCCGTATTTCTCCGTTCAGGTCATGGGTGATGATCAGGCTGGAGAGCTTGGGAATTTCGACGGCGTATTTGGTAACCTGATCCTTTTGGTCCGGCCAGCCGAAAAGGATCGAGGGGGCGCCGCGCTGGGTTTGCCAAAGCCCCTCCATGGCCGAAACTTTGATGGGCTGGTATGCAAAGGTGTTTCGGCCGTGCAGATCGCCAAAGAAAATCTGCGTCGGGGCGACGAATATCGCCATGATCATCGCCATGCCGAACATCACGCGCGCTTCCTTCGTGTGGCGGCCGTTCAGCAGATACCAGGCGCCCACCCCGCCGGCGACAAAGGCAGTGGTGAGATACGCGGCAGTGACCATGTGAAGGAAGCGGTAGGGAAAAGAAGGATTGAAGATGATCTTTGTCCAGCTTTCGGGATACAAAAGGCCGTGAGGCCCCGTCGTAAATCCTCGGGGTGTCTGCATCCAGCTGTTGGCCGCAAGGATCCAGAAAGCCGAAATCAGGGTCCCCGCAGCCACTATCAGGCTCGAGGCAAAATGGATTTTGCGCCCGACCAGGTTCCAGCCAAACAGCATGAGTCCCAAAAAGGAGGCTTCCAGAAAAAATGCGGTCAGAACTTCGTAGCCGAGCATGGGGCCGAGGATGTTTCCGGCCTTGTCTGCGAACGCCGACCAGTTGGTGCCGAACTGGAACGACATGACGACGCCCGACACGACACCCATTCCGAAGACGATGGCGAAAATCTTTACCCAAAAACGATAGACGTCGGCATAAACAACGTTTCCAGTGCTTAACCACCGCCATTCCAGCACCGCAAGCCAGCTCGCAAGCCCTATCGTAAAAGCTGGAAACAGAATGTGGAAAGCGATGATGCTTGCGAACTGAATTCGTGAAAGAAGGACCGGGTTCAGGTGTTCGAACATGATTTGGATCTCCGGTTGTACACTGGTAGGCCGGGAGGAGTGTACCGGCTGGAAACTGCGTCCCACGGGCAATAGTGTACATTTCAATCGAGAAATGCAAGTAAATAAGGAAGCGGGAAGCGGGAAGAAAAGGACGGAAGTGGGAAGCGGAAAGAAAAGGAGGGAAGCGGGAAGCGGGAAGCGGGAAGAAAAGGAGGGAAGCGGGAAGCGGGAAGCGGGAAGAAAAGGAGGGAAGCGGGAGGAGTAGGGGAAGAGATGTCGCGCCTGTTCTTTTGGCCCTTATTCGCGCTCCCGATTCATTCCCGCTTCCCGCTTCACGCTTCCTGCTCCCCCTTTTCCAGCGCTTCCCGGACCTTTTTGGCCAGGGCGTCCATGGTAAAGGGCTTTTGCAGCAGGCAGGTCCCCTTTTCGAGCACACCCAGGTGAGCAATGGCGCTGGCCGTGTACCCGGACATAAAGAGGGTTCTGATGTCGGGTTTTATGGCCCTGATTTTTCTCTCCAGTTCCTTGCCGTTCATCTTGGGCATGATGACGTCGGTAAACAGCAGATGGAGCGCTTCGGAATGCTTCCGGCACAGAACAAGGGCATCGTCGGGATTGGCTGCGCTTAACACCGTATACCCCATCCCTTCGAGCATGATCTTTACCATTTCGCGTATGGGCGCCTCATCTTCGACCAGGAGAATGGTCTCCCATCCCCCCGGGCTTGCGTCTTCCACAACGGGTGTTTTCGTAGACTCCTCCCGGCCCGAATACCTCGGGATAGCGAGCCTGACCGTGGTGCCTCGGCCCGGTTCGCTGGAGATGTCCACAAATCCGTTATTCTGTTGGGCTATGCCGTAAACGGTCGAAAGGCCGAGTCCGGTGCCCTTGCCCTCCGGCTTGGTGGTGAAAAAGGGCTCGAATGCGTGGTCGAGCGTTTCGCTGTCCATTCCGCAACCGGTGTCGTTAACGGCGAGCACCACGAAATCTCCCGATGCAAAACCGGGATGGGTTTCACTATACTCTTTGGAAAAGGTTGTGTTGGAGGTATGCACAGTGAGCTTTCCGCCTCGGGGCATTGCGTCGCGGGAGTTGACCGCCAGGTTGGCGAGCACCTGGTCGATCTGGGCAGGATCCATGGAAACCGGCCACAGTTGCGGGGAAAGCTCGAACGTGAGAGCGATGTCTTCTCCTATGATACGGGTGAGCAGGCTCTCCATGCTTTTTGTGTGCTCGTTCAGGTCGATCATGCGTGGTGCGATGGGCTGTTTGCGGGAAAAAGCCAGAAGTTGGCGGGTGAGTTCCGCCGAGCGATTGGCCGCCGACCGCACTCCGTTTAGCGGTCCAAGAATCGGATCCAGGGGTTGTAGTCGCGAGGCGATCAGTTCCGAGTAGCCCAGAATGACGCTCAGCATGTTATTGAAATCATGGGCGACCCCGCCTGCCAACCGTCCCACGGCCTCCATCTTCTGTGCCTGGCGGAACTGCTCTTCGAGTTTTTTCCTCTCGGTGATATCTTCGGATATGCAAAGCAGGTACTGCATAACACCGTTTTCATCCGGAATCGGTATTTTTTGGGTATGGAGAAACCGCGTTTGGTTTCTTCGGTTCCGGAGGATTTCTTCGGGGATATCGACGAGTTTTCCGCTTTCGAGTGCCTCGATGTCTCCGGCGGTAAAATTATCGGCAATTTCCCGGGGGAAAAGGTCGTGGTCGGTCTTGCCCAGCAACTCTTCGCACGGATAGCCGAAAAGATGTTCCCCCGCATCGTTGCATCGCAGATAGGCGAGGGTTTTGGCATCTTTTACGCAAATCGTATTGGGAATGTGTTTTACTATTTTATCGAGAAATTCTTCGTTCTTTCGCAAATCGCGGTAGCTCAGCAGAATGCTCAGCGTGTCCGCCAGGCGCCTGCCGATCGCTTCGAAGAGTATCTTCTGCTCGGCCGTCCAGGCGCGGGCGTGCGTGCACTGATGGATCCCGAATTCCCACGGGCTGCCGATTTTGGGGTAGATGGCCATGGCCATGAAAGAGCGGATGCCGAAGCGCCGCGAAACATCGCCTGAAGGCTCGTATCGGCCGCCCGGACCAAAGATCACCGGACCCTCGGAGGCGAGCAAAATCCGGGCTGTTTCCGCGACCCGCGAGTCCATGTCTATGGTGAGATTTTCCTCACAGGCCCCGGCACATTCCGGCCTGTTGCTCTCCACCGGGACAGTCCAGCTTTGTGCCTCGGGATCGCAGGGATACATGAGAAAGGCCCTGTCACACTCAAAGATAGAAAGGACCACATCGAGCAGGTCTTTCATTATCTTTTCGGGCTGGTCGGAGCCCTGGATTGCCCGGTTGACCTTGTCCATGCTTTCAAAATACTTGAGATTCGCCAACCGTTCGCGTTCGACCTGCCTGGGTTCGGTAACGTCGCGAAACGCAACGATGGCGCCCCTTACGGCGCCCTCCTTCTTCAGGGGCGCAGCTACACAGGCTACGGGCAGGATCGACCCGTCCTTGCGCCGGAAAAAGTCCTCCTCGGTGCGATAGGTGTCCCCCGTGCTGGTGAACGTAAGAAACGGGCAATCGCCCTCATCCTGTCCATTACGATGAAAGAGGTCATGGGCGAAGCGGCCGAGCAGTTCCTCCTGTTTCCATCCCAGCAATCGCTCCGCCTCCTGATTGATGAAAACCAGGGTCCCGGCTCCGTCCATCACGTAGACGCCTTCCCCCAGGCCGGTTGCGATGTCCCGAACGGTCCGCTCGCTTTCCGTAAGGGCCGCCATCATCTGCCCGATATTGGCGCTCAGAAAGGAGAATTCCTCGATGCCCCGGTATTGCGGTCGCAGGCCGGCGCGAACGTCGTCGATGATTTTGCGCAAGGGGAGCTGTACGGCGCGATTGAGGAAGAAAAAGAGCAGGACGGCCGAAAAAGTCAGGATAAGGCCTATAAGAAGGCAGACATTGCTGCGAAGATTGCAAAAATGGAGGCAGACACCCAAAACCAGGATAGTGAGAAAAAGATGGAGGATGATCCTTGCGGCCAGCGTGCGGCCGAGTGTGCAGTTTGGAGGCTTCATTTTTCCCAGCCTCGAACTCATCGGGTCTGCCATGCTCTTTTTCGTCATGTATGCAACAGTTCTAAGACGAATAGCGGGAATCAGGTTCTAAAAGAGTCTCACTGAGGAGTGAATCTACCGTCCTTTTCCAGACGAAACAGCTTTCCTCTCCATTCGACCTGCCTGCCGAAAAGGGCGGAGGCCCAGATGAAAAGGCTCAAAAAATCTCTCAAGGGAACCAGCAGCAGGTTGCGCGCGAGGATTTTGTCCCCCAGGTGCCTGACGCCCACCATCCAGGCCATGCAGAGCCGCATTGCGACAACGGCGGCAAAGACGAGCAGGCCGAAGCGTGAAAAGCCGGAAAAAGCGAAATAGAGAAACGAAAGCGCCGTCCCGTTCGTGATGATGGAGCCGGTATGTCCCCATGGAGAGCAGGCGCGTATGCCCCTGGCCCACCGCAGTTGATGGCTGAAAAAACCTCTCGCGGTGAGCCGGGAAAGTACCGTTTCAACCACGCACCGTGAGAGTCTCACCGGGAAGCCCGCTTTGCGCACCAGGTTTCCCAGCATGTAATCGTCGGCCAGGTAGGGGGCGATGGCAGGAAAGCCCCCGATGGCTTCGAGGGCTTTTCGGGTAACGGCGATCGAAGCGCCGAAAGCGAACGAAATGGTTCCGCCCATCTGCGCCACCAGAACGCCCGGGGCAAATTCGGAGGAAATCCCGGCGGCCTCCAGTTTGGAGGGAAGCCCCGGGGCTTCCCCGGCGCGGTAGAGACAGGTAACGAGCCCTCCGCCGCCATTGGAGAGCTCGGCCGAGATCGTCGCAATGAAGTCGGGGCCGACGCGAATGTCGCTGTCCAGCATGAGCAGGGTGTCATAGGAGGCACGGGAAAGTGTGTTGTGCAAGACGTTGACTTTGGGGTTGGGGCCGATTTGGTCTCCGCCAATGACCAGTTGGATCGGCACCTCGGGAAAGTCGGCTTGCAGCCTCTGGACGACCGGAAGCGAGGAATCCTCCGGATCGGCCACTCCGAAGAGGATTTCGAATTTCGGATAGTTCTGGCTGCACAGGGAGGCGTAATTTTGGTAAGCCCTGAAATCGGCGCCGCACAGCGGAACCAGAACCGAAATCGGGCCGCATGAGCCAGAGGCGGCTTCCTGTCCGGGTTTTTGAGAAAAAAACCTCTCCGCAGCGAGTATGCAGACCAGATAATAACAAACCGAAGCGATCGTCAGAGCGCCGAAAAATAGCCTGGCAGGCCGCACCAACATGGGCAGGGACAGCGACATATCATGGGGAAGACAAACGAGGGCGACCCCGAAGCAGATCAGTAGGGTGCCGCCCCAGCGCAGCCGGTCGACCTTTTCCCCCAGAAAGAATTTTGCGCCAAGGACCGTCACGACGTAGACGATGGCGGTTGCCGGGACCACAAAACTCAAATTGGCCCAGGAGAGCACGGCCAGAAATGAAAAAAAGCTTACCGCCAGGCACAATACTCCGAGAAGGAAGTTTCCGTTGCAAAGTATGCGCCGCATCGTTGCTGCAAGCTCGACCATTCCGATCGCCGAAACGTCGCCGACCTGCTTCATGCCCTTGGTGAGAAAAACGTCTCCTGCCGCGTTGGAGAAGACGACCAGTAGAATCATCACGGCAGTCAGCATGCAGGCCTCTCGAGCTGCAATGGGGGCGTTTCACGTACCGGTTTGATCGCATCGGTCCGTTCACTTTTGGATAGCGAAACCAGGCCCACCCCCAGAACGATCAGGATGGCCCCCATCCAGCGTAGAGGCGACACCGGTTCGTGCAGATAGTAATGGCCGGTAAAGACGTCCAGGATATACACGGCCGCGGTTATGGGAATGACGTAGCTAAGATCCGACCAGGAGACGGCGGAAAGAAAGCAGGCGAAATAGACGATCAGCAGCACGATCCCGCCCCAGATGAAGGGGTTTTGGAGCGCATAGGCCAGCATGACCGGGGAAAAGCCCTCATGGAAGGAGGGCAGCGCGGCCACGATTTTCATCCCCTTGCTGAGCAGGGTATTTGCTATAGCCTGGGCGATAACGGCCAGGGAGACTACAAGGGTTGTCTTCATAGGTCCTTTTCCAAATCGGAGTAGGTGGCAAGGGCGATGCCGAGCCGAACGATTGTAGAACGCACCTGCGGTTGAATCAAGATCGAGAATTCGCGCAAGCGCTGGAGCCGCGTTGCATCGACTTCTCCCTCCGTTCTGCAGGGCAGGGCGGGGTGGAAGTAGAGCTCGGAAGTTCCCCCCGGGAGCCGGGAAAGGAGCGAAAGGACATATTCGAGGCTCATGGCGCCGGTAAGCAGGTTTCCGTAGACGGTCTGCGGGAAAACAAACCCGCGGTTACTTACTATTCTACGCATTCTCCGGGTCAAAAGCTTGAAAACAAGAGCATACCCGGCGGCCCCGACCGGTTTTTGGAGGAAGTCCAGAGCAGAAAAAAAATCGTCCGCAGGGACGCGAATCCTTCTTATCCCGTACGATTCGGCAGCGTGGAGTATGGCATCCAGGACGGCCGGGTTGACATGCATGTGGCAGTGGCTGTCTACGTGGGAAAATGTGAGTCCGGTGCGAGCGAATTTTTCGAACTGGGCTTCGATTTCCTCTCCCAGTTCTTTTCGCGCCCGGGGGCAGAAGAAATATTTCAGGCCCGCCAGGGCCGGGTCTGCGGGAAAATCCCCGGACTTTTCCGCAACGTGCGGAATCCGGGAAGCGGGCAAAACCGGACGTCCATTTACGCAGGTAACATGGAGCCCCACCGCGAGGCCGGGGTTTTCCTTGGCCAGCGCCACCGCATGGTCGAAAGCAGCCCCTGAGGCCATAAGGCTGGTGCTTGTCAGTACCCCGCACCGGAAGGCGAGGATCACGGCTTCGTTTACTTCCCTGGAGATGCCGAAATCATCGCCGTTGACAATGAGGCGGCGAAGTTTCATCCCATGGTCTTTTCGAAGGCGTTGCCGGTAAATTTTTTGCGCCTCGCCCGCAGTCTCAGGTAATCGCGGGCTTCCTGGTAGAGCCGTCTTCGCTCCTGGTTGTCGAAAATCGCCCGGCGCACGATCCTGTAGATCACTTTGGGGCGAAAATAATAGGCGCCGTAAATATACTCGACCGCATCGACGATTTCCTGCCTGCTGAGCCAGGGGTATTCATAATTGGCCATCTGGTGGCCGAGTTCGTCGGACATGTCGTCTTCGGTAAGATAGCCGTTGGTTTGGAGATACCGATAGAATTCCGTGCCCGGATAGGGGTGGGCCAAAGAGACCTGGATCGTCTCCGGGTCAAGCCTTTTGGCGAATTCGATCGTACGCTGGATCGTCTCCTTCGTTTCTCCCGGAAGGCCGATCATGAAATCCCCGTGGACGGTCAGCCCCAGTTCACGGCAGTTTTTCATGAACGTGACGGATTGTTCGACGGTGATGCCTTTTTTCATGTTGTCGAGGATTTCCTGGACGCCCGATTCGAAGCCCACGACCAGGAGGCGGCAGCCCGCTTCCTTCATGGCCTTGAGCATTTCGTAGTCGGCATGCACCCGGCTGTTGCACGACCAGGTGAAATTGAGGGGCTTCAAGTGCTTGCACAGTTCGAGAACCCGGCTTTTGCCCCAGGCCCAGGTGTCGTCGTCAAAGAAGATTTCCTTCACCTCGGGGAAAATTTCAAGAGCGTGCTTGACCTCGGCCACGACGCTTTCGTTACTGCGCACGCGCCAGGGGTGACCGGTGAAGGTCTGCGGCCACAGGCAATAGATGCACCGGGCCGGACAGCCGCGCGAGGTGTAGAAGGCCAGATAGGGATGTTTGAGGAAAGGGATGTTGTATTTGGTCGGATCGAGGTCACGCCGGTAGATATCGACGATGGAGGGAAGCGAGTCGAGATCCTCGATGGGGGCGCGGTCGGGGTTGTGAACGATTTTCCCGTTTTCTCGAAAACTTACTCCCTGGATCTCCTTTAGCTCTTTTCCCGAAGCAAATTCTGCGACCGTGTAGTCGAACTCTTTTCGTGCAACGAAATCGATGGCCGAAGAGGCGTTGAGGGCCTGCTCGGGTTGGACGGAAACGGGAGGGCCGACAAAGGCGATCTTGATGGCCGGGTTCTCGCCCTTGATCTGCTCGGCAAGGCGCACGTCATTGAAAAAACCGGGTTTGCTGGTGAAAAGAACCAGGAATTCGTACTCTTTGGCGATGCGCACCGTCTCCTCGGGGCCGATCCCGTGAGGGGATGCGTCCAGGAGCCTGCTTTCCTTAATCAGTCCGGCCGCATAACCCAGCCAGACGGGGTACCAGTAAGAGGCGATTTCACGGCGGGCAGGCCACCGCGCGCCGGCGCCCCCGTCGAATTTTTCGAACGAGGGCGGATTGAGCAGTAATGTTTTCATTTCGGGGTCTTCTCCTAGGGTTTCAAAGAGATGGCACTATAAGTGGGCAGAGGGATGAATGTCAAGAAAAGGAAACTCCACCGCATTTTTCTCTCGACCCGGACGGGGGTTATGATAACGTGGGACGCCAAAGGAAAAAAGGGGCGGGAAACTGTGAAGAGGGCCGAAGATGCTTTATATTGCCGAGAGCGCCCCCGGAAAGAAAAAGGAGAATCGATGAATTGGAAAGAGGTAGTCGAAGATCCGACGTTGAGGGACCTGCCTTACAAGATCGAAACGAACGAATGGGGGCAAATCGTGATGACTCCGGCTTCAGGCAGGCACACTGTCTATCAGTCGCGCATAGTTCGATGGCTGGTACTATCCGGCTTGGGCGATGCGCTTGTAGAGTGCCCCGTTCAAACCTCGGAGGGTGTCAGAGTTGCCGATGTGGCCTGGGCAAGCGCCCCGTTTCTCAAAAAATACGGCGCCCCGCTTTCCTTCCCCGAGTCTCCGGAAATCGTTGTGGAAGTGCTGTCTCCAGCAAACAGCAGTTCCGAGATGAAGGACAAAAGAAGGCTTTATTTTCAAGCCGGGGCAAAAGAATTCTGGATATGCGACGAGTACGGAGACATGCGGTTTTTCAGCCCCGGGGGGGAGATGGAAAAAAGTGGTCTGTTCCCGGAGTTCCCCGGTCATATCGATATGGAGGCGGGGTGAACCTATTCGGTGTCCATCCGGAAAGCTCGGCAAGCCCTGGAAGGCGGAACAGGCGACATAGTGCCCACCGCCTTCCTATCCCGGAGTTCCGGACGGACCTATTTAGCGCATTCGACGGTCTCGCCGATTCCCTTGCCTGCGGGAACCATCGGCAGCACGTTTTCTTCCGGGGAAACGATGCAGTTTACCAAGGCCGGGCCGGGGCTTTCGAGTACCTGGCCAAGCCCTTTCAACACCTCTTCTTCGGTTCTGAAGGTGTAGGCCGGGATGCCGTAGGCTTTGGCGAGAATTTCGAAATCGGGGTGGAATTCGAAATTGGTAGCCATGTGGCGGCCCTGGCAATAGTATTCCTGCAACTGTCGCACCATCCCCAAAGCAGAGTTGTTTAGCAGGATGATCTTTACGCTCAGGCACTGCTCCATCATCGTGGCAAGTTCCTGGATGGTCATCTGGATGCTGCCGTCGCCGGTCACCAGGACGACTTTGCTTCCGCTGGGGGCGGCAAGAGCTGCGCCCACGGAGGCCGGCAGGCCGAATCCCATGCAGCCGAGCCCGCCCGAGGAGATGAGCGTGCGAGGCTTTTTGAAATGGTAGTAGTGGGCTACCCACATCTGGTGCTGCCCGACATCGGTAACGATAATGGCATCGCCCTTCGTGCAGTTCCAAAGCTCTTCGATAATGAACTGAGGCTTGAGGCTCGCGCCGTGCTCATAGCCAAGAGGATACAGGGCCTTGAGCGATTGTATCCGCGAAAGCCATTCCGAGCGGTCGATCTTTTCGATGAGAGGCAGCAGTTCCTTTAGAATTGTTTTCACGTCGCCCACAAGCGGAACATGCGTGGCGATCACCTTGCCGATTTCGGCCGGGTCGATATCGATGTGAACGACCGTGGCGTGAGGCGCAAAGCTGTTGATGTTCATCACGACGCGGTCGTCAAACCTGGCGCCGATACCGATCAGCAGGTCGCATTCGGTAATGGCAAG
Source organism: Deltaproteobacteria bacterium (assembly GCA_021813685.1). Taxonomy (GTDB): domain Bacteria; phylum Desulfobacterota; class Syntrophobacteria; order Syntrophobacterales; family Syntrophobacteraceae; genus SbD1. Next base: position 4,940 of record JAKAJS010000256.1, on the reverse strand, counting down.
GTTGGCGTAGCGGGTGCCGTGCAGGCCGAGCATTCCGAGAAAGAGCGGGTGGTCTCCGGGAAACCCCGCAAGGCCCATGAAGGTGTTGGTGACGGGCGCCGAGATCGCTTCGGCCAGCTTCAAGAGCTCCTCGGAGGCCTCCGAGGCGATGACACCCCCGCCGGCGTAGATGACCGGTCTTTTTGCTTTGGTCATGAGACGCGCGATTTCGGCTATTTTGTTCGGATGTCCTTTATAGGTGGGTTTGTAGCCCCGCAGCCGCACCGTCGAAGGATACTTGAAGGAAATCCTGGCCTGGGCCACATCCTTTGGAATGTCTATGAGCACCGGTCCGGGGCGGCCGGTTGCGGCGATGTGGAAGGCGTTTTTTACGACGGTCGCAAGCTTTGCGGGATCCTTCAGGAGGTAGTTGTGCTTCGTAATGGGCAGCGTTATGCCGGTGATGTCGACTTCCTGGAAGGCGTCGGTTCCGACCTGAATGGTGGGCACCTGGCCGGTGATGACGACGAGGGGCACCGAATCCATGTAGGCGTTGGCGATGCCTGTTACCAGATTGGTGGCCCCGGGGCCGGAAGTGCCGATGCACACGCCGACTTTGCCGGAGACGCGGGCGTATCCGTCGGCGGCATGAGCCCCTCCCTGTTCGTGGCGGACCAATACGTGCTTAATCCTGGTCGAGTGGTAGAGGGCATCGTAGAGCGGCAGGACCGCCCCTCCCGGGTACCCGAAGACGACCTCCACATTTTCCCTTTCGAGGCATTCGACCAGAGCCTCGGCAACCGTCATTTCCATTGAAACACCTCCGGAAAAACTCTTCAGGCGCTTTCCGCCTCGCGGGCCTGCGCCACGCTGAGCGATACGGATTTACTCCCGCGCAGCATCGCAATTTTGCCCGTGCGCACCAGTTCCTTTATGCCGTAGGGGCGCAGGGACTCTTCAAAGGCGTTGATCTTTCCCCCGTTTCCCGTGCATTCGAAACTCATCGTCTTGCTGCCCAGGTCCACCACGCGGGCGCGAAAGATCCCCGCAATGTGCATGATCTCCACCCGCTGGCTCGGCTCGGCGGTCACCTTGATCATGACCAGCTCCCGGTCCACATATTCGTCTTCAGTAATGTTGCTGATTTTGATAACGTCTATGAGTTTATGGAGCTGCTTGGTAACCTGTTCGATGAGAGCCTTGTCGCCCTCCACTACGATGGTCATGCGGGAGACGTCGTCTCTATCCGTGCGGCCGACCGCGAGGCTGTCTATATTGAAGCCCCGGCGTGCAAACAGGCCGGCGACTCGCGTGAGAACGCCCGGAGCATTCTCGACCAGTACCGACAGGGTGTGCTTCTCCATGAACTGAAAACCTCCGGTTGAATTTAGGCGGCTGGCGCCGCTGCCGGGATTGCCAAGCCCCGGTTCGGGCATATTTGCCAATGTTCCGAAACGAGTACTATATCAATATTGACTGGTATTTTAAAGCGCAATACGTTTCAATAAATGATGAGGGGGGACTGAATTGACTTACAGCAACATAATCAACTTTTTTTTCGAACTGGGGATGCTCCGCAAAACTCCGCGCTCCGGGTTTCAGTTCCTGGGGTCCGGGAGCGAATCGGTTGCCGAGCATTCGTTTCGGGTGGCCATGATCGGGTTTTCTCTGGCCCGACTGGATGAAGAGGCCGATGCGTTCAAAGTCGTCTGCATGGGTCTTTTTCACGATCTTCCCGAGGCGCGGACGGGAGACCAGAATTATGTCAACAAGCGCTACGTCACGGTAGATGAAAGCGAGGCGATAGCCGACCTGACGCGTTCGCTCCCGTTTGGAGGCGAGCTCAAGGCGCTGCTGAAAGAGTATCGGGAGTCGGAGACGAGGGAAGCTCAACTGGTCCACGACGCCGACCAGCTCGACCTGATCGTTGCACTCAAGGAAGAAAGCGATCTCGGCAATTCCTACGCCTCGAAGTGGATCCATTTCGCGAGGAAGCGCCTGCTCACGGCGACGGCAAAAAAAATCGCCGAGGAGGTCCTTGCCACCGATTCCACCGACTGGTGGTTCAAAGGCCACGACAATTGGTGGGAGAAGAACAACGGGAAATGATCACTCCTTATCCTTTTTGCGGCGATCCGTCATGGAGATGACTTTGCCCTGTTTACCCGCTTTTGTTTCCCTTTGTTTTTTGGGAACAACCAGTTCGGGCCTGGCGGAGGCTTTGCCTTCTTCTCCGGGCTCGGACTCGGCAGGTTCTTCAGCCGGGGCCACCACTTTTTCGATTCGCATTGGCCTGCCCCCCATGGTGAATTCCTGGCCGTTGTAATAGGCTTCCCGCAGGATCCAGGTCACAAGGAGAAGCGGGACCTGAAGCACGAGCAGTTTTACCTGAAACCAACCCGGCTTGACGTCGGTCATAATTTCTTCGATCTTTGCGAAGAAGGCCGGGTTGTTGTCCATATATACGAGAACCACGTCTCCAATTTTGGTCATTTAGCGCCTGCCAGTATTTTCAGAAATATCCGCTGAAACCATCAAAAAGGATGGGAGCTTCCTGTTTTAGGCTTTTCTTCCCGCTCCTCGCTCCCCGCTTCTTCCACTATACACCTTCTCCGGAAAGGAATATAGACTGCAAATTTCAGTGCCCCGTCGCGTCGCCGCGCCACCCGTTCACGTAATTTTCGTCCAGCCTGCCCACGATCAAGGGCAACTTTGCGATTTCCGGGACCTGGAACCCGAAGGTCATCTCCAGAAACTGTGTAACGATCTTGAAAGTCGCGCCCCACAGCAGTTCGGCGCGTCCGTCCACCGTGTAGACAAAGGCGGGGAAGTCCTTGCCGCGGCCCGCGAACCTCCACTCGAGATCGGGGGGGACATGCAATCTGTAGCAGGCGTAGTTGCAAGGGTCCAGAAGGGCTCTCAGGGGGAACCGAACGATTCGCTCCACCTCGCGGCTCAAACGGAAGCGTCTCTGGCCCGACATCCAGGCGACTATCGGGTGAATGGATCTGCGATACATGACCAGAAAGTGTGTGGGAAGCGGGCCGAGGAAGGTGAGGCCGAAGGGGTTGAGGCGCATCTCCTCCCAGCCTTCCCGAAGCCCCGCGGCATAGAGTGTGGAGAGATAGGCCGCATCCCGGGGCTGTGCGGTTTTGAGGCGGTCCCAGCACGGCCATTTCGAAAGGGTCGATCCCCGAAGCGCAAGCACTCGGGCGAGAAGATGATCGAACTTTTCCACTGCACCACCCGGACAGCAGAGGTCTCCGGGTTGTTTCACCAGTTTCGAGCGTTTGTTCAGAATAATGCAGATTTCCGGGTCGGCGCCGTTGCGGGGCGGGAGTTCCCCGAGCAAAAGGAGCACGCTGGAGGTGGGGCATCCGTCGCAATCCTCGCTTGCGCTAAAAAAGTCGGCGGCGCACTCTCCGGAAAGAGCCTCGAGCACGCGCCGTTGCAGGGCGGCGGCATCGAACACCATGTCCGGGGGGGAAGTTGAGCCGTTCATGGTGCAAACTCGCCCAGTTTAGTTTCTATTCGCTTCTCCGAGACCGGAAAAAGGGTCTTTATCTCAGGGGCAAACAGGCTGATTTTAAACTCCTCGATCATCCGGGCGGTCTCTTCTACAAAAGCGACTCCCCGGGCTGTGGGCCTGGCTTGAACGCGCTTTGCGATTTCTTCCAACCGGTCCCGATAGACCAGGAAACGCGCTTCCTTGGCCAGGTCCTTTTCCGGATATACATAGGCCCTCTCCGCCCGAAGGCCAAGCGCCTTCAGATAGCGGGGCAGGCAGTTGACGCGCTCCTCGGAAAAACCGGCCAAAAAATCGGGCGGAATAATGGCGTCGAGTTCCCGTTTGATGGCAGAAAGGCGGTCGGTAACGGCGCGGTTTGTCCTCGCCATGCGCAGGAAACGGTCGATAATTCCGACCGTAGCGTGCCTCTGCTCGACAGCCGCAAGGACCGGCTCGCGGAGTTCGCAGCCAAGAGATCCCAGCCGGCCTTTGAGCCTTCCGAGATTTTCGAGAAACACTCTACGTTCCGGGTGCTGCTCGCCATCCAGTCTGAAGAGCTTGCGGAGAATATAATCATAAAGGGCGGCGGAGCCATTTTTTATTCCCCCCAGAAAGAAGAGGCGCGGAGCAAACGCGTCGGGGAATGCCCAGGTTTTGCGAAACTCTTTTAATTCGGCTGCAAACGCGAGTTGATAGAGTCGCAAAAGACCGGCCCGCGAGCCACTGGCAGCACTTGCCGGGTCGGAAAAAAGCCGCACGGCGACCTTGCCGTTTTCGTCGACAAGACCCGGCCAGGCGAACCGCTCGATGCCCATCGCGTCGGTTCCGATGACAATGCGCTCGGGTAGCTCCCCGAAATCGAGACCGGCGACCTCGTCGCGTTCGAAAGTTTTCCGGGCCTTTCGCCACAAGTGGTCCTCGTGCTTTTCGACCGATGAAGACCTCAGGTCTTCGATGTTGCGGCCGGAGGCCAGAACGTCTCCCGACGGGCCGACCACCTCGAAACGCATTCGGAGGTGGTCGGGCAGTTGGGCCGTGTCCCAGATGGCAGGGTCGATCCGGGCGCCGGTGAGGGTGAAAACCGCATCGGCCAGGCGCGTGTAAAAGTCTCCCTTTCCATAGGCGAGGTTTGGCAGGATGCGCCTTGCCGTGTCGCCGAGGGGCGAAAGGCGCCTGCGGATGTCCTTGGGGAGGCTTTTCAGCAGCACGGCCACCTTTTCGGCCACCATGCCGGGCACCAGCCATTCGAAGGTTTGGGCGGAAAGGGAGGGCAGGGTATGAACCGGCACGGTAAGGGTTACGCCGTCTTCCGTTTCGCCCGGGTTGAAGGCGTACCGCAGCGGAAGCTCCGCGCCGGTCGCCCGGAGGGTGTCGGGAAACTGCTCGGCGGGATCGAAATCGGGCTCGACACGAAGAAGCTCTTCGCGTTTCATCTTGAGGAATTCGTAGATCG
>JAKAJS010000243.1 GCA_021813685.1 Deltaproteobacteria bacterium | reverse complement strand
CTTGTCTGCTTCCCCCTCTGATATTTATCCATCCTTGCCGGTGAAAGATGTCAAAGCCGAAAAATATTTTCATCTACTCGGGCTTGCCGAAAACTCACGGTTGAACCAGGAATGAGCGGCTTCAACGACCCAGCGGCGGGCTTTGAAATTTGGGTTGGTCCTCTTTTCCAGAATCTCCTCCCCTCGCTGCTTTACGTGAGGAATGTAATTATGTTTTTTCATGACTTTTTGAACTGGCTCGCCAGCATGATTTCGTCAACTCGATTTGGCCCACTTTGATATTTTCATTTGGGACGGGTGTTTGGATTTTATCAGGGGCTTCGAAGCCCCGCAAGGAAGGACTGCCGGGCTGACATGGACCTCAAACAAGCCACTTTTTTGTCTAGACAATTGGGTACACCTTATCTGGCCAGGCATCACTTGCTGGTATCAGTTTTTTTGAAAGTCACCTGATTTCATGGGCGTCCCCATCCACCTGCAGGGGCAAAATGAGCGGATCTTTCTGTGGTTCCCGCGTGATTATGCGTCAGCAGTTCGCGTACGCTCCCGAGGTCCACGCCGATTGATACAAGGGTTGAGGCGTAATTGTACCTCGGTCCATGGAAGCGGAAATCCTCCGGCAGTCCGGCGGCCTTCCTGATTCGTTCCCATGGTCCTTTGAAGTCGGCCCCCTGCTTGCCGTCCTTGCCCGAAGACATCGATCCCATGCCATTTCTCAAGACATTCTCGACAACACGTAGCGGTAGCATGCTTGGCAATAAAGATAGGGCAGTCTTTGAACGGAGTCTGCCGGGTATCAATTCTCACTCGTAAAACTTACGTGTTGTCTAACCCTTTCTGCCCCGTTTCACCCTTTTCGTCCTGCATGCACGTCTTGAAGTAAACCGATGGCAGGTCGAAATCTGTATGGAGTGCTTCCTCACTGCTTCCACTATCAGCAGCGGACTGCAATTTTATGAGGCTCAAGTTGAAGATTTTTGTTACCTGTTCGTTCCAGTTCTCAGCGAACCGAGCGAACAGCACACCGGCCGTTGGGTGCAGGCATATTTTCATCGTCTGCTCCTCTACGGAAATTACTTACCACCCACCTTGTAACGCTATATTTCTATACTCTGAAGTTAAATAAGGTGAAGATGGTATTCGGCCGCACACCTGCAAGGTAATCCGATCACGTAAAAAGCCTCCTGTCGCACTACGCTCGTGCATGCTTGCCGCAATCGACAACTATTGTCAGGTCATGCCCGCATGAGGGTTGAGGACGGATGGAACTCGTCCGACGAGCCTCCCGTAAGGCTCAAAAGTGCTTCCTGTCGAACTCGGGCGGCTGGCAGATACCGAAAGCGGGGAACACCTCGGAGTGGACACCGATCTTTGTCCCTATGTTCCTGATCGTTCGGGATAAGAGGAAACCGGTGCCCTTTTGTCGGGGCAGGCATTGCCGGGCTATGGCTATGACCGTGTCAAGGATCGGAGGCGGACACCCCTTTATCTGCACCGCGTGTTGCTGATCTCTGTTGGCTGAAACGGCGCAATCGCCAAGCAGCAGGACCTTTGTTGACTCGGCTTTAGCCCTGATCCCACGCCCCATGCAGATTTCCACTCCATGCAGGGACATCCCTGGGCATTCCTTTGTAAAGACGCCGGCCAGCGCCTCAAGTATTGCGCCACACCCGGAACAACATGAATATCCCTGTTGCTGGATAGTCAAACCTTCTATTCCGTATTGGTGAAACACCTCCTCAAGGGACAGGCGCCACTCAAACTTTCGGACCACCTTTTCAACGGGCTCACCCTTCACCTCTATGCCCTCCAACGATACCCTCCGCCCGGTTATTTCGCCGTACTCCCTCAGGTACTCGATTTCATCCGGATTAAATCCGATAATCGCCGCCCCCACGATGTCGCAAGAAAAAACGTCCTTCCCGGCGATGATGAGGTCCATTCTGTGTGGGATACCGAGAAATGAAGGCCCCTTTTCAAGCCCGTAGATGCCGTCTATGACGGTCAGTGAAGGGCGAATTCTCGTATTCAGCAAGGCTATCAGTCGGTGTAGGTCGTGCATGTGGAAAGCCTTTTTTGAATTGATCGCCAAGCAGCCCTTGAGGTTTTTCATGCCCAGGGAGATTTTGGTCTGCTGATGCGCCTTCAGCACCGGGATATCGATGAGGAAATCGCATTCCACGATTCCTCTTGCGACCCTTACTTTGACATCTTCCAGTTGGATCTGTTCGTGAGGTTCGGAGTTGAAATCCAGAAGCCTGGCGCCATGTCTTTTGGCCACTCTTGCGATGCCGCTCCATTCGAATCCGCGAGCCGTTGTCGAGTCCATCTCCTCATTGGGAATGGTACCCTCTCCAATGGTGATGTCGGTACATCCTTTGTCGCGCAGACATTGAAGGATAGAGTCGACCAACATAGACGTCGTCACCCGGCCAAAGGGTGGCATGTTTTTCGTACCCCCCCAAAGGATGTTCGGTTTGAGAAGGACCTTATCGGTTGGCTTGAGCCCATCGAGTCCTCCGCACAAATCCAGGGCCTTTTTGACGGAAGCCAATGTCCCGTCGAATTTCACTATTGCGACCATTTTCTTTTCCGTCTCTTCCATGAAGATCCTCCGAGCAGCTGATACAAAGAAAATTGCTGTGGCTTGCCAACCTGGATAATCGATCCTCGAGACAATCAAATGCCATTTCAACGGGTAGGAATGGTCACGATCGGCGTTCCTTCCTTCTCGGGCTTTTCCGTGAGAGTGAAAAGAAACATGATGATGCCGAAGACGCGCTTGGAGATGAAGTCACGATCGTCTATCCAGTACCAATAACCTCGATTCCGAACCATGACGAAGGCATCTGAAGGCTTATCCCTCCCGCTGTGAATACGCATCAAGGGCTGAACCTTACGCCCCTGGAAATACCCTTCCCCTCGGGTTGGGTGGGTCCGTTTCTCAGCTACATAAACCTTCGGGACTTCAATACTCCCGCTCAACTCGACGAGGATATCCAGCATGGACCGACTCAAGATGGCAATTTCCCGATCGTTTCCGGGCACAACGCCAAAGACCAGCCGAAACTCGGTGGCCTTGGCATTAAGACCCAGAATTTCCCTGATCACTTTACGGTCCCTCTCGACTTTTTCGCTTGTTTCCCGAGCAAAAACCATAACAGCTGAGCCGCCGTTCTTCGTTTCCGGCTCGACCCTGATCCCCACGGTTCCCGAACGCTGGACTCGCCCCAGCGCCTCAATAAATCGATAAAAACGCGGGTCGGCCTCATGTCCCCGCAAAGCTGCCCCGGAACGGTTCCGGATGCCGTTAACGGAATTGACGGTCATGCGCAGCACCAATTCCGCGGGCCACCCCGCTTCGATAAGCGACATGATGGAGGCAGGGGGGATGGGTGTCATCAGGCTGCGCGCAAATTTGTCTCCGGACAACAGAGTATATGTTATGGTCGGACGCTCGGCATAGGAGACAGAGCCGCCGACCGATTGCACATCGGGCGCTGAGAAGGTGAGGCCGAGGTTGGCCAGGCTGCCCAACTCGTACTGGCTTATCACCGAGGACACCTCCAGGAACACCGGAGGATCGGCATAGCGAAGCTTCACCAGATTCATCAGCATTTGTTTTTTCCATGAATCGGAGATCGCCGTCGAATAGTCGAAACGGTCCCTGGTAATACTTCGAGGGCCGAGACTGCCACAGCCCGCCAGAGCGATAACGAGGAAAATGGTCGAAAAAGATCTGGTGAAGCGCATCATCGTGTCCCCAAGGAGAATACAATGCCTTGCGCGTGCGAACCGATTCCCCGGGGGGTGGCTTTGCCTTTCCCTTTTTTAACCTTTCAACGGTGGTATTGCGCCCCCCGCGCGCACGGAAGAACGGACGCCACGAAGATCCAAAGGCTAGACCTTGCCATCGGCATCAGGAAGTCGAACAGTAAAGGAATCTTCGACAGTTCAGTAAAAATCAACGGCTTTCGGAGCCCGCGAAAGCGGCGCTCCTTCCGGCCTTCAGACTCGTGTCGGAATCGAGTCGGCCGAAAAGCTCGATCAGCTTGGCCACCAGCCCCGTCCAGCCCGTCTGGTGGCTTGCGCCGAGCCCCGCCCCATTGTCCCCGTGGAAATACTCGTAGAAAAGAATGTTGTCCCGCCAAAAGGGATCGTCCTGGAATTTCGCAGTACCCCCGTACACGGGGCGCCGCCCCTTCTCGTCACGAAGGAAAATTCGGGTGAGACGGTCGGCGATCTCTTTACTCACATCGAAAAGGTTCATCAGCCTTCCCGAACCCGTGGGACATTCTATTTTGAAATTGTCCCCGTAATAGAGATAGTAGGTTAAAAGCGCTCGAATAATAAGGATATTTACCGGCATCCAGATGGGGCCCCGCCAGTTTGAGTTTCCCCCGAACATCGCGCTGTCCGACTCCGCCGGAAGATACTGCACCCGGTGCTCCTCACCGTTTGTGTAGAATACATAGGGGTGCTCCAGGTGATAGCGGGAAAGCGCCCGGATCCCGTAGGGGCTGAGGAATTCGTTTTCATCGAGCATCCGTGTTAGAATCCTTCTCACTCTATTCTCGTTCACGAGGGCAAGTATACCGCGATTGGCGACGCCAAGATGGCCCGGCCCCGTGGCATGCAAATTCTGGAGAAGCTCGGGCATGTGTTTAATTCGCCGCGTCAATGCATCTGTCACCCTGGGCACTCTTTCCCTTTGCCGCTCCTCTATGACCGTTGCGGCGCAAAGGGGGAGGAGCCCAACCATGGAACGTACTTTCAGCCTCCGGGCGCTCCCGTCCGGCAATCTCAAAATGTCGTAGTAGAAGCCGTCTTCTTCGTCCCACATGCCCTCCTCGCCCATGCGGTTGATTCCCGCCGCTATCCAGAGAAAGTGTTCGACGAATTTATAACACATGTCTTCATAGGAGAGGTCGTGGGAGGCCAGCTCGACGCTCAGCTCGATCATGTTCTGGCAGAAAAGGGCCATCCAGGCCGTACCGTCTGCCTGCTCCAGGTACCCTCCGGTGGGCAGGGGAGCGCTCCGGTCGAAGACGCCGATGTTATCGAGCCCCAAAAACCCGCCTTCGAAAACGTTTTTGCCGAAACGATCCTTCCGGTTGACCCACCAGGTGAAGTTCAGCATCAGCTTGGCAAAGGAGCGTTTCAAAAAGTCCAGATCCGACTGCCGGCCGAGAGCTTGTTCGCTGCGGTGGAGAAAAATCGTCGCCCAGGCATGGACCGGGGGGTTTACATCGCTGAAGTTCCACTCGTAGGCGGGGATTTGGCCGCTCGGATGCTGGTAGATCTCTCGAAGCATGAGATTGAGCTGGTCTTTGGCGAATGCGGGATCCACCACCGAGAGGGCGATGGTGTGGAATGCCAGGTCCCAGGCAGCGTACCAGGGATA
>JAKAJS010000157.1 GCA_021813685.1 Deltaproteobacteria bacterium | reverse complement strand
AATGGTTGTTTGATAAATGATTACGATGTAGTGCCACTGGCAGATTCTTTAAGGCCTAACTCATTGGTATTGCTTTTCATTTTTTCATGCTTGTTAAACTTGGGCTAGGATGGAGGATAGATCCAGGTGTCATGAGTCCTTTCCGCTATAGAGACCACTCCTCACAATCTATCCCGGAGGTTTCCCATGCTCGTAAGAAACTGGATGACCAAAGACCCCATTACCATTGATCAGGAAGCTTCGATGCAGGATGCATCCTCTCTTATGAGGAAGCACAAGGTTCGAATGCTCCCCGTGCTCAAAAACGGAAGACTTGTCGGAGTCGTTTCGGATTCCGACCTCAAGCGGGCTTCGGCCTCCGACGCCACCCTGCTTGACATTCACGAACTTCTCTATCTTATCGCAAAGATCAAGGTTCGCGACATCATGGCAAAACCCGCCATTGCTGTCCCGGAAGATTTCACCGTGGAAGAGGCCGCTCAGAAGCTCATTGAACATAAGATCTCGGGCGTGCCCGTACTCGATGCCGCAGGAAACCTCACGGGCATAATTACCCGGCACGATATTTTCAAAATCCTGCTGAGCCTTAGCGGACTGGGCAAAAAGGGAATCCAGTTCGCCATTCGGATCGACGACACTCCCGGTTCCATAAAGCTTCTAACCGATGTGGTCCGAAAACACGGAGGGCGCATCGCCAGTATCCTGACCAGCTATGAGTATGTGCCCGAAGGCAAGCGCATGGTTTACCTGAGGGTCTATGCCATCGACAGCCAAATACTGCCCCTTCTTGCCCGGGAACTGGGCGAAAAGGGAACTCTCGTATATTTTGTCGATCACATGAATAATGAAAGGAAGACATTCGAAGACGAAAAAGCGTAAGAACTCAGGTGAATAGGTGAATAGGTGAATGGGAAAAAACAAGCCTGCCCATTCACCGATTCACCGATCCCGCTTTTATTCGGCGGAAAGATGATAGGCGATCGAGTCGAGTTTGATGGAAAAATCCACGTTTTCCACTCGGCAGCAATCAGGTACCTGTATCTGCACGGGCGCAAAATTTAAGATTCCGTTGATCCCCGCCAGCACGAGTTGATTGGCGACACTTTGGGCCGCGGCCGGAGGGGTGGCGATGACGCCCACGTGCACTTCCCGCTCCCGAACGATGTCTTCCAGTTCGTTTACGTTATTGATGACCAATCCATTCGGAAGGCATTTGCCCACTTTTTCCGGGTCGTTGTCGAAAGCCGCCGTGAATACATACCCATGCTTCAGGAAATTCTCGTGCCCCACCAGCGCCGTCCCCAGATTGCCAAGCCCCACCATTGCCAGATTCCACGGGCGGTTCAGTCCGAGGATCTCCTTGATTTCACCGGCAAGCTCACTTACCCGATACCCTACCCCGCGAACTCCAAACTCTCCGAAGTAGGCCAGGTCCTTGCGGATTTGGGCCGGATTCACACCGCACTGCCTCGCAAGCCGCTCTGAAGAGATCACCTCCACGTCGCTTTCCAGCAACTCCTCGAGCGCGCGCATATAGATCGACAGCCTCACGATAGTGGCCATGGGGATTTTGGCGAACTTCATTTCCTATCCTTACAGAGCAAAAAGCGACTCCGTTTGCGCGTAAGTGTGTGCTTTTGTTCACACAAGTCGGCGCAAAAAAAAGGCCTTTCCTCCCGAATCACGAAAGGGGCAAGCGGCCAAAACGCCGCCTGCCCCCTACCAGTACTTCAAAACCATCAAACCTATTTCGTCAGGCCCGCAAAACCCTGGATCAGCTTCGAAACCGGGTTGGCGTAGATGAGGATCAACGAAATAACCAGGGCGTAAATCGTCAGAGACTCGATCATGGCCAGACCGATCAGCATGGTGACCGTTACCTTGCCGGAAGCCTCAGGATTGCGCGCAATACCCTCGACCGCGCCCTTTACCGCCATACCTTGGCCGATACCGCATCCGTGCGCCGCAATCGCCACCGCCAAACCTGCTGCGATCGCCGAGAAGACGAAGAAATGCATTGCCGAAGCCTTGGCAGCATCGCCGGCGGCGCCTTGGGCGAAAGCTGCACAGGAAAAACCGAAAACCATAAGTGTCGTCAAAAAGCCAACTTTTCTCTTCATGTAACAAAACCCTCCTGTCGCTTGAATTAGTAGATCAGCAATATGCGCACATGGCCTTCCCAACCACGTTTTCGCCTTGTCTTAATGAGCGTGCTCGATCGCGCCGGCAAAGTACATCATCGAGAGGAGCACGAAAATAAACGCCTGGATAAATCCGGTAAAGAGTCCGAGGAGCATCATCGGAACGGGCGCCATGTAGAGGCCTGCCAGAAAGAACAGGATGCTCAAAACCAGTTCTTCGCCGAACACGTTTCCGAAAAGACGGATGGAGAGGCTGAGCGCCCGGGAGATGTGTCCGACGAGTTCGATCGGAAGAATGAGCCAGCTGAGCCACCATACGGGCCCGAGAAAATGCTTTATATACTTTATGCCGTGGAACTTGACCCCGATTACGTGCGTCATCACCACGACGATCAACGCGCAGGCCAGGGTCGTATTCAGGTTGGCCGTAGGCGAGGAAAATCCCGGAATCATCCCGAAGTAGTTGCAGCAGAGGATGAAAAACCCGAGGCTTGCGATCAGCGGAAACATGAACCGCCCTTCTTCCCCCGTGACGCCGATCATGAAATCTTCGATACCCGTTATCACCAGTTCGAAGAAATTCTGCCCGCCCTCGGGAACCATCTTGAGGCTCCGCACCGCAAGAGCGCTCACGGTCACGAGAAACAACATGACCAGCCAGGTATAGGTGACATGCGGCTGCAGCAGGAAGTCGGTAAAGCTGTGGGGGTTTTGTGGAATATGGACACCCAGCTTTTCCAGAAGAAGGTTGATCAGAAGCACATGTTCTTCCATAGGTTTAGCTCTCTTCCTTTTTCATCATGAGAAATTCGAACGCCCCAACCAACACAATGCTCAAAACCATAACCGACAGGCCGATCAGGATCGGAATCGGCGTAGCCAATCCGTGATAGAGCACCAGGAAAACCACAAAAAGCGTTGCCAGAAATCGGACGTAATAACTGAGGAACACAGCCGCCCTGCTGGGGAGCCTCCCGGGTCTCTGGAGGGTACGCCTGAGCTGCCACTTCAGGATCTGAAAGCTTACGACCACTATCCCGCCGCCGAGAAAAACGCCCCAGGCGGCATTCCAGGAAAACAACCAGGCAGCGCCAAGCGTAAGTACAATCAAAAGGACTGCTGAAACAACCTCAATACGCTGCAGGAGCCTTTCGCTCAAGTCAGTCTGTGCCACTACTTCTTCTGATCCTCGTCCAGTTCCTGCTGCCGTTTCGCAAATCTATAGTAGTTCAGACCACCGGCTGCGACCCCGACCAGCAGGAATATCAAGGTCATGTATGGATACGTATTCAGCTTCCAGTCGAGGAATAACCCTATGGCAATCCCGACAAAGGGAGAGAAGGCAACCTCCAACCCGATCGTACTGGCCATGATGGCCTGCTTCAGCGTTTGCTTGTCTTCTTTTTTCATAGCCTTTTCATACGAACGATCCGGTGGCGTACTACCACAGAAACCCCTTTACAGTCAAACCTTTTTTCCGCCTGCCGTCGTCCGTCCTCCATGTCGTATTAATCGTGCAAGGATCGTATAATAATCGCGCAGGTTGCGGGGAGCCCCGCGAACCGCAACATCTCCAATCCCGTCCTCATTTTTCCTTAACGGCCTTGAGCGCTTCGAACGCGGCCTGGATGGTGAGATCGAGATCTTCCTTCTCATGGGCCGCTCCCACAAAGAAGGCCTCAAACTGGGCAGGAGCCAGATAGACCCCTCTTTTCACCATTTCCCGGAAAAACACTCCGTAGGCTGCACTGTCGGCTTTTGCCGCGCTTTCGAGATCTGTTACCGGCCCGGGAGTAAAAAACCCGCATCCGAGCGAGCCGATCCGGTTAAGCGTTACGGCAACTCCGGCAGCCGCAGCGGCCTGGGCCAGTCCCGCGCAAAGATAACCGTTTTTCTTCTCGAGCTCCTCGTAGATCCCGCCCCGGCCAAGGATGTTCAGCATCGCGAGCCCGGCGCTCATCGCCAGAGGGTTTCCGGAAAGAGTCCCCGCCTGGTAGACGTTTCCCTCGGGAGCCACATGCTCCATTATATCCTTTTTCCCCCCATAGGCGCCAACCGGGAGACCGCCTCCGATGATCTTCCCGAGACAGGTAAGATCCGGGGTTATCCCGAAATACTCCTGCGCCCCTCCCGGGGCGAGCCGGAAGCCCGTGATCACTTCGTCGAAGATAAGCAGAGCCCCGTTCTCCGTACAGGTTTGCCGCAGGCCCGCCAAAAAGCCCTCGGCGGGAAGCACCACCCCCATGTTGGCAGCAACCGGCTCGACGATGATCGCGGCGACCTCGGAGCCCACCTCTTCCATGGTCCGGCGTACGGCCTCCAGGTCGTTATAGGGAAGGGCGATCGTGTGCTTTACGATTTCCTCGGGAACCCCGGGGGTTCCGGGAATGCCGAAGGTCATAAGGCCCGAGCCCGACTTTACCAGCAGCGAGTCTGCATGCCCATGGTAGCAGCCGTTGAACTTTATGATCTTCTTTCGCCCCGTATAGCCGCGCGCGAGCCGAATCGCGCTCATGGCGGCCTCGGTCCCCGAGTTGACCATTCGGACCATCTCGATGGAAGGAACCATCTCGACGACCTTCCTCGCCATCTCGATTTCGATCCGGGTGGGAATGCCGTAGGAGGTGCCGCGCGCCAAAACTTCGGTCACGGCTGCTATCACCTCGGGGTTGCAGTGGCCGAGGATGAGCGGCCCCCAGGAGCCGACGTAATCGATATAGACGTTTCCGTCTTCATCGGTTATGCGACAGCCCTTTCCTTTTTTAATGAAAAGAGGCTCGAGCCCAACCGCTTTGCCGGAACGTACCGGGCTGTTCACACCCCCCGGGATCAATTGGCGGGCTTGCTCATAGAGCCTTTTGGATTCACTCAGGTTCATTCGGCCTCCAGTATCGAAATGTCATAGTTT
The DNA here is from genome assembly GCA_021813685.1 of Deltaproteobacteria bacterium. GTDB lineage: Bacteria > Desulfobacterota > Syntrophobacteria > Syntrophobacterales > Syntrophobacteraceae > SbD1. The sequence goes on along the minus strand of JAKAJS010000157.1, from coordinate 23,135 downwards.
TCCAGGTGAAGCCTGGCGTCGGATTTAACGGTTATGAGCGCGTGCATCTTCTCCTCGACCCGCTCCAGGGCGGCCCGCTCCTCGTCGCAAAACATGGCCGCGACCTCCGGGTGCGTAAGTATCAGCACGTTTCCGCCGTAGAGATCCTGCCGCTCCCGTTCGAGTTCCCGCAGGATTTCATAGCAAACCGTCTGTTTGGATTTGAGATGGCCTTCGCCGTCACAGTAAAAGCACGGTTCGCACAGGATGTGGCCGATGCTTTCCTTCGTACGCTTTCGCGTCATCTCGATGAGCCCCAGCTCCGACATGCGCAAAATGTTCGACTTGCTCTTATCCTTGTAGGTGGCCGCCCGCAGAGCGTTCCAGACTTTTTCCCGGTTGGCCTCCTTTTCCATGTCGATAAAATCGATGATGATGATCCCGCCGAGATTTCGGAGCCTCAACTGGTAAGCGATCTCCTTTACCGCCTCGAGGTTTGTCTTGAGAATCGTCTCCTCGAGGTTGCGCTTGCCCACGTATCTGCCGGTGTTGACGTCGATCGCCGTGAGCGCCTCGGTGGACTCTATGACGATGTATCCGCCCGATTTGAGCCAGATCTTCTTGCTAAGCGCCCTCTGGATCTCCATTTCGATCCCGTAGGCGTCAAAGATCGGTTCATCTCCCTCGTAGAGTTCCACCTCGCTCCCGAGTGAGGGCATGAAGGCCTCGGTAAAGCTGTGAATCTTTCGATATTCAGCCACCGAGTCCACGACGAGCTTATCGACTTCCTTGGTGAAAAGATCGCGCACCGCACGAAGCGTAATGTCGAGTTCCTGGTAGATGAGGCAAGGCGCCGCAGCCCTTTCCGACCGCCTCTGGACATCTTCCCAGAGCCTTGCCACAAAGTCGGACTCGGAGCGAAGCTTCTCCACCTCCGCCCCCTCGGCGGCCGTGCGCACGATATAGCCGCGGTGAGGCGGCTTTATTTCCGCCATGATGTCGCGCAGCCGCTTTCGCTCCTCTTCGTCTTCGATTCTGCGCGAAACGCCCACGCGATCCATCGTGGGCATGAATACGAGGTTTCTTCCCGGTAGCGAGATGTGGGACGTTATCCTCGCGCCCTTGCTCCCGATGGGCTCCTTGGCCACCTGCACCAGGATTTCCTGCCCCTCCCGGAGCAGGTCCTCGATCGGGGTATCGCTGCAGGCACGTTGCAGCTCGCCTTCACCCAATTCCTCCCCGGCCTGTCCGGCTGTCTCGCCGTCGCCGTTCTCCCCGCTATCCTCTGCGCTCGACCTCAAGAAAAGCTGTTCGACTTCTCCCATTTCCTGTTGATAGACGTCGCTTACGTACAGAAAGGCGGCCTTATCCAAACCGATGTCCACAAAAGCCGCCTGCATGCCCGGCAGTACGCGCACGACCCGCCCCTTGTAAATGTTTCCCGATATTCCTCTGTCCGAGCTTCTTTCGATATAGAGTTCAGCCACCTGCGAGTTTTCAACCAGCGCTACGCGAGTTTCGAATGCATTGCTGTTGATAATCAGTTCAGCCGACATGTTCTTTCCCCCATAGCCGCTCCCGTTAAATCCCTCCGAAAACTTTTTCACGCGAAGCCGCGAAGTCGCGAAGGCAAAAATTGCTCACGGCCAAGCTAAGCTTTCCCGGCAAGATCGGACTCATGTCGTGGCCTTTCCTTTCGCACCTTCACTTCGCGTCTTCGCGGCTTCGCGTGACACAAAAGGGCTCGCATCCCCGCTACCGCCGGGACCCTATTTTGCAGATAAGGCAGCCCCTCAGTTCCCCCGCCTGCTCGCCGGCCAGGCTTTCCAGGACCGTCATGGGCCGGAAACATTGCCCGGGCGTCTCGAAAAGATCCATTTCCACGGAATTTTCCCCGGCTTTACGCAGATCGAGAAGCACACTCGCCAAATTTGCCGTCGCCTGCCCCTTTTTGGTCTTTTTCGTCACTACGTTTTCGCCGCTTTCCGGCCATTTTCGCACAAGCGTGCTCACAATCGATGCCGAGAGCCCGGACACGAGGTATACGCCCCGGCTCGATGCGGCAGGCGCAGGCTTTTTTGCCACCCGCTCGACGACACTGATCGTGATCAGGCCGTTTAACTGCTCGTTTAAGCGTGCGCGCATCGATGGAGTGTCCACCCTTTCGCGAAGCGAGATGTATGCCTCGGCAACTATCGTCTCCATTCCGAGCGGCAGCGCTTCCCCGAACGAAATTTTCGGATGCGGACTGAAACCCTTGCTGAAGGCCGCCGGAAGCTCCGCGCGGCGGAGCGCGCGCGCAAGAGCCGCAGCGATCTCCAGTTGCCCGAAAAATCGGGCCTTCCCGAGCTTGGAGTATATCACCCGGTAGAGAAATTCGGTTTCTTCGGCGCCCGCCTCCATTTGGTCGCCGTTTTTCGGCGCAGGCGAAAACTCCCGGTGGATGAGCGGCGAGAGCCCCTTGTGATCGCAGACCCCGCAATTGGTGCATTGCCCCTGCCGGCAGTCGGCGGTGAATTCTTCCCCCATCGCCTTTTCGTATTCGCTCCAAAGATAGGAGCGCGAAACCCCGGCCGACAGATGATCCCACGGCAGAATTTCGTCCCGGGTCCGTACCCGCTCCGTATAAAAGCGGCTGTCCAGCCCGGTTTCTTCCATGGCCTGCTGCCAGAGATCTTCCCGGAAATGATCGGTCCAGCCGTCAAACCTGGCCCCCAACTCCCAGGCGCGCTTTAGTACCGCCCCCAGCCTTCGGTCCCCGCGCGCAAACACCGCCTCCCAGATGCTGCTTCCCGCCTTGTTCCACTTGAAGTGCAAGCCCGGTTTTCGCAGCCGCTCCTTGAAATACCGGAGGCATTCCTCGATTTGCCCCGCCTCCATCTGCGCCGCCCACTGGAACGGGGTAAGAGCCTTCGGAACAAACGTCGATACGGACACATTTACCGAAGATCTCGTTTTTTTCCCCTTCTCCCATACACGCATGCATAGATCGACGATCGCCTCCCGGTCGGCCTCCGTCTCTCCCGGCAGCCCCATCATGAAGTAGAGCTTTATTACCTTCCAGCCCATCTCGAAGGCGCTTTGGGCCGCATCGAGCAGATCCGCATCGCAGATTCCCTTGTTTATAATGCGCCGCAGCCGCTCGCTCCCGGCCTCGGGCGCCATCGTAAAACCGGTCTTTCGAACCTTTCTCACCCGCTCCATAAGCTGCGGGGTGAGCGTCCCGACACGCATGGAGGGAAAACTCACCGCGATTTTTCGCGGTGCGAGTTGATCGACCAGCTCCCCCAAAAGCTCCTGGATCCGGCAATAATCCCCCGTACTCAAGGAAAGGAGCGCCACATCTTCGAAGCCGCTTGCCGCAAGCGCTTTTTGGGCCGCATCGAGCACGTACTCCGGCCCCCGCTCCCGCACCGGCCGGTAGACAAAGCCCGCCTGGCAAAACCGGCATCCCCGCGTGCACCCCCGCGCGATTTCCATCCCGAGCCGGTTGTGAACGATATCGATCACCGGCACAAGCGGCCTGTCAGGGATCGGGCAGATTCGGTCAAGCTCCGGGATCACCCGCTTTGTAACCTGCGTGTAGTCGGAATATTTGGGTTTTACGGCCGCTACTTCTCCCGCGTCAAAATAAGACACCTCGAAAAACGAGGGCACGTAAACCCCGCCGATCCCCCGGATCGCTGCGAGAAATTGCTCCCTCGACTCTTTCTTCCATCCTTTGTACGCTTCGATGATCTCGGGCAGCACCTCTTCGGCCTCCCCGAGAACGAAGAAGTCGAAAAAATCCGCCAGCGGTTCCGGGTTAAAGGCGCACGGACCGCCCCCGATCACAAAGGGGTGCTCAACGGTTCTCTCGCGGCTGTAGAGCGGCGTCCGCCCAAGATCGAGAATCGTCAGTATGTTGGTATAGCTCAGTTCGTACTGAAGGCTCACCCCCAGAAAATCGAAGTCGCAAAGAGCTCTTTCCGACTCGATCCCCCGCAGCGGCTCCCCTGCACCTCTCAACTGATCCTCGTAATCGGGCCACGGCGCATACACCCGGTCAGCCATCACCCCCTCGGTCCTGTTCAACTGATGATAGAGCAGTTGCACCCCGAGGTGACTCATGCCGATCTCATAGACATCGGGAAACGCCAGGACGAACCGGACGGAAGCCTCCTCGAAACTCTTGCGGTAAGCGTTACATTCCAGGCCAACGTAGCGCCCGGGTCTTTCAACACGCGTCAAATCGGAATCGAACACAAATATGCCTTTCACAGTGAACCATGCCCGCTGGGGGGCCATGGAGAGAATCCTTAAATCTTTACTTATACTTATCGGCACGGTCCCAAGTCAACAAAAAACCTCGGAAGGATTCGACCGGCCTCGCAGAGCGAAGAGCTCGGGCGCTATCGCCCCCGTACCCCCACCCCGCTTAGCGGCTCCTGTGGCGTAGGCCCCGATATATACAAAGGGGGGAATGGGGAATTTCATTGAACCATTCATTTGGTGTTAGGGCCATCCCGCTATGCAGCGCGAGCAACTCCAAAAAAATGTCAAACAGGCCGTTTATGAAGTAGAACCAGGCATCGAGATTATCTTTACAACCATGGCGTGATAAAGATGATGCAGCCCAATATCTTCGACTCCATTATTTGCATGGTCCTGGCGCAACGAAATACTCACGTTCGTTCATATTGTGAGTCGGAATGCGGCGATTGACTATTACTCGCCATGAAGTAAATTACATACACCATGCAGTCAAATTCCTGCACCTCAGATTCGAATGAATAACATTCCAGCATTAATTTGTAACGATTCAAAAGGTTTTCCCCTCTATTGATCGCCGATTTCAGAGGCTGGCATTGATATTGCTTTTTTAAATTAGTCAGGTAATTGGCCATGTGGCGAACAACACATGCTCAGGCGTTACACGGAAAGGAGGGGTGTATTGCCTATGCGAGGATGAAGGGGCGGAGCCATGCAATCTGCATGGAATTCCCACTCTGGATTTCGAATTTCGTTTTTGTAAGAAGAATTATTTTGAGAAGCCATTTACTGGGAAAAGGAGGAAGAATGCGCAGAAAAATTAGTACTTTTATGGGTCTGGTGGGCATCTTGGGGCTGACCCTATGTGGTATAGGCCATGCCGCAACCGTCACAGTCAACCTGGGAAGTACGGCCGGGATCGATGTATATGGCCCGTTCACAACCGATCCTGCCGGAACACCGCCTTCGGCTACTGCAGGCGCTGCAACCGTACAGAGTCCTCTGCCCGGTTGGCCCACTGCGCCAACCAACAGCTACCTGGGCAGCGCCGTATGGATCACCAACCCTACGCTTCCGCACAATAACACCTCAACCGAGTATTCACTTTTTGAAGACGGCTTTGTCCCTCCGTGCACCGCCTCAAAGGCGGTGGGGACCTTGTACACCTCAGCCAATAATTCAGAGGTGGTTTATTTGAATGAGGCTGCAATTGGCTTGGGCGGCAACGCCCCCAACCTCGGCACCATTTCGTTCACCCCCGTCCAGGGCATGAACACGCTTGGTTTCGACGTCACGACCGACGGGGTCACCACAGCAAATCCCGTAGGGTTGATCTACAATGCCGTCTTGAATTACACCGTTCCGAATGTCATTTGGCGTCCACCGTTGTATACCGGCCGAAAGGTGCTGAAAAACGGCTCCACCCTGCCGATAAAATTCCAGCTCAAAACCGATACCGGGACCATTCTAAAAACTCCGCAGGAAATCAATGTCACGATCACGGGCCCAACCGGAGAAATTGTGGGCTTTTCGTACGGCAGGGGTTTGGGTTTTGCTAGGGGCAACGGCCAATACATTGCCGTTTTCCACTCAAAAAACTATTCCCTCCTGGCTGGAGTCAACTATGCTATCAACGTAGTCGATTCCTGCTCAGGCACGGTTTTGGGGACCCTTTCGTTTCAGGTTAACCAGCCACCTGGTTCTCATGGCAACCATGGTCGCCACGCCAAGAAGCTGTAGAGAATATCCCGATAGCATTTCGTCGCCCACAGAGGAGGGCCGCCCGTCGGTGGTCCTCCTCAATTTCGCCGCCTCTTGCTACTGCCATGCATACGTTCCAACCGCTTCGCTCAGCTCGGGAAAAGTCCCTTTACGGCTTCTCGTTTTCACTTCCGGCTGCCGTTTTGAAGCTCCAAGGTCCTTGTGGCATACCCCCCCTCAACTCCGGGACGATCAAGGGGCCGGCAAATTGCGCCCTGGTGTGCCATAATCGCAGGGAAAAGAAAAATCGTCTATTGCGGCTACCCACCAGTCTCTAATCAGCAGTCCCTCTCCATCTTCAAGCTTCGAGTTTCCCACCTTCGACCTTCTTTTCGCTTGCATTATACGAGTGAGGTTGCTATTTTGCAGTGTCTCGGCTACCGGCTCCGACCATAACGGCGGCTTGGTGAACACTTGATTTTCGAAAATTGGAAGACAATTCTCATACCTGGATGCGAACCATTTGAAGGAGGTAGGACATGAAGGTTTTTGTGGGCGGTGTCGCTGCGGCATTTCTCGGGTTTTTGGGCATCATCATCGGGTTTCACAATGTTATGGGTTTTATCGCAGGCGCTATCCCGCTCATCCTGCTGCTCGGCGGTCTGATGGCCGCATATCTGGGCTACGATGAAGTCAAGGACAAGCTCCCATTCGGCAAAGGTGCTGAGACCACCGAAGGCGCCGGCGATTCCAGGCTGAAGGAAGAAGCCGAAAAGTACAAGCAGGAAGTGGAAAGACTCAAAAGCGAGTTGGAAAAAAACAAGAACGCCTAAATAAGCGTTCTGTGTTAGAAATAAAAAGGCCGCCCGGATACAAACTCCGGCGGCCTTCTTTTATCCCGCTGCGGCGCCGGCCGCCGCTTCCCGCTTCCGCCCCTACGCGTGGGCTTCCGTCCAGTTCGTCCCCCAGCCGATTTCTACCTTGAGCGGCACATCGAGAGGATAGACCTCCTCCATAGCCCGGCGCACCAGGTTTTCCACCGACTCCCTTGTCTCCGCGGGAACCTCGAACAGCAGTTCGTCGTGGACCTGCAGAAGCATCCGGATCTGCGGACTTTCCTTTTCCAGGATGGCGTGTATGTCGACCATCGCCTTCTTTATGAGGTCAGCGGCGGTGCCCTGGATGGGGGTGTTTATGGCGAGCCGCTCTCCCAGCTGGCGGATCGAGAAGTTTTTGCTCGAAAGCTCGGGGATGGCCCGCCTGCGTCCGAGAAGAGTTTCGGCATAGCCCAGGGTGCGCGCCTTCTCGACCACTTCGCCGATGAAGCGCCGCACGCCGCTGTAGCGTTCAAAGTAGCGGTCGATGGCCGCTTTGGCAGTTTTGGGGCTGATGCGAAGCCGCTGCGCCAGGCCAAAGGGGCTCATGCCGTAGGCTATGCCGAAGTTGATCATCTTGGCCTGCCTGCGCATCTCCGAGGTGACCTCCGAAAGCTCAGCGCCGAATATTTCGGAAGCGGTCCGCCTGTGGACGTCCTCCTCGTTTCGAAAAGACCCCATAAGACTTTCGTCCCTGCTGTAATGGGCAAACACGCGGAGTTCGATTTGGGAATAGTCGGCGGAGAGCAGCACCTTTCCGGGCGGAGCGATGAACGCTTCGCGGATGCGCCTTCCTTCGTAACTGCGGATCGGAATGTTTTGCAGGTTGGGGTTCGAGCTGCTGAGGCGCCCCGTTGCGGTAACCGCCTGATTAAAGGAGGTGTGGATGCGGCCCGTCCGGGGGCAAACGAGCTTTGGCAGAGCGTCGGCGTAGGTTCCTTTGAGTTTTGAAAGCGTGCGGTAGCCCAGCACATGCTCGGCGATCTCATGCGCCCCGGCCAGCTCCTCCAGCACGCTCGTATCCGTCGAAGGGCCGCTCTTGGTCTTCTTTATAACCGGGAGCCCCATCTTTTCGAAAAGAATCGCTGCCAGTTGCTTTGGCGACTGGATATTGAATTCCTCGCCCGCCAGTTGATAGATGAGGCCCGCTTTCTGGTCGAGCGCCTTTTCAAACTCGAGCGAGAGGCCTTCGAGCTTTTCCGCATCGACCAGGATCCCCGTGTGCTCCATGCGCGCGAGAACTTCGGTAAGGGGGAGTTCGATAGACTCGTAGAGCCGTATGAGCCCGCTTTCCTCGAGCTTTCGCCGCAAAACGGGCACGAGCCGAAGGACCGTCTCGACGTCTCGACACGCAAAGTCCACCGCCTTTTCGAATTCGATTTCAGAAAAGCTCGTCTGGTTTTTCCCCCTGCCGGTGAGGTCTTCCAGCGAACATACGCTCTCTCCCAAATGCTCTGCGCAAACGCGGTCGAGCGCGTGAATCTGTTCTCCGGGGTTTAGAAGATAGCTCGCCATCATGGTGTCGAAGGCTACCCGGCCGGGCTCCAGTCCGTACCGCGCGAGCACCAGATTCTGGAACTTCATATCGTGCCCGGCTATCCTCGCCGCCCCGCCCTGCACTATCGGCGAAAGTGCTTCGAGCGCTTCGGCTGCCTTCATCTGTTCGCCGCATTCCCCGCTGTGGCCGACCGGGACGTACCACGCTTCGCCCTCCTGCCCGGAAAACGCGATGGAAATTATCTCAGCGTTCATAGCGTCGCGCGAATCCGTCTCGATTTCGATGGCGACGAGCGCAGATTTTGCCGCCGTCTCCACCGCCCGGGCCAATTCGCTGCGGGTCCTCACTATCCGCTTCGCTATTTCCCGGCCCGGCGCTCCGATTGCGCTCGGTGCCCCCCCCTCATCCTGCCATTCGCGCTTCAGCATATCGATGAGCGTTTTAAATTCGAGCTCCTCGCACAGGGCGTACATCTCGGGCCGCATGGGGGCAACAGGTGCAAAGTCTTCGAGCTTTCCGGTCTCCGCCACGTCGAACCGCAGAGTTACAAGCTCGCGCGAGTTCCAGGCGTCCTGCCTTCCTGCCGAAAGCTTCTGCCGAAGCGACGGGGGTGCTATCTCCTCCAGGTGCTCGTAGATCCCGTCAAGAGAGTTCCACTTCTGGAGAAGCTGGCTTGCGCCCTTGGCCCCCACCCCTTTTACGCCGCAAACGTTATCGGACGTATCGCCAACGAGCGCGAGGTAGTCGACGATCTGCGAAGGCCGTACCCCGAACCGCTCGAGCACGGCCGCTTCATCGAAGACACGATCGTTTTGAGGGTCCCACTGCGAAACGAGAGGGTCCTCGATCAGCTGGTGCAAATCCTTATCCCCGGAGACGAGCACGACCCGGGTGCCCAGGGCTGCGGCCCGACGGGTGAGCGTTGCGATCAGATCGTCTGCCTCGTAGCCCTCGAGTTCCATCTGCGGTGCCCCCAGATATTGGACCACCTTCTTTATGTAGGGTATTTGCGGAATCAGCTCTTCGGGAATCGACTGGCGCGTGGCCTTGTAGACCTCCGACAATTCATGCCGGAAATTTCGCCCCGGCGCATCGAAGACCACGCAGATATAGTCGGGACGTTTCTCCCGCATGACTTTCAAAAGCATCGTAAGGAAGCCGTAGACCGCCTGGGTAGCCATCCCACGGGAATTGGCAAGCCTTCGGATCGCGTAGAAAGCCCTGTAGATATAGGAGCTTCCATCGATTATGAAAAAGGACTTTTCCTCGTTTTGCACGCTCATTTGGCTTTCGCTCCACCCACACGGGGACTCGTCTCTTCCGCCCCGCCGGCAAAGCCGGCGGGGCGACTCGGCAGTGGCGGCACGCCACCGCCGCTGCCTCGGACCGGAAGCGGCGGCGGCAGGTATTCGAGATTGACGTTGCTCATCGCACGGTAGATATTTCCGCGCACCTTAGGATTTTTCCGGAAAAGCGTCTCCATGAGGGTACGAATTTCCGCTCTCTTATTCTTGTCGGACGAGGGGCAGTTTGCCTGCAGCACCGGCAGGCCGAGATTTGCGCCCATTCGGAGAATATTTCGTTCGGGAACCAGGGCAAGCGGGCGTATGACCGTGATCTCGCCTCCGAAAAACTCCTGCCTGGGGACCATGGCGGCAACCTGTGCTCCGTAGCAGATGTTTATGAAAAAGGTCTCGATCATATCGTCCTGGTTGTGGCCCAGAGCTATTTTTCGGCATCCGAGCTCGCGCGCCTTCCGAAAAAGCGCCGAACGCCTTAGCCTTGCGCAAAGAAAACAGGGACTTTCCCGGTTTTCCGGCCCGTGGGCCCGAACCCCGTAGTCGGTCCGAAGAATCTCGTAGCAAAACCCCTCCCGGGTGAAAAACTCCTCCATCCGATCGGCCGACTCCGTATCGAACCCGGGGTCTACGTGGACGGCCACAAGCTCGTAGCGGATCGGGATGCGCGCGAGTCTTTCGCGCAGAAGCCAAAGCAGAAGCATGCTGTCTTTTCCCCCCGAAACCGCAACCGCAATCCTGTCCCCGTTTTCAATCAGCCCGTAGTGGTGAATTCCCTTTCCGAGCAGCCTCCGAACTTCCCGATCCACAAACGCCATAATCCAACCGCTTTCCTGTTTCGAAGTAATCTTTTTACTATACCAGATTTTGTCCCCGATTACGGCAGGAAACAACCGTTCCACCGCAGAGACTCAGTGCGCACTAAGTTCCCCTTCCTTATGCGGCCCCCGCGGCTCCGCGATAGATTTTTCGCTTTTCTTCTTTTCGCCGTTGACTCGAACGGGTCGATTTGCTATTGTTTGGTTTCTTCCGGTAGCGCCCGTAGCTCAGGTGGATAGAGCGTCGGACTTCGAATCCGCAGGCCGCAGGTTCGAATCCTGCCGGGCGTACCATCGGGAAGGCTATCCGGGCCGCTAGCTCAACGGTAGAGCAGCTGACTCTTAATCAGGAGGTTCGGGGTTCGAGACCCTGGCGGCCCACTAGTAGAAACAAAGGGGTCGGCGATTTGTTCGCCGGCCCCTTTGCTTTCCGTTTCAAAAACTACCCCACCGGGTTTTCCAGGCGCCCCCCGCCAAAGCCGCCGCGACAAATCCGGCAGCAAAGCCAAAAGGACCGATTCGCCGTAAAGGATTGGCGCCCGGTCCTTTTGAGTACTTTGTTTCCGATCTCAACCTATTTCTTTTGCCGCTCTTCTGCTTCTGAACAGCACAAACCCGAGCAGAGTGAAGCCGGCGAGAGAGACAGACACAGGGGGGTGGTTTCGCCAGAAACAAAGGCCGCCACCGGACCCTATGTGCTAGCACTAGGCAGTCCGCCTTCGGCGAATAAGCCCGAATCCCAGCATCACACCTAGAACGAGGAACAAAGATGCCGGTTCGGGGACGGACGTCGTTATAAATTCTTGCGGGGAGGAACCGCACGAACTACCATTCAGGAACCCATTGCCCGTAGGTGTCAGGATTTCGAGATTCGAGTAGTTGTACTCCCCATAATTTTTCTGCGCATCAGATAGGTAGCTTCCCGCAGTAGAATTCCACCACGAGGACTTGGTCAAGTTCGGATCGAATACCGCCCATAGGGCAAGGGAGATGTCGGCATAGTTGGAGCTGTCGGCCTTCAGCAGAGTGTAGTAAAGGTACCCGACTTCCTCATATCCCGTTTCGCCAAACTTATTGTAAAACCGAGCGTTTGTGAGGTCGCTAAATGTAGAAACCGTAGCTGTCCAAGATTCACCGATGTATGTATCGTGGCTGAAATCATCACAAACCAGCGTGGCCTTTTTGCCGTTGATCGTACCGCAGTACGGATCTGCATAGACGGCCCCCCCCACCTCCTTCCCATTAACGCTATTTAAAATTACCGAAACCGTATTTGCATTCGCGCTTACAACGAGCGCCATAAACATGAAAGTTCCGGCCAATGTAAATAGCAAAAAATTCTTCACTCGCTTCATCGCTGGCTCTCCCTTTTTGGTCTTCCCGGTACTTGAAGTAACTGAAAGCCTATTGATCATTAGTGCCCCGCTCTTTTAAATGAATTGCGCTTTCATAAAGCAAGAAGCATACCAGGACTAAAAGATAAACTTTCATCGTCTACCTTATTGTAATTGCTGGAATAGTTTGGGACGTGAGTGGTGGGGGTTCGTGTGGGCGGGAGGGAGGCCGTAAAGTATTCCGACGGCGAAGGAGGCTCGAAGGGGGCCGATTTTGGAATATTTGCTTATAAATTAAGGCCTTTAGAGAATTTGGAGAGTGTGTAAATATTCTGGACACAAAAGTCGGAAGCAGGCGACCTGAAAAGAAAATACCGAAGGCCCGGTGTCGCAGTTAATGGACGCAATCGCTATGAGATATGCTCATTTCGAGGGCTACGAGACGGCTGAAATAGTCCTCGGAAAGAAAGGCCGCATCTTCGGTTACGTCGGCAAAGTCCGAAAGAGTCGAACCGCTGTGCCCGTACGAGAGATTTCGGTATTGTCGCCTTATAGGAGTTGTCCATCACATTAACACAAAGATCGCGGTCGATTCGGGATATCAACTTTTTTTCATCGTCTGGACGTACCACTGCATGCATTCGGCCATGCCGCCGGCCACATCGTATTCGGAGGCAAAGCCGAGGAGATTGCGGGCTCGCGAAATGTCGGCCAGGGAGTGGCGGACGTCGCCCTTGCGAAATGGCCCGTATTCGGGCTCGATGGCTGCGATTGCGGGGATGTGGGCGCGAAGGGAGTTTTTTATGAGATGGAACAGTTCGTTTAGCGTCGTGCGATCGCCGCAGGCAATATTATAGGGCTGGTTCAAGGCTTCGGGGGAATCGACAAGGGCGGCTCGGATATTTGCCTGCACCACGTTTTTGATGTAGCAAAAGTCGCGGCTCGTCTCGCCGTCGCCGTTTATGACCGGCCTTCTGCCGCTCATGAGGGCGTCGATCCAGCAGGGAATGACGGCGGCGTAGGCGCCCCTGGGATCCTGTCTTTTCCCGAAGACGTTAAAGTAGCGCAGCCCGATCCACTGGAAGTCGTACACCTTCGAAAAGACCCCGGCGTAGATTTCGTTCATGAGCTTCGAGGCCGCGTACGGGGAAAGCGGCGAGCCGATTTTCTCTTCCACCTTGGGGAGCGTTTCACTGTCCCCGTAGACCGAAGAGGAGCTTGCAAACACGAACCTCTTTACGCCCGCCTCCATCGCGGCGACCTGCATGTTCAAAAAGCCGTCGACGTTACAGGCGTTTGTGGTGCCCGGGTCGTCTATCGAACGGGGGACGCTGCCAAGGGCCGCCTGGTGAAGCACGCAGTCGACTCCCGAACACGCTTTGCGGCACTCTTCCGGGTTTCGGATATCCCCCTCGATAAATTCGAACCGCGCCCACTTTTCCTCTCCCACAGTCTTTCGGACATCTTCGAGGTTGTGAGGGTAGCCGGTAGAGAAGTTATCCATCCCGACCACGTGCTGGTCAAGGCCGAGCAGCGTTTCGAGAAGATTTGAGCCAATAAAGCCGGCAACCCCCGTGACCAGCCACTTTCGGGGCGAATGGAGAAGGTCTTGCGCAACTTTTGCAAATGAACTCATCGTCATGATTCGAACCTTATGGCAGGAGAGTATTACTGGTTTTGACCGAAAAAGTGCTCGTGAGCCGCGGCGCCTTGGAAAAACACCATCGGCACTATCTTCAATATCCTTAAAATTTTATTTTCATAGCAAACTGCTCTTCTGTAAAGGGTGACTTTAGAGGTTAGATATCGGGTATGAAATTTACCCGATAAACCTCTTACTATTCTGGCCGGCCCGCGAAGCAGGCGGGCAACCTGGCTGCGGCGCCAGCCGCCGCCCGCCCCTAGATCTGGAAGGGCAAAAATTTGGAAGCCATCTCCAGCATTTCCGCCACCCTTTGCTCGCATTCGGGCGCGATTCTTGTAAAGGCTATACCAAGGCTGAGAATTCCCGGTAAATTGGCGACGTTTGCAATCTGCCCTTCGAGGACACCGAAGGTATCGATATGAAGAGATATCTTGTCTGTTTTCCGGATTTCCGCTTGCCTCGACAAGGGAGATTCTTCGATAAAAAACCGGCAGCCGCTCGGGCTGAGGTCCAACATCGCGCCCTGTAATTCGAACCTCAGATACTGGGCCATACCGGGAAAGAAGCACTGGATACGTTTTTCTCTCCGCAGGTTGACCCGTTCGGCAAAGTTCGGGAATTTCAGAAAACAGACCATGACGGGGCTGCAAAAAAGCTGGATCACCGAACTGGTAAAGCCTATCACCGATCCCTTGAACAGGTAGCGGACGATAACCTCGGAGCCCGGCAGGCATCTATTGCTGATTCCGGGGGCAGCAGGCAACCTTATGATCAGGAACTGGTCGGGCGCCATGCCGATCAGACTTCCTTTGATCCTTCCGGAACCTCCGGGGAGGGCAATGGAGAGATCGGTCCCCACCTCCATGCCCGGGAAAGGAATTCGCTCGGGTTCGTTCCCATTCGGAGCACCCGCCGGGGCGCCTCCGTTTCCCGTTTCATCCGGTTTCTCGGAATCGGTCATCGGTAAAACTCCTCCGATCATTAAAAATCCCACTTCACGGCCGGCAACCCGAAAGGCGCCGTAGAATCCCTTCCACACATATTCCGCAACCATACCTTCAGGAGGGAGAAGATGAAAAAAAACGCTATTCTGGTGGCTTTTGCGATTCTCACGACAGGATGCATCCCGGTACAGAACATCGGGCGGATGCCGCTCCTCCCGGACCAATACGCAACCTTTTACGCTCTGCCCCAGCCGATCTGTGAGCCGCCTCCTGCCCCGCCTACGATACCGCCGCAAACTCTGCCGATCAACCGGTTTCCTTCCTGGATGGAAAGTCGGCCGGCACAACCGCTGCCCCTCATCCATGGGGGGATGATGCCGGAAGACTCCCCGGCCTGGGTGCATTGAGCGGGGGAAGGCACCGCTTGCCGCAGGACCTTTTCATCGCAGCTCCGGCGTGCAGCCAACCGTTTTCCCCTTCTTTGGGACGGAGGGTTTGCAGGCCATTAGTTTCCGGCGATTCGGCGGGCTGATTCTACGCCCGATATTGCTTCCTTGGCAACAGGGTTGACTAAAATTCTTCCAGGATGTTTAATCGCACCTCAAATTACAAATCAGACGGCCAATGGTGTGGCCGGTTTTGTTTAATTTCGAATTCCCACGCGCATGCCGGCCATGCGTTTTTCGGACCAGCGGGTACGTACAGTGATGGGCTCTGAGAGGACTGCGGGGAAATTCCGGCGCAGATTATCGACTGTGAGTGTGATTGCCGCAATGGCGATGGCTCCCTGGTCGCGCTGGGCTGCCCTGGCGTTGGCCGGGTTCGGCATTGTGGTGGGCGTTCCACACTGGTTTAAACGCTCCTGGAGAGATATTTTAGAATCCTTTGACCTGTTGCCTGCGCGCCCGGGCCATGCGGCCCCGCCGCCGGATTACCCGAAACGGGCGATGGGGGATGAAACGGTGGCCGTGAGCGCGAAGGCGACACGGCGTTCGACGCCCGAGGGGCGTTTACGCATAGGCGGAGCATCTCCCAAAGCCGCGGTCCGTCCCGAATATACCTTTGATGCCTGGACATTCCAGGCAAAGCGAGTCGAGTCGCCCGAGCCGACTCTTCTTCCTCAAAATTCCATACGCCTTGCGGCCGACATGGCCGCGGCCAAGCCGGCCAACAGGGATGAGCCCCCCGCGGACGGCTCCAACGAAGTGATAGACCGGTCCTCCATACTGGAGGACTTCGAGAAAAGATATCGGAACAAACGAGTCGCCCCCAAGGTGGAAGAAACTCGAAAGGTTTCGGGGCCGGGTCTTTCCGGCAGTATGGAGGAACTGCGCCGCCGCTTTGCAGCAGTCGCTGGGGGGCCGCTGCCGGGGGAGGCCGCTGAGGGCGAAAAGGTGCCGGAAGATCCGGTTGCGAGTCTTTCCCGCTCCGAACGCAGCGATCTGACGACGGGCTCTGTCCTACCCGCCCGGTCACCGGATGGGCAAAAAACCTCTCTTTGCGATCGCCGGGCGCCCGCCCTTCCTCCCGATCGGTTGAAAGAGGAAAGGCCCCCGGGTCGGGGAAAGGTCCTGCTGCACCGAGCTCCGGTTCGCGGAGTGGTGGGGCGAAAACCGACTGTAAGGCCGGAGGAACCCGATACGGCGCCCCCCGTCCATAACGTTTCCGGTGCGCAATTCGGCTCCGATTTTTGCCTGCCTTCCTTGTCGCTTCTTCATCCAGCCGATACGGCGGTTTCGCCGGTGAGCCAGGACGACCTGATAGATCGCGGGATCCTCATCGAAGAAAAGCTCGCCGAATTTCGCGTCAAGGTGACCGTCCAGGACGCCTATGCGGGCCCGGTCATCACGCGCTATGAAGTCCAGCCCGCAGTCGGGGTGCGCGGCGGGCAGGTAGTGAGTCTTATGAAGGATCTGGCCCGGGTTTTGGGCGTTGCCGCCATCCGGGTGGTCGAAACGATTCCGGGTAAGACATGCATGGGGCTCGAACTTCCCAACCCGGAACGCCAGATGATCCGCCTCTCGGAGGTGTTCTCCTCGGAAAGCTTCCGGTCGCATGGCTCAAAACTCGCCATGGCGCTCGGAAAGGATATCATCGGCGAGCCTGTGGTAGCCGATTTGGCAAAAGCGCCCCATATGCTGGTGGCGGGAACGACCGGTTCGGGAAAGTCGGTCGGGCTTAACGCCATGATCCTGTCGCTGCTCTACAGGGCCACGCCCGACGAGGTGCGGCTTGTCATGATCGACCCGAAAATGCTCGAGTTGTCCATCTATGACGGCATCCCGCATCTTCTGGCGCCGGTTGTAACCGATATGAAACTTGCGGCCAATGCCCTCAACTGGTGCGTTTTGGAAATGGACCGGCGCTATCGCCTGATGAACGCCTTACATGTCCGCAATCTGGCAGGCTACAATCAGAAGGTGCAGGAGGCCGTCTCGTACGGCGAAGTTCTGGTGGACCCTGCAGCGGAGGAGAGCGGAGCGGTGCTTTCACCGCTTCCCTACATCGTGGTGGTGGTCGATGAGCTTGCCGATCTCATGATGGTTGCCGGGAAAAAAATCGAGGAACTGATCGCAAGACTCGCCCAAAAAGCTCGCGCAGCAGGCATTCACCTTATCGTCGCAACCCAGCGCCCCTCGGTGGATGTCATCACCGGGCTCATCAAGGCCAATATTCCGACACGAATCGCCTTCCAGGTATCCTCCCGGATCGACAGCCGCACGATTCTCGACCAAATGGGCGCCGAGTGTTTGCTGGGACAAGGCGACATGCTCTATCTGCCGCCCGGATCAGGCTATCCGCTGCGGGTGCACGGGGCCTTTGTCGCCGACGAGGAGGTCCAGGCGGTGGCCGAGCACCTGAAGCTCTCGGGCGAGCCGCGCTACCTGGAAGAAGTGCTGAGCGGACCGGCGGAGGCTGGAGAGGACAGTACTGCCGATGCCGACCGGCTCGCCGCTGAAGACGACCCGCTCTACGACGAGGCGGTCTCCTTCGTCATAAGCTCCCGCCGCGCCTCGATTTCCGCCGTCCAGCGCCACCTGCGGATCGGCTACAATCGTGCGGCCCGGATGATCGAACAGATGGAAGCCTGCGGCCTGGTAAGCCCGATGGAAAACAACGGCAACCGTACGGTTCTGGTGCCGGCGCGGCAGGAGTAGTGCATCCGTGGAAAGGGATGCGAGCTGTCTGCTTCGAAAAGAAGCGGGAAGAAAACCGTCCCGAAGAGCGTGCAGAGTTGCCCCGAAAAGTCTTCTCACGCGAAAACGCAAAGAAAAAGACGCCCCTTACACGCACCGATTGTTTCTTTGGCGGCTGAAAACCACCCCGAAACGCGAACGGCGGCGGTTGGGCTGAAAACGAGATTTGCGCCCGGGCCAAACGGCGCCTAGAGGCCCTTGGCGCGCTCGGCCGCTTCCTGTTTTCGTTTGCAAGCTATGCACAACGAGGTGACAGGTCTCGCCTTAAGCCGCTCTATCCCGATCTCATCGCCGCATTCTTCGCACTCTCCAAACTCGCCGTCCTCGATTTTTTGAAGAGTTTCACGAATTTTCAGGATCAACTTTCGCTCCCGCTCCCGTATGCTGAGCAGGAAGTTTCTGTCCGACTCAAAGGAAGCCCGATCGGTAGGATCGGGAAAGTTATCTTCACTGTCGGTAAGGTCTGCGACGGTTCTCCCGGCATCTGAATAAAGTTCGTCGAGTTTTTTTTGAAGCAGATCTTTGAAGTAGTCCAGCGTTTCCTTATCCATTCGAATACTCCGCTGCAGAAGTTTGAAGACCAAGTGAGCTACCATTTCCGCCGTCGAGAGTAAAGCAAAATCGAATCCTCTAAGACGCCGGGCCCGGCGGGCAGTATCTTTACTCTGTTTTGACAAGCGCGAAAACTAAAAAGGTTTTAGGGAAATCCCGTTGCGTCTTGCCACTTCGTCCACCACCCGGCGGACATCGGCAAGACATCATCGTCCCTTGGGGTTTTTGGAAGCGCACCGGCATCCGCCCGATTTTTTTTCCGACACGATTCTATCCAGGATCGTCGAATTCCGGTTGGCCAGAAGGTCCCGCTCGATATCGGAAGCGGTATAGCCGAAACAATAACAAATCAGGTTCTCCACCGGTTTCTCCTTTTCGGCGGCCGGCGGCGGCTGGGGCTGCAGCCGACTTGCCCCGCCGGCGAAGCGGGCGTTCTTTCCAACCCACCGGATAGACAAGCTATTTTGGATTCATCACCATAATAGAAGATCATTCTTCATGAAAGGATACCTCAACAATGAAATCGAAGCTGTTCAAAATTTTGGCGTCTGGCCTTATGATGCTGCTGATGAGCGCTCCCGCCTTTGCAGCGCAGTCACAACCGGTCCAGCGAGAAGGCCCAATTCATGAATAAATCCGCAAGTCATTCCCAATATCATGCCAACCATACGCAGCAAAACGGAAAATGGGCATTGAAAAAACTGCACGAACATCTTCCAAGGTATGCATGGCACCTTGATTAAGCCGGCATGAACCATTCCAGCCGCGGGACGTGGCAAGCGTAAGACGCCGTCACGCCCCGCGCCTGTAGCTCCCCCGCCTGCCCGCGAAGCAGGCGGGCGACACGACAGCGGCGTCGGCCGCCGGGAAAATGGCCCGATCATTGCTACAAATGGCCGACCGGATCCAACGAAGGGGGAGGAGCGCTACGCCTATGGACATGCAGGGGGAAACAGGAAGCCAACAATTGCGGAGAGCAGAGATCAGTCCGGCTCTATTCGCACTGCACAACGGGTCCCGCTACCGCACGCCAATCGATCTCCAGGTGACCCCGGACCACGGGCTTCGCTTTCTGGTCGTGGGCGCCTGCCTGGCGGAGCTATTCCCTGAGGTCGCAAAGATGATGGATGCCGCCCACAGGGCTGATTTCCTCCTGGTCAACAACTTCGACGCCTTCCCGGACGTTCCGGCCGAACAGGTATCGCAATACGATTTTCAAATAATACAGCTTCCCTTGCGCTCGATCCTGGGAAGCGCCTATTTCCGGTTGCCAGACGATGTTAAGGCTCATGAGGAATTTTTGCAACAGACCCAGGAGTACCTGGCACGGTATCTCGCAGGGGTTGTGAAGCTAAACCGGGAACACAAGCTGCTGACGTTTATTCTCGGGTTTCTGGTGCCGCAGCAAAATCAGCTGGGGCGGTTCCAGCCGCGCTACGATCTTCGAAACGTGATGTACTTCATCGAGCAACTGAATATGTTTCTGGCTGAAGAGACCGCAAAGCTCGAAAACGGTTTCTTTGTCGACTGCGACCAGATTTCGGCATGTATCGGAAAAAGAGCCTGCCAGGACGACATGGTATGGTCTTTTACTCACGGGACGACCCTTAGCGACGGCGACCATGAGCACGATCTCAACCGGATCGAGCCGCCCATGCCGATGCAAAATCATTATTTCGTGCGCTGGTACGAATTTTTCGAAGCACTCCTGCATGAAATCTTTGCCATGTATCGCACGGTCAAACAGAGCGACACCGTCAAATTGGTGGCGGTCGATCTCGATGACACGCTATGGCGGGGCATAGCGGCCGAAGGCACCGCGGGGGTTCTCGAAGGCTGGCCCATGGGGTTTATGGAAACCCTGCTCATATTGAAAAAGCGCGGCATACTGCTGGCAATTGTCAGCAAAAATGACGAGCAATTCATCCTGTCCAACTGGGACCACCTGGTACAGGGCCGGATTTCGCTCTCCGACTTTGCCGTCTACAAGATAAACTTTCGAAGCAAAGTGGAAAACCTCTTGGAAATCCTCGCAGAAGTCAATCTGCGACCCGAAAACACCGTGATGATAGACGACAACCCCGTCGAACGGGCAGCGATCCAGGCAGCACTTCCCGCCGTGCGGGTGCTCGGGAGCCATCTCTATTACCTGAAACGGGTTCTTCTCTGGTCGCCCGAAACCCAGCAGCGCGTAATAACCAGGGAATCGGACCGTAGAACCGAGATGGTTCGCGGGCAGATCCAGCGCGAATCCGTGCGCAGGACCCTCTCCAACGAGGAATTTCTCCAGACGCTTTCTCTTCGCGTCTCGATCTCCGTCATCGGCGGCACGAAAGATTTACACATGAGCCGGGCGCTCGAGCTCCTGAACAAGACCAACCAGTTCAACACCACGGGCGAGCGCTACACGCTGGAACAATGCCACGAGCGTTTTCTCGCCGGCCACGCGCTCTATGTCATCGAGGCTCAGGACAAATTCACTCAGTACGGACTCATCGGCGCCGCATGGGTGGTGAAAAACTGCGTGTTCCACATGGTGATGAGCTGCCGTGCGCTGGGCCTGGGAATAGAGGATGCCTTCCTCGCCTTCCTCGCGGACCGACTCTCCCGGCAGAACGTAGCGTTTCTTCTCGGCCGGCTGCAGCCAACCGATGTCAACAGGGCATGCAGCACCTTTTTCAGCCGAAACGGCTTTACCAGGTTCCCGGAAAATCCCCTCTTCTGGTCGCGGCCGCTCGCAGAGCCCTTTGCCGCCCCTGCCCACGTCTCTCTGAGCGTTTCTTAAGATTTGAAAAAGCATTGCCGCGAAGATTTTCTGTTGCATTCCATGTAACAATTGTTACTATTGGGTGAACGGAGAAAACGGCTTTATGGGACAGGCAGCTAGACAACCCGACCGGGAATTACCGGACCTGCATGAACGGGACACCCGAATCCGCCTGGCAGCAATGATCATGAGGCTATTCGATCACTGGGAGATATCCGCAGAAGATCGATGCATCCTTCTGGGGCTCTCTCCCGGAGCCCGAATGTCGCTCAGTCGATACCGGCATGGCCAGCCGCTTGCCGACAATACGGACCTGCTTGGAAGAGTCGGTCACCTGCTGGGAATTCACAAGAGTCTTCGAATCATTTTCCCGTATGACCTGGACTTAGCGTACCGATGGATTAGTCAGCCGAACAAACGCCTCGGAGAGCGTCGCCCCCTCGACGTGATGAAGCAAGGATATGAAGGGTTACTGGCGATCCGCCGCTATCTTGATTTTGAGCGTGGCAGATAATGTACGCCCACCTGATCACCACGGCCATTGATTACGCCGGGCATCCGTACCGCAATATAAAAACCATTCGGGAACCCCAATCCCTGTTCGACGACCTGGCCGTGGATGAAGAAGACATACTCGCAGCGAGCAGCGCCGACGTTCTCGGAAAGCCGGTCAGCCCCACGCCGCTTTTGACCAGACCATTTGACTACGGCGCTTTGATCACCCACCCTTTCCTCCCGCTGAACTGGCAGCAGACCCGGTTTAGCGAAGGAACACTTTTTGGCGTCTGGTACGGTTCACAAGAGATGGAAACAACCGTCTTCGAGACGGTCTACCACTGGCGAAGGTTTTTGTCTGATTCCTTTGCATCCGAGAACAGGACGATCCGGGCAGACCGAAGAATTTTCAGCGTCGAGTGCCGTGGAATTCTGATCGACTTGAGGGGAAAAGAGCAGGAGTGGCCGGCGCTTGTCGATCGATCCGATTACCGGTTCACGCAGGCTCTCGGCCAGTACCTGCACGGTCAGAAGCAAAATGGTCTTCTGGTGCGGTCGGCACGATGTCAAGGCGTCAACTGCGCAATCTTTGCGCCATGGATTCTTTCCGATCCGGCAGACATTTGCTGCCTGACCTACATTACCAATCCGGCACGGGGAGCGGAAGTCCGCGTTGAGCGAGAACCCGGGGCTTTGTGGATGAATGTCAACGGCGATACACTGATCTAAAAATTCAAATGGCAAACGGAGGATAGTCGAAGATGCTGCTGCAGCCCGATTGCATTCCCTGCATTTTAAAGATGGTTCTCTCCTCTCTCAGAAACCTGACGGATGATGAAGATGTGTGCCGCGATTTGATTACCCGCGCCCTTCGCCTCCCTGCCCTGCGCGGGGAGAATTGGGACTTGACGAGCCCCGAGGCGATCGAACCGGTCATGGATGCTATCAAGGAAGCCTTCCAGTCGGAGGATCCTTTCACTGCCTTAAAAGAAGAACAAAACGCAAGAGCCCTTGCGCTCTACCCTTCGTTCCGGAAGGCGGTGCAGGAATCGAGCGACCCGCTTTTTGCCGCCGTAAATCTCGCCATACTGGGAAACGGGGTCGACCTCATGGTTTCCGGACGTTCCATAGACGTTCCGGAGGTCCTAGCCGAAGAACTCGCAAATCCGATCGTTACCAAACCCTACGCGATTTTCCGGGAAAAGCTCGCAAAAACCCGAAGGCTTCTCTACCTGGGGGATAATTCGGGAGAGATCGTCTTCGATAAGGTCCTCATCGAAACGATAACCGAATTCTTCGACCCGAAAATCACCTTCGTGGTGAGAAGTGTTGCGGCGCTAAACGACGCGACTCCGCACGAGGCGAAAAGGGTCGGGATGGACAGGGTCGCAACCGTTATCCCCAACGGGGTAGACGGCAGCGTCGCCGGAACCGTCCTCCCCCGGTGCTCTGCGGAAGTTCAAGAACTCTTTCACACTGCCGATCTTGTGATTTCAAAAGGCGGGGGCAATTTTGACAGCCTGGAAAGCCAAACCGGCAAGTGCCGGAACATTACCTTCCTGCTCCTTGCCAAGTGCGTTCCCTATTGCAACTATTTCAAGCTCCGGATGTTCGAACCCATCCTGGCGAATTTCTTTCACTAAATGAGCCGCGAAGCGGCGTGGGGGTGCAGCAACTGTCTTGAAAGTCAAGGGAACATGTCAGTTATTCCATACGCTATCGTCCCTTACCATTGCATTCACAATGGTGAGAAGTTTTCTCATACAGGCGGTCAAAGCAAG
>JAKAJS010000137.1 GCA_021813685.1 Deltaproteobacteria bacterium | reverse complement strand
CGCTTCCTTGCCGCATTCACCCGTAGCGCGGAAGAAAACCTGCTCTCGGCCGTACGCTATGCGCTCGACGGCCTTGGCGCCGAGGTGGAAAAACGGGCGGCCGAACGAGAAAGGGAAATCCTGGATGCCCTGGCCGGCAAGAGGTCTCTCAGAGGCATCGACGGACAGTTTCATACGGTTGGCTTCAAGGGGGAAGAAATCGCCGGGGAGATGATTCTCCTGGCCGGGATCGAAAAAAGGCTCGCATCGGTTCGAAGGGAGCTGTTGGGGGCCAAACCGGCCTCGAACCATGCCCCCCTCGACGAACCGACGGAAACGAATGGGCCCCCCGGCGTCGAAAGCCGCTTTGAGTTCGACGAAGATCTAAAGACCCGCGGGTGCGCCGTGTGCAACAGGATGGCCGCCGAAGCAGGCCGTTTCCTCGCAGACCGCCAGTACGCGCTTTCGACCCGGGAGTCGGCCCGTCGGGAATTTGCCGATTCTCTTGGTTTCTGTCCTATCCACATGTGGCAGCTCGAGACGTTGGGTTCTCCGCACGGGCTATCTCTCGGGCTTTCAGCCTTCACGGAAAAATTGTCGGCCGAACTGGCCAGACTCGCCCGCGAAAAAGAACCCGGGCGCGCAGAATCGATTCGCAGGCTCGCCCGCCCGTCCCGAATCTGCGCCGCGTGCCGCCTGCTCAAAGAGGTCGAGGACAAATATCTCGTCGGTATGGCCGGTTTTCTGGAAATCATCGAAGCAAGGGAGGCGTACGCGCTTTCTCAGGGTCTGTGTCTGCGCCACCTGGGGATGCTGGTCGCGAAAACAACCGACGAGGAGACCCTTCGCTTCCTTCTCGACCATGCCTCGCGCATCCACCGGCAACTAACCGAGGACATGCTCAACTATGCGCTCAAGCGCGACGCCGTGCGCAGCGACCTGTTAAACGACGATGAAAAGGACGCTTACCTGCGGGCGATTATTCACACCTCCGGTGGGAAAATTTCATACACTCCGGAGCAGGTGTAGGGGAGAAGAGGCGATTGGATAATGGAGCTTAACGCCGACCAGAAAAGAAACCTGCTCAGCACGCTTGCCCATGTGGACAAGCTTCTGCACGATTGCCTGCTTGTGCTGGAAACATCTGCCAAGCCCTCCCTTTTGCCCGAATATCTCTGCGACTTCACCCCGCAACAACTCGCGAGGACGCAGGAGCGCATCGCCCGGTTTCGGCAGGAGGCGGCGGAGCTTCTCAAACGGCACGGCCTAATGCCGGGGCGCGCCGCCAAAAGCGCAGCGGACGCCGTGTTCAGTTATCTGCTTTTCGCCGACATGGCCCTCGAGGAAATCGATTCCAACAATATGGACCACGGCAAACTCTCCGATTCCTCCGCGAAGGAACTCGACATGTTCGTTTCCCGGATGCGCGGGCTCATCGATAACATTCGGGCATGCCTGGACAACAATTAGTGTGGCAATCTTGAGAAAAGACCGTTACTGTTGCAGACCTCTTGGTCTGAAAATCTTTAACTGATCTTGTCGGCGAGTAGCACGCGGACTGCCTTGAGGAGGAAAAAATGAAAGCGATAACCATTCCCCAGCCTTACGCCTTCGAAATTCTCAGCGGCCGGAAGACGATCGAGGCTATGGAATGGGACAGTCTGCACAGGGGCGATATCCTTATCTGTTCGGCGCGTAAACCCGCTTTTTCCAACGAGGAGATGGAGGAGATCGAAGACGAGTACGGAACCCTTTTCCTGTACGGACACGCGCTCTGCATCGCTCGCCTCCTGGAGGTGCGACCGATGCGAGACGGAGACGAAGAGAGGGCCCTGATGGACGAGATCGATCCCGATGCCTACTCCTGGATCTTCGAGGACATTCGTCCGGTCGTGCCTTTCCCTGCCAAAGGAAAACGGGAATTCTTCGAAGTTGACGACAGTCTCCTTACGGTCTCCCCGTTCAAATTCAATGAACCGGTTGCGGTAAAAGAGGGGACGGCGGCTCAGGAGTTCGGGGTCGACCTCTCGGGTTGGCGCGGCCGGACTGCCGAGATTTATAAGGAAGAGGGAGAACCAAGGATACGGGTGACATGGGACAGCCTGTCTTTAAAAATGATTCCGCTTTCGATTCTGGAGAGATGCGAAAAAGAAGGGATCGACTGGACAGGGGCGCTCCTTCGCTTTTCCCAGATCGAATCTTCACAGGCTCGCGACACGGTCGAAGACGTCCAGGAAGCGATCGAGGAAATTATGGAGAATAACCCGTCGATTTTCGAAATATAGCTTGCATGGGAGCGTGATATCCGGTGTTGACATCCTCACTTCTTACTGCTACTTTTGCGTAAAAAGGTGATGAAGTTCCACCTCAAGCGCCCCCGCCCGGCAGGGGATGATGACTTCTGCTTCTCAACTGGAGGCGGAAGTTTTTTTTTGGGTTGGGAACGGACGCCGACCAAACCTTTGGAGGGTATCCCATGTTCGACTATGCGCAGCTAAGAGACGGTTTGTTCGAAATCATCACCCGGCTGGAAGGAAGCGTACGCGACGCCGGTTCGAAATCGCTTGAAGAAACGCAGAGGAAGCTCGAAGAAGAGGCCTTCAATCTCGTGGTCCTGGGCGAGTTCAAACGGGGGAAATCGACCTTCATAAACGCTCTTTTGGGACGCCAGATACTTCCCACCGCCATCGTGCCGCTTACCTCCGTTGTCACGATCCTGCGATACGGTCAGGAACTGAAGGTCGAAGTCCAATATCTCAGCGGGCGGATTGAGGCAGTCGAACTGGCCGCCCTTCCCTCCTTCATAACCGAGCGCGAAAACCCTCAGAACAAAAAAGGGGTCAAGGAGGTCACGGTTTTCTACCCTTCGGAATATCTGAGGGGTGGAGTGCGCATCATCGATACCCCCGGCGCCGGATCGGTCTACAGCCACAACACGGAGGTCGCCTACGCCTATCTCCCCTACGTCGATGCGGGAATATTCGTGGTTTCGGTCGACCCGCCCCTTTCCAAGAGCGAACACCAGTTTCTCAAAGACGTTCGGGAGTTTGTGGACAAGGTCTTCTTCGTCCTGAACAAAATCGACCAGGCTGATGAAAACGACCGGCAGGAGTCGCTCGAATTTACGACGCGAGTCATAGAAGAAGAAGTCGGGGAGGGAAAAGTCAGGATCTATCCGCTTTCGGCCCGCTACGCGCTCGAGGCGAAAAGCGCAGGCGACGAGCTTTTGCTCAAGCGCAGCCTTTTGCCCGAATTCGAAAAGCAGCTCCTCGATTTCCTCACCCGCGAAAAGGGCCGAGTTTTTCTAAAATCGGTCGTAAACAACCTGCTCAAAGTGATCTCCGACGAAACCATCTCCTTTCAACTCGAGCAGGAAGCCATAAGACTTCCCGTCGAAGAACTCAAAACAAAGATCGGGCGATTCGAACAGGAGATGGGCACGATCACCAAGGAGCGCGAAAACAACCAGTTTCTGCTTAAGGGCCATCTGGGGAAGATCACGTCCGGGCTCGACGAGGAGATCCAGGCGTTTAAAAGGGACAAATTGCCCCGGCTCCTCCAGGGACTGGAGGAAAAGTACGCGGAACTCGTCCGGCGCGGCGCGGGCGGCCTGCGGGAAGAACTCCAGCAATTTGTCTTCGATTCCATCCGGGAGACCTTCAACCCATGGCGCCAGCAGGCGGCCGAAACCATATCGACAAGGCTCGAAGAGGCTCACGGGGAATTCGCCCGGAAGATAAACGACATCATCGAACGCATCCTGACCCTTACCGGCGATATCTTCGAACTGAAGCTCAAGCCGTTTACCGCCGTCGAGGGGTTGAGCAAAAGAAGCGATTTCTATTTTCTTCTAAAAGACGACCCGGTGGGGCTGGAGTTGATCCAACTCGCCGCGACTTCGGCCATCCCGCAGTTTCTGGCCAAAAAGATGATTTTAAAGAACATGAAGGAATCTTTGTCCGAGCTTTTGGACAGACATTGCGGAAGGGTGCGCTACGACCTCATAAACAGGGTGAGCAACACCATAAGGGACTTTCAGAACTCGCTCAATGAAAAGATCGATCTGACGCTTTCCGGGATACGCATCTCGTTTGAAAAGGCCCTGGCGTTGCACCAGGCGGGAACAATCAACGTGGAAAAAAGCCTCGGCGAACTCAGCCAAAAGCTCGATTCCATCTCGGCCATCCACTCGGAACTGCTGGAGCGTGCGGCCCTGCTCAATGGAAACGAAGAAGAGCAGGCCCGGGGAAACAGTCGCTCTATCCCCCGGGCCTCATGATGCAAAAAACGTGAGCCATTACTCAACTATTTCCCAATTTGCTTCGAATGTGTTGTCGAGAGCCGTGTAGGAGTACCCGAGCATTCTCCCGATTCCCGGAACCTTGTCCTCCCGGATCTTCCAGTAGCGGAGGTAAATCGCCGGAACCAACCGGGTGTTCCCGGTCCTCGGATCGTCTGCCGTATGCTCCCACATCTCTCGCTTTTCCATGACCCTCCACAAGGTGCCATACTTTTTGCTCCGGACCGTATCCCCCACCCGGGGCAGCCTTTCTCTCAATTCGACCTCCTCACGAGCGTTCATTTTTCTCACCTCCCTTCGATGTGTTTTGTCAGATGATATTGCACGATGGCAAAATGGCAACCGGGGGAATGAAATATCTGTGTGAATCAGCGGCTTGCCGGAACTGATTTCGGCAAGACCGGTTGACGTCGGATCGGGAAAATTTTACCTTTTATGTTGACAGAGTACGTGAATGGGGGTAAGAGTCACCCCAAATTGAAATCCTCGGTAGGCGAGGCTCCCGCATTGCACACAGGCCACTGCCCCGATCCGTCCAAAGACGCGGTCAGGGGTAGAGCAGGCATTCCCGGATTAAGGGTTTGCCTAAGGTGGCTACGGTTGGCAGAAGTTCGTTACGGCATGCGGTGCTGAAGCTTGGACGAGTGGGGAATCGGAAAGCGACGAAAAAGGAAAATGCTGTCGTTTGCCCCTTCCCTGCCGGGCGGCCAAGGGAAAGGGGTTTTTTTATTCCCTTCGGCCGGTGTATCAACCCTTGAAGAAAGAATCAAAATGAAGCAGGAAGACGGCCAGCCTCCCAGTAGCGGCGGCTGCCCATTTTCTTCGATGGAAGTTGCGATAGTGACGCGGTAGAGTTTTTCCTTCCTTATCGCCTCGCCGGCCGCTTCTTCCATTCTGTATCATCGATGGTACAAGCGGAAAAGGTACGAGGCGTTCTGAGTGCCCGCCTTGCGCAGTCACAAGGGCGGGGCTGAAAATCCCGGAACTTCGGTTTTGCCTCCAACCTCCCGTTTTACAGAGTTGTCCGCAGAGATTTTGGGACCAACGAGAGAATAGCGCCCGAAAAAGGATCGGAAGTTATCCTGTTGTAGACCCCAAATCCGGCGGCGGTATCAAACCGGGTTTGCCGCAAGGCGCCAGACCCTTTTCTTGTCCGGTTTTGGGGGTATGCCATGTATGTGATCAGTAAAAGCTTTCACCGAACGACCCGGTTCTGGAAGCAGTTCGTGATTTTTCTGTCGGTCCTGGGGCCGGGGATCATCGTAATGGTCGCAGATAACGATGCCGGAGGCATCTCGACCTACGCGGTGACCGGTTCCAAATTCGGGTTCTCCCTGCTGTGGCTTTTCCTCATCCTGCTTCCGATGGCCTACTACGTTCAGGAGATGACGGTTCGCCTGGGGGCTGTGACCAAACGGGGCCATGCCGAAGCGATTTTCGAAGGCTTTGGCCCGTTCTGGGGATGGTTTTCGCTGGGAGACCTGGCCCTTGTCAACTGGCTGACGCTGATCACCGAATACATCGGCATGATCGAGGCGATGAAGCTCTTCGGCATTCCGGGCTGGCTCACCTATCTGGTGGTGACCATAATCCTCTGCACGGTAATACTTAGCGGCAGCTACTGGAATTTCGAAAAGCTGACCCTTTTCTTTTGTCTGTTCAACCTCGTCTACATTCCGGCGGCCTTCTGGGGGATGAAGCTTCCCTATGCGCCGGGATGGGGAGCGGTGCTCAAGGGCTTCTACGATCCCCGTATCCATGGAGGGCTCTCGGGGGACCTGATTTTTATCCTCATGGCCAACATAGGCACCACGATCGCGCCCTGGATGATCTTTTTTCAGCAAAGCGCGGTGGTCGACAAGGGGCTCGATATTCACGACATCAAGTTCGGCCAGACCGAGACCCTCATCGGTTCGACGGCAACCTGCATCGTCGCGGTATTTATCATCATCACGACGGCGGCGGTATTCTACTACCATAACCCGCGGGTGATCATCGAGGACGCAAAGCAAACCGCGGAGGCCCTGGTTCCCCTTCTGCCCGCAGGCCAGGGGGAGATTGCGAAAAAACTCTTCGCCATCGGCCTTTTCGACGCCGGGTTCCTGGGGGCGCTTTGCATCTCTCTATCCTCCTCCTGGGCGGTGGGCGAAGTCTTCGGGTGGGCGCACTCCCTGAACGTCAAGGTAAAGGACGCCAAATGGTTTCACGCCGTCTATTTCCTGATGCTCCTGACGGCCGGGGCGGTCGTGTTGATCCCGAACGCCCCCCTTGTGACCATCACCATGTTCGTCCAGGTCGTGGCGGTCACCCTGCTGCCCGCGGCCCTGGTCTTCCTGCTCCTGATCCTGAACGACCCCAATTTCATGGGGGAACATGTCAACACACGAACGCAAAACATCATGAACTGGTCGATCGTGGGCGTGGTGTCCGTAATGTCCACCCTGCTGGGTGTGCAAACTCTTTTTCCCGGTCTTTTTAAATAGATAAGGAGGCCGTTATGTTCGCTCTCAATAATCGTGCAACACTCGAAGCTCCGGGAAGCGCGGGCTCCTATCGCGTGCTCCACTTTTCTGAACTGCTCAGACGCCGGGTGTGCGCCGGAAAGATAAAGGACCGGATCGGAAAACTCACCGATCTGGTGTTTCAGCTCCAGGAACCCTATCCGAAATCGGTAGGGATCTACATCGAGCACGGCTGGGGCAAACCGACCGAATTCGTGCCGTGGGAAAAGGTGCTGCGGATCGAAGAGGACGCGATCTTCGTAGAACCTCCGGAAGGAGGCGCCTACCCGCCCTTTGTGGACCAGGCGGGCTGGCTCCTGGTAGATCAGCACCTCATGGGACGCACCATCCTCGACCTGGACGGCAGAAGGTGCGAGGTGGTAAACGACGTGCTGCTGGTCGATAGAATGAGCCGGCTTTTCATCGCCGACGTCGATATCTCGTTCAACGGTTTTCTTCGCCGAGCCGGCCTGGGAAAGCTCCGCTGGACACGCGACAGGCTGATCTCCTGGAAATACGTGCAACCGCTCTCGGTCGAAGATGTCGTTGCAACCGATAAGGTGTCGCTTTCGATCACCCGAAATCAGGTGATGGAGCTTCCGAGTGAGGATTTGGCCGACGTTCTGGAAGAGTTGCAGGGCGAGGAGCAGGAGGCGCTTTTCGGGGTGCTCGATTCGGAAAAAGCGGCCGAAACCCTTGCGGAAGCCGAGCCCAGGGCCAAACGGCAACTGGTCGAAGACCTCTCCGAAGATAGGGCGCGGGAAATCTTTTCCGAAATGACCGTGCCTCAACTGGCAGACCTTTTCGCCGTGCTTCCCTTCGACGATGCCCGTGAGCTTTTGGAACTGCTCGAAGCGCGGGTCGCCGAAAGGGTGCGCAGCATCCTTGCCGAAAGGGAGGCCGAAGCCGACGACATCATGTCGCAGGAGTATATCTCGGCCGGAAAAGAGGCGAGCGTTGCCGAGGTTCTGGGAAACATCAGGAAAACGGAGCGCGAGCCGAGAACGATTTCCTATGTCTATGTGGTCAATGGGGACGGCCAGACCCTGGTGGGCGTAGTCGACCTGCGCGAACTGATCCTTTCCCCCGACGAAACCCCGCTTGGCGACTTGATGGTTTCCCCGGTGGTTGCGGCGGAAAAAGACGCCAACCGCGAGGACCTGGTCGAAATGTTCGCCAAGTACCACTACCGGATGGTTCCCGTCGTTGACGGCGAAGACCACATCCTGGGCGTGATCAACTACAACGACGTGATGAACGGCATCGTGCTGCGCGCGAAGCTCTAAGAAGGAGAGCACCCATGCCCCGAGTCAAGGTGACCAAAACAGTCAAAATAGCCCTCTATTTCCTGAGATTCTATCTTATCTTTCTGGTGATCCTGGTCCTGGTGCGATTCATCAAAGGAATGCATTAGCGGGCGGCGCGTCGCCGGCGGCGAGCCGCCGCACCCGGATTGCCAAGCCGAGAGCGCCGCTGCCTTTGGCGGCGGCGGGGCCATCAGGTCAATCCACGTCGGCGTAGCCGTGCGTGAGCGCCGCTCCGCGGCCGGTGCGGGAGCGAATATGATAGCGGCCGTCCCTGTCTTTCCATCCTTCGGTCACAAGAGTATCTCCCGGATAGACCACGCCCGAAAACCTGACCTTGAGTTCTTTGAAGCGCACTACATCGCCGCCGCAGAGGCAGCGAACAACAGCTCCTGCCGCATACCCGAAAGAGCAAAGACCATGGAGGATGGGGCGGGGGAAGCCTCCCCGTGCGGCAAACTCGGGATCTATGTGCAGAGGGTTCAGATCGCCGTTCAGTCGATAGAGGGCCGCCTGATTTTCCGGTATGTGACAGGAGAGGGAAAAATCGGGCTCAACAGTCTCGGGAGGCTCGAAGGCCTTCGTTTTCGGTCCGGGGTCTCCTCCGAACCCACCCGCTCCGGCGTAAAAAATCCCGTGCTCCACATCGGCCAAAAGCTCGTCGGATTCCGTGACAATGCTCATCCGGCAGACTATCAGCGCCCCCTTTCCCTTATCGTACACCGCGGGAATCTCGCCCCGTACATAGACTCTCCCCGAGTGCGGGATCGGGCGGTAAATCCGTATCCTCTCCTCGCCGTGAAAAAACCTGGAAAGATCGATCCGGAGCTCCCGCACAAGCTCCCAGAGCACACCGCCGCTCATTACGCTTACAAAGCCCGGCAGCACCTTCAGCCCCCCACGGGCGTTTTCATAAATAAACGGAAGTTCATCGGCCTGCGCGCCCACGCTCAACGCATAGAGAATAACGTCCCTGAACGTATACTCGTACGGGAGAGGACCGCATTTCGTGCCCACCAGCTCGTCGATCATGTCTTTTGCCTCCTCCTGCCGTGTAAATGTCACTGCGACCTCGATCCGCACCGGGGGTAAGATTCGTTGGGGTGAGCACAGCGAACCCCAACATTCCCGTTGGAGCAAAGAAAAGCGCTGGGGCCTGCCGCTGAAAACGGCAGAGCCCCCCGCGCATAAACATTCGGTCCATTTTTGCGCTAAAAGGCGCTGTCGGGCATCTCCAGGATCTCCCGCCCGGTTCTCAGGCAGGTATCGATGTTGACCAGGGTGTGGGGCAGGGTGACATCGACGAACCAGGTCGCCTGAAGGATCTTGCCCCGGTAGAAATCGTTTGCCTCCGCTTCGCAGGCGACCCGTGCCATGTCCAGAAGCCTCCAGGCCATGGTGAGTTCCCCGTAGGCCTGCAGGGCGGGATAGGTGTAGGAGGCCCACTGGAGGGGATCGCTGCCGAGCCTTTTGGTCATTTCCAGGGAAGCCTCGAACAGACGGGATGCGACCCGGGCGAGTGTTGCGACCCTGTCGCCCAGCACGGGATGGGTGCTGTTGGCAGAGCAGAATTTTTCGATTTCGGCTTTATACGCACGGAACGGGGCACCGCCGTGTATCGTCATCTTGCGTCCCATGAGGTCCATAGACTGGATGCCGTTGGTGCCTTCGTAGAGAGACATAATTTTGGAGTCTCTCAGGTATTGTTCCAGGGGATAATCACTGCAGTATCCATATCCGCCCAGGCATTGTATGGCCGTTTCGCATACCCGGAAACCCATATCGGAACAATATGCCTTGATGATGGGCGTCATGAAATCCACCAGGTTTTTGTAATGCTCCCTGTCGCCTTCCGGGAGGCATTCCGAAAGATCCAACCAATAGGCGCCCGCGTAAATCATCGAACGCATGCCGTCCACCATGGCTTTCATCCAGAGGAGCATCCGCCGTACGTCGGGATGCTCGATGATGGGGACCCATCCGGACTTTTTAGTCGTGATGGAGGCTCCCTGGACGCGCTCCCTGACGTAGGCCAGGGCGTTCCGGTAAGCCGAGCCGGCAAGGGCCATGCCGCTTACGCCCGTGTTGATGCGCGCGCCGTTCATCATCTGGAACATGTGGGCAAGGCCCATGTTTTCCTGTCCGCAAAGCCAGCCGACACAATCGTCGTTTTCACCGAAATTCAATTGGCAGGTGGGAGAAGCGTGCAGGCCGAGTTTTTTCTCGATTCCCCCGCAGTGCACATCGTTTGGCGCCGCGAGCGACCCGTCGGGGTTTACCCGAATCTTGGGGACTACAAAAAGCGAGATTCCCTTTACTCCTTCAGGCGCCCCTTCAATCCTTGCCAGGACAAGGTGGATGATATTTTCGGCCAGATCGTGATCGCCCCAGGAGATGAATATCTTGGAGCCTTTGATCTTGAAATGATCGCCCCGCCGGTAGGCCGTGGTCCGCAGCGCGGCAAGATTGGAGCCGGCGTTGGGCTCGGTCAGAACCATCGTGCCCGCCCATTGCCCGGAGAGCATCCGGGGGACATAGAACTCTTTTAGTTCCTCGGTTGCGAAGCTCGCGATGAGATGGGCGGCGCCGTTGGTGAGGCTCGGGCACATGTTGAAGGCCTGGCAGGCGCCGTACATCAGGTCCTCTATGACCGTATGCATCATTCGGGGAAGTCCCTGCCCACCCCATTCGGGGTCTCCGCTCGGGGAGAGCCAGCCGTTTTCGGCATGCGTTCGAAAGGCTTTCCTGAACTCCGGGGCGCACTTTACCTCACCGTTTTCGTATTTTGCTCCCCATTTTTCACCGATCTCCTGAAGAGGAGCGATCTCGGATTTGGCGAACTTCACGGCCTGTGTAACCGTCATGTCCAACATTTCTTCATCGAATTCACGGTACGGATCGAGCTTGCAAAGTTCGCCGTACTTCAGCTGCTCTTTGAGAATGAAGAAAATGTCCTTTTCGTTGAGTTTGAGGTGTGACACGAAAATTCTCCTTATGATTGGTGAGTAGTGAGATGGGACGGTTCGCCGTGCATGCGCCCTCCGTCGATCACGATCGTTTCGCCCGTAATAAAGCTCCCTGCGGAGGAAGCGAGGAAGACGACCGCGCCGGCAATTTCTTCGGGTTCCCCGAGCCGCATGAGCGGGAGTTGATGGACCGCCTTTTCGCCCACCTCCGGGTCCTTCCAGAGCGCTTCGCTCAGCCGTGTTTTGATTATTCCGGGCGCAAGAGCGTTTACGCGAATATTATATTGCCCCCATTCCTTGGCCATGACCTGGGTAAGCATGATCACGGCGGCCTTGCTGACACAGTATATACCCAGGTCCGCGGCCCTGAGGCCTCCCAGAGACGATGTATTTATGATGCATCCGCCCCCCTGTTTTTTCATTTCCCTCGCCGCCAGCCGGCTGAGTATGAAGACTCCCTTCACATTGACGTTCATGGTGATGTCATAGGTTTTTTCATCCTGGTCCAGGATCGGACCATAGTAGGTATTGGTCCCCGCGTTGTTTAGAAGAATATCGATTCGGCCGAATTCTTCGACGACCCGTTCGATAAGCATCTCGGAATCTTCCGTTCGGGCGTTATGGGCGGCGATCGCCAAGCCCCGTACGCCTTTGGAGCGGATCTCCTCCGCAACCGGCTCGAGATCGGCTATCTTTCGGCTGCTGACCACGACATCGGCCCCGGCATCGGCCAGGGCAAGCGCGCAGGCGCGTCCGATCCCGCGGCTTCCTCCCGTAACCAGGGCGACTTTCCCTTCACACGAAAACCTCGAAAGATCCACTCATCCCCCCTGTGTGCAGATATCAAGCCTCGACGTACCGTTCTTGAAGCCCGCGCATGCCGCGCAGCCAACCTTCATAGTCGCCGGTCTTTTTACGAATATACCCGAGGACCTCCTTATGAGGCAAAATGAGAAACTCCTCCTTCTCCAAACCTTCGATCACGCATTGGGCGACTTCCTCGGCTGAAATGGCGGTCTGCAGGAGAAGCTTTCCCACTCCTTCGGTTCCTTCGCTGAGCATGCCGGTTTTTACCCCCATGGGACAAAGACAGCTGACCTTTATGCCCTGGCGGGCATGGGTGATGGAGAGCCATTCGGCAAAGGCTACGGCGGCATGCTTGGTGACCGAGTACGGGGCCGTACCAAGGGTGGTGAGCAGGCCTCCCGCCGAGCAGGTCTGAAGCAGGTACCCGGCGCCTCGCTCGATCATGGAGGGCAAAACGGCGCGAGCCGCGTAGACATGGGACATGACGTTTACGTCCCAGCTGAGCTGCCAGGCCGAATCCTCCGCTTCGGCTCCGCCGTGACAGGCAACCCCCGCATTCGAACAGAACAGATCGATCGGGCCGAAGCTGCGGGTTGCAATATCGACGAGCCTTTTGACATCCTCTTCTTTGCCGATGTCTCCGGGAACGGCCACAGCGCCGATCCCCGCAGCCACAATGGCTGCGCCTTCCCCGTTGCAATCCGACACAACGATACCCTTTGCCCCCTCGGAGGCGAACCGGCGGCACAACGCTCGGCCGATGCCCGAGGCACCGCCGGTGACGACTACGACTTTATCCTTGATCTTCATGGGGAAATCATCTGCCTTTCCAGTTGGGCGGACGTTTTTCGACGAAGGCTTTGGGGCCTTCGAGGAAATCTTCGGACCGGTACATGGCTTCCTGGCCGGGAAACTGCGCGGACAGGGCCTCCGGCAAACTCATCTCCAACCCTTTGAGCGTCGCTTCCTTGGCCGCGCGGATGCTTACAGGGGCGCCAAGCAGGATTTCCGAAGCGATTCTTTCGGCTGTGGCCATGAGTTCGGCTGCCGGAACCACTTCCTGGACGAGCCCGTACTGCATGGCCTGTTGCGCCGTGATTCTCCTGGAGGTCATGATCAGATACTGGGCCAGATGGAAGGGAATCTGCCTCGGGAGGCGATGAACTCCGCCCGCTCCGGGTATGAGTCCTACGCGGGGTTCGGGAAACCCGAAGGTTGCGTTTTCCGAAGCAATGATGATATCGCAGGCGAGCGCGATTTCGAACCCGCCTCCCAGGGCCAGCCCGTTTACGGCGGCGATAAAAGGCTTAAAGCAGTCAACACGCGAAGTTATTCCCGCAAACCCCCCTTTTGCCTTCCGGGTAATCTCGGCGACCTTTTCCGGCCCGTTCACGGCCTGAAATTTCAAATCGTTTCCGGCCGAAAACGCCTTCTCCCCTTTGCCGGTGACGATACAAACCCACTGCTCCGGGTCGGCATCGAAGGCATCGAAGGCATGGCCCATTTCCACGCTGACCGGGGGACTGATGGAATTCATGACCTCGGGACGGTTGATCGTAACCGTCGTCACATGCCCCCTTGTTTCCACCTCTATCAATTCGTAATTCATATAATCCGCCTCCGAAAGCGAAAATAAGATCCAGCATGTTCGCCGATTTTCTTCCTGCTTCCCGCTCCTCGCTTCCTGCTTCATTCTTTATAGCTGTACCATCCCTCACCCGTTTTGCGGCCGAACTTGCCCTCGGTGACCTTTTTTACAACGCTCGGAGTCGGCAGGTCGGCCCTGTCGCCGGAGGCGAAAAAATGGCTCATTCCGATATCATAGGTCAAATCGATACCGGTGAGGTCCATGAGGCGGAAGGGGCCCATGGGATGGCCGGCGCCGTAGACACATGCCCTGTCGATATCCTCGACGCTCGCCACGCCCATTTCGAGCAGCCACTGGGCCTCTTTGGAGATGGCGGCGAAAATTCGGTTGAGAAGGAACCCGTCGACCTCTTTTTTGACGTGGACCGGCATTTTATCGATCTTTTTACAGAAATCGAGCATGCATTGCGCCGTTTCATCGGAGACATGAGGCCCCTGGACCACCTCCACGAGCTTCATGACCAGGGCCGGGTTGAAGAAGTGGACATTGCAGACCTGCGGCATGCGGCGGGTGACGTCGGCGATGCGCGAGCTCACGATATAGGAGCTGTTGGTTGCCAGAATGGCTTCCGGCGGGGCAAATTTATCGAGATCGGCAAAAATTTTCCGCTTGAGATCGAGTCTTTCCAGCACTGCTTCGATGACCAGGTCGGCGTCTTTTGCCGCCTCTTTCAGGTCGGAGGTAAAAGAGATCAGGCTCCGGGCTTTTTTTGCGGCCTCTTCGCTCAGCTTTCCCTTCGCAACGCGCCCCGGCAGATAGGAATCGCAAAACTTTTCGGCCTTTTCGAGCACCTCCCGGCTGACGTCGGCGGCCACGGTCCTGTAGCCGGAAAGGGCGCACTGAAGCGCAATCTGGTGCCCCATATTGCCTGCGCCCACAACACATACGTTCTTGAGCTGATCTATTTTCATCTACCCTCTCCTTTTTGTTCCGTAGCGGCAGTCTGCAGTGATTATCAGGAAAGCCTGCAAAGCATGGATTATGCCAATGGGTTCTACCTTACCCCTAACGGCGCGACAGGAAAAGACAGTATCGCCGTTGCCAAAAATCATTTTTGCAGATATTCTCCCCCCTGTTTCGCATAACGAGAATTTTTTTTGCTCATTTGCAAATCCCGTGGAGATCCCCATGCCCCCCGATGGTGTGGCCCTGAATTTACTTACGCCCGAAAAGGAAGGTTTGCGCAAAACCCGGCGGAGGGAAAGGCATCTTGCCATTTTGCAGGAGTGGGAAAAGTTTGTCCGCGGCGACAAAGAT
The DNA here is from genome assembly GCA_021813685.1 of Deltaproteobacteria bacterium. Classification (GTDB taxonomy): domain Bacteria; phylum Desulfobacterota; class Syntrophobacteria; order Syntrophobacterales; family Syntrophobacteraceae; genus SbD1. Next base: position 13,473 of record JAKAJS010000137.1, on the reverse strand, counting down.
GTGGACAAAAGGTCGATTTCCCGAGACATCCACGATTCCTGGAAACGCTCCCGCGCCTTCGGACTCGATCCATTCGGATCTCCGCAGCAAAGAGTTTTGACGAAAGAAGAATTCGATGCTCTGTCCAGGGAGAACAGGAAGCTCGTCGAGATCAGCAAATTCTTTCTCACCCACTATCACCATTTGATTTCCCTCACCTCTTTTGTGGTCAGTTTTTTCGATCCCCGGGGATATCTTCTGGAAATCCGAATCGCTGAACGGTTTCAGAAATCGGTTCCGATGGTGGCGCCCGACTGGGTCCTCGGGACACTTTGGAACGAACAAACCGTTGGAACCACCGCAGTAGGACTGGTGATCGAGACGAAGAAACCGATCTGTGTATTCGGACCGCAACACTATCTCAAACGCTCCCACGGGGTGACCGGGTATGCCGCCCCCATTTTCGATCCCGACGGCGCGTTTCTGGGCGGCATCATCCTGTGGTGCCGCTACGACCGGTCGAACAATCATGCCTACGGGATGACCATCGCCGCAGCCCACCTGATCGAAAACCAGTTGAAAATCAACCAGTCTTTGGAGGAAGCCAAGGCGGCGTTCGTGCGCAGTGAGATCGCCAAATGTTATCAGGAAACCGTTATGGCCTCTATTCCCGAGGCGCTGATCGCAATCGACAACGAGGGTGTGATTACGCTCATGAACGATCCGGCGAAAAAAATCGCTGCGTTCGCAGGCGAAACTGTCGTCGGCCGAGGCCTTCGGCAGGTCCTTGGGCAGGAAAACCGCCAGATCTGGTCTCTTCTGGAAAAAAACGACCACCTGGTCTACGTGGAGGTGCGCATATCCTGCGGCAAGACCTGGGGCGATTACACCCTTACCTGCAATCCCATACTCTCGCCCTCAGGGGGCGTGATCGGAAAGATTTTGATCCTTACGGAAATACGGCGCGTGAAAAAGCTTGTGGCCAACATGATCGGGGCCAAGGCGAATTTCACCTTCGAGGCCATTTGCGGTCGAAACCCGAAGTTTCTCGATACGCTCGAGCAGGCGAGGCTGGCCGCGCAGAGCCGGTCCAATGTCCTTCTCCTTGGCCCCAGCGGGGTTGGAAAAGATGTTTATGCCGAGGCCATCCACAATGCAAGCGAGCGCAGAAACGCTCCCTATGTGGCCATAAACTGCGGCGCCATCCCCAAAGACCTCATGGCGAGCGAGCTTTTCGGCCACGAGGAGGGCGCTTTTACGGGGGCAAGACGCGGGGGCAACCAGGGAAAATTCGAACTGGCCGAAGGGGGGACGATTTTTCTCGACGAAATTGGCGAGATGCCCCTGGAGATGCAGCCCATCCTTTTGCGGGTCATCGAAGACAAGTGCATTAACCGCATCGGAGGAGCCCGGGTGCGCAAAATCGACGTTCGAATCATTGCCGCCACCAACAAGGATCTGCTGGACGAGGTCTACAAGGGCGCCTTCCGGAAAGACCTCTATTATCGCCTCAATATCTTTACCATTCATCTGCTCCCATTGAACGAAAGGCCCGATGACATACCCCTTCTGCTCGACTATTTCATAGAAAAATATTCTCAATCTCTCGGGAAAAAAATCGATCGCATAGACCGGAAGGTGCTCGATTTTTTCCAGCAATACGGGTGGCCGGGAAATATCCGGGAACTGCAAAACGTTGTCGAACGGATGATGAATTGCGTACGAACAAATCAGCTTACCGCCGATCTCATTCCGCTCGATTTGACTTGTCGCGGCGTGAAGATGCAATCGAGCTTCGCGACTCAATCGGCAAAGGACTTCGAAAGGCAGACAATCGCAAAGCTGATGGAGATGAACCTGTCCAAAAGAGAAATCGCAAAGAGGATGGGCATTAATCTCAGCACTCTCTACCGCAAGCTGAACCGGTACAACGGCTCCGACACAAAAACGCCGTACCAGACGTGAACTTTTCGTGGAGAAACAGGCCGATGCAACGAGAACTGCAACAAGTCGTGGTGGTCGATGCGGTGAGAACCGCCTTCGGCAGGGCCGGAGAGAAGGGGATATTCTGGAAGACTCGGGCCGAGGATCTGTGCACGCCGCTTCTCCAGGCGCTGCTTGAGCGCAACCCGCCCGCAACGCCTTCGATGGTCGAAGATATCCTCTGGGGCGTCACAAACCAGGTGAAGGAACAGGGCGGAACCCTCGGCCGCATGCTCTCCATGCTCGCCGACTGGGGCTGGTCGGTTCCGGGATGTTCGGTAGACCGCATGTGCGCAGGGGGACTTACCGCCGTCGCTATGGGCGTCAATCACATCGCCGCCGGCATGGCCGACTGCCTTATCGCGGGAGGCGTGGAACATATGGGGCATATCCCCATGGGGTTTCTAAGAGACCCGCATCCCCGCTCGGAAGAGGTCATGGGCGACAGTTCGGCCTTCAGCATGGGCATGACCGCAGAAAACATCCACGACCGGTTTCCGGAGATCACCCGGGAGATGGCGGACGCCTATGCGGTGGAATGCCAGAAAAAGGCCGAGAGAGCCATAAACGCCGGGAAAATGAAGGAGACGATCATCCCCATCGAGGTCGAGCTTCCCGACGGGTCCCGAAGAGTTGTGGATAAAGATCAGCAGCCAAGGCCGCAGACCACCCGGGAAGGGTTGGCCGGCCTCAAGACTCCTTTCCGGGAAGAAGGCCGGGTAACGGCCGGAAACTCCTCGGGCCTGAACGACGGAGCCGCCGGAGTGCTTCTCATGAGCGAAGAGATGGCTTTGCGGCTTGGGGTGAGGCCCAAAATGCGATGGGTCTCAACAGCGGTTGCCGCGGTGGACCCGAGGATCATGGGAACAGCCCCCGCGCCTGCGATCCGGAAGGCGCTGTCTAAAGCCGGGTTGAGCTTGAAGGACATCGATATCATCGAACTCAATGAAGCCTTCGCCGTCCAGGCCCTCCACAATCTTTTGACTCTCGGGCTCCAATCCGATGATCCCAGAGTCAACATGTGGGGCGGCTCCATTGCCTACGGCCATCCGCTGGCCGCCTCGGGCCCGCGCCTGGTGGCTTTCCTGGCAGGCCTTTTCAAGGAAAATCCGCACGCCCGCTATGGGCTAACAGCCATGTGCGTCGGCAGGGGACAGGGCTATGCGGTGATCTGGGAAAATCTCATACACTGAGCCGCAGGAGGGCTGGAGGTTCAGGCCCGCTCTCCCGATACCAGGAACCGGTCGCCCACCTCCCCTCGAAAGCCCTCGACCGGGCCCTGCCAGCCGACACTTCCATGATCGAGAAAATAGATGGTGTCGGAATGCTTCAGGGCAAAATGGAGGTTCTGTTCGGCCAGAAGGATGGTGAGCCCCTGGGAGCGGTGAAGTTGCAGCAGGGCTTCCGAAATGGCCTCGAGCACAACGGGCGCAAGGCCTAGGGTCGGCTCATCCAGAATGAGAAGTGAAGGACCCTGCATCAGGGCGCGGGCGATGGTGAGCATCTGCTGCTCGCCTCCCGAGAGCGTATAGGCGGGCTGGGCGACACGTTCCTTAAGAATCGGGAAAAGGCCATACATATCTTCCAGCCGTGCTTCGAGTTCATGCCGATTGAGTCTATCGCCCCCCATCTCCAGGTTTTCCCGGACGCTCATGTGGCGAAACAGCTCCCGGGTCTCGGGGACGAAGGCCACGCCTGAGCGGATGATTTGCGCCGTGGTCATCCCTCTGGTGGATTTTCCCCGCCATTTCACTTCCCCCGCATAGTCCACAAGGCCGGTAACGGCTTTCAGGAGGCTCGATTTTCCCGCTCCGTTAAGCCCTACGAGGGAGGCGAACTCGCCCTCCCGAATACGGAGTGTCACGTCGCGCAGGATTTCCGCCTTGCCGTATTTGAGGGACTGAACAGCGACTTCGAGCAGATGATTTTGGTCTTTCGGGCAGCACCCCGCGGAGGGCCTCGTTTCTTCCACTTCCTCCAGGCTCTTTCCGAGATACACCCTGCGAACCTCCGGGTGCGCCATCACCTCCCGAGGAGCCCCGTCCGCTATCTTGCTTCCGATAGAGAGGGCGACGATTCTGCCAACGAAGCTATAGACCGCCTTCACGTTGTGATCGACAAGGACTATGGCCTGTTTTTCCTCCCGGGCCGAGAGAATGAGATCGGCCAGTTCCCCTACTTCCGAAGGGGTGAGCCCCGCAAAGGGCTCATCGAGCAGGAGCAGCCTCGGATTGAGGGCAAGGGCTTTAGCCACCTCCATTCTGCGCAGGTAGCCAAAGGGCAGCGATCCCGGATAGGCGTCCATCACATCTTCCAGCCCCAGCCGTTTTGCCGCCTCACGCGCCTTTTCTTCAATGTTTGCCGGATAGTGGACGTTTAGCACCCTGTCCGGAAGGAGGGCCAGTTTGATGTTGTCCAGTACCGTTTGCCGATGGAGCGGCCGGGAATGTTGAAAGACGATGGCCATGCCGTGCTTTATGCGCTTATTTACCGGCCATTTCTGAATCTCGTACCCGCCAAAGCGGATGGTGCCGCTATCGGGTTTGTGCACCCCCGTAAGCAGACTCAGCAGGGTGGACTTGCCCGAACCGTTGGGTCCGATCAACCCCACGATCTCTCCTTCCGCCACGCTGAGATCGATCTCCTTTACGGCGCGGATTCCCCCGAATCTTTTGTTCAGCCCCGAAACCTCAAGCAGCGCCATCGGTTCTTCCTCTTCGAAGCACGACCCCGACGATGCCGTCCGGGAAAAAAATCAGGATGATCAAAGCCAGAACGGCAACTCCCACATAGTCGAGTTGTCCCAGGTATTGGAGCCATTGGCCGGTTATGATGATGAAGAGCGAACCCAGGATGGGTCCGATGATGGTGCGCCTTCCTCCTATTATGGCGGCTATGATGATCTGCAGGATGACGGAAACCGAGACGACGACGCTCACCGACGCCGTGCCCATGTAGAAAACCAGCATGGCTCCCGAAAGGCCCGAAAAGAAGGCGCTCAGGCTGAACGCCAGGACCTTGTATTTTACGATATTGAACCCGAGGCTTTCGGCGGCGACCGGGTCCTGCGCCCCGGCCTGCAAGATCAGGCCCACAGGTGAAAAAGCCAGGCCGAGAAAGACCCCTGCGCTTACAAAAACCAGGGCAAGCGCCAGGTAATAGTTGACCATGCCGCTCATGGAAAGGATGCCCGGAAGAGTCATCCCCGTTTCCCCGCCCGTCTGCTCGGCAAATATGATGATGAACTCCTGGAGCACGAGCACCGACACCAGGGTGATCAAACAAAAGTAGGGTCCCTTGAGGCGCAGGGCGGGAGCAACGAGAACCAGTCCGGCGAGCACCGCCGAAAGCGTCCCCAGGAAAATGCAGGCAGCTATGGGCAAACCGGTGTTCACGTTCAAAAGTGCCGCCGCATAGGCTCCGATGCCGATCAGAAAAGTCGGCCCGAAATTGACCTCGCCCGAATAGCCAAACAGAAGGTCCCAGGACATGGTGAAAACGCTGAAATAGAGCGCCATGGTAAGAACGCCCACGATATAGAGGGAAAAAAACCATGGCAGACAGGCAAGGACGATCAGTAACGCCAGGCCCATCCGCAGCAAATTTTTGGATGAAGGGCTCATGAAGCTGCTGTCAAAACCTCCCGAAAAGACCCCGGGGTCTTAGAAAAAGGATTACGACAAGGACCACAAACGCCGGAAGCGAGGTGTAGGAGGGCGAGATCAGGTAGGCGGTAAGAGTTCCCAGGAAGCCGATGATATAGGAGGCGAAAAAAGAGCCTGTGATGCTGCCGAGCCCCCCCAGGACCACGATGGAAAACGCCATGCCCGTAAGATCGTTCGCCCCCGCGGCGGATGCCCCCAGAAACGAGGCCAGCAGCACCCCCGAAGCTCCCGCCAATATTCCGTAAATCCCCCAGAGCAGCAGGTACACCCGCTTTAGTTCTATGCCCATCAGAGCAAGCCCCGTGCGGCTCATGGACGCAGCCAGAAGCATCCTGCCCGCTTTGGTCCTGTTCATGACAAACCACAGCACCCCGATGATGATCAGTGACAGAAGAGCCAGAACGATCATGTTATAGGTGATGTTGATTGCAAACAGGTGCATGTTGCCGGAGGCAAAAGGGGGAATGATGACGGGCGTCGAACCGAAGAAATAGTCCAGCAGGCCCTGAATGATTATCGACCAGAGCAGTGTGGCCGTGAGCACAAAGATCGGTTTTTCTTCCTCCGGAATCCTCTTTGACTTGTCGATCGGGTTTATGAGCAGAAAGAACAGCAGATAGGAAAATAGAACGGAGGCAAGGATTCCCACAGCCAGCCCTGCCGGCAGGGACAGCCTGAAGTGGCTGATGCAAAACCAGGCGACGATGCCGGCCAATACGAGATACGCACCGTGGGCCAGGTTGAGTATCCCGGCCGTACCGAACATGAGTGAAAAACCCATGGCCCCCAGTGCGTAAATCGAACTGATGATAAACCCGCTGACCAGTATCTCCCAAAAAAGCTGCATAGAGGCGTTCCGAATCTATTGGGCCGATTTTTTATTCTTCACAAAATCCGGCACCACGAGCGTTCCGGTGGCCGCCCGGTCGGGCCAGACGGTTACCAGCTTTCCCTTCTGCCACTGTGCCTGGATGCCTGTGACAAAGCCCGCGCCATATTTGATACTGTGCGTAAAGGGGCTCTTTTTGCCCTGAAACCGGATGCGGCCCTGAACGCCGGTATAGCTCGCTTTTTCCAGCGCCTCCACCAGCGCGTCGCTCCTGGTCGAATGAGCCGCCTCTATCGCCCCTTTGAGCATGTACAGGGCATCGTAGGTGTTGTAGCCGCAGTACGCCGGGCTTATGCCGAACTTTTGCTCGAAAGCCTTTACAAACGGGATCGTCTTGGGAGTTATCGGAGCATCGGAAGCCTCGCTTTGACTGATGACCCCCTCGGTTGCCCCGTTTGTGGCCGCCCAAAACGCGGATGTGGCCGCCTGGGCATTTACCCCTGCAAGCAGCACGGGAACCTGCTGCTCATGCCACTGGACGGTGGGCTTTACTCCCACATGAGCCCAGCCGGTTACGACGATATCCGGATGGGCTTTTTCGATCCGGCTGAAAACCGGCGTAAAGTCGTTGGTGTCGGGAGCAAATCGGAGATGCCCCACGACCGTGATGCCGGCTTTGGGCAGGTTTTTCAGGTAGCCCTCATCGAGCGATTTCGTCCAGTCGAAATTCTCGCTGGCGATGAAAGCCCTCTTATATCCCAGCTTGTCGACCACGTCTTCTTTCAGAAAGTCGGCGATCGAACGGGCCATCTGGTCCGAATTGAGCGTAAGCTGGAAATTGTATTTATACGCATCGTAATTGTCGTGAATCAGAGAGCTGATCTTGGTCGAAGCCCCTCCGGTGATGATAAAGGGCACATGAAGGCGTGCCGCCCAGGGCTCCAGGGCCAGGGCCACTTCGCTTATCCATACGCCCACCACCGCCACGACGTGATCGCTGTAGACGGCACGCTGAAAGGCTTCGACGGCGTCGGCCGACTTTCCGTGGTCGTCATACTCGAAGAGTTTTACCGGCCTGCCGTTTATTCCCCCCTTTGCATTGATCTGCTCTACCGCAAGCCTCGCGGCGTCGAATATGGACTGGCCGGGCGGCGGCGACTGAAACGCTATCACCCCGATATTTATCGGCTTGGCCGCATAAGCAGGCGGGACCCCGAGAAAGGCGGTGCTCACCAGGACCGATACCGCCAAAATACAAAGCCTTGCGACAACTCCTCTCATTTCCCCTCCTTTACTCTCCAGTTCCCGCAAAGCGGCATTCAATGCTCCAGGGGGACACCCGGGAAACCATGAAAAAGCCCGGAACGCGGTTTTCTTCCCGCTTCCCGCTTCCCGCTTCCCGCTTCCTGCTTCTTACTCGGCAGCTTTTTTCTGCTTTACGAAACCGGGAATCATAAGGGAACCGGTCGCCGCTTTCTTCGGCCAGATCGTAACCAGTTTTCCGTTCTGCCATTGGGCCTGGGTGCCCAGAACATACTTCGGCCCGTACTTGATGCTGTGCGTATAGGGACTGTTTTTTCCCTCGAAAGCGATCCGGCCCTGCACCCCGAGATAATTCGTCTTTTCGAGTGCGCTCACCAGTTGATCGCCCTTTGTCGAGTGGGCGCGTTCGATCGCTTTTTCCAGGATATACATCGCGTCATAGGTGTTGTAGCCGCAGTACGCCGGGCTCGCGCCGAATTTTTGCTTGTAGGCGTTTACAAAGGGGAGCGTCTTGGGAGTTATCGGGGCTTCGGAGGCCTCGTTCTGGCTCAAAACCCCTTCGGTTGCCCCGTTGGTGGCCGCCCAGAAAGACGAAGTGGATGCCTGTGCGTTTATCCCCGCAAGCAGCACGGGGACCTGCTGCTCATGCCACTGCACCGTGGGTTTTACTCCCACATGGGCCCAGCCGGTTACGACAATGTCGGGATGCTTTTTCTCGATCATGCTGAAAATCGGCGTAAAGTCGTTTGTATCGGGTGCAAACCGCACGTGGCCCACCACCTTCACACCGGCCTCCGGAAGATACTTCATGTAAGCCTCATCCAAGGATTTCGTCCAGTCGAAATTCTCGCTGGCGATGTAGGCCGTTTTGTATCCGAGTTTTTTGAACATCTTGCTGCCCAGAAAGTCTGCTACGGACCTGGCGAGCTGGTCCGAATTGAGTTGCAGCTGGAAATTGTATTTATAGGTGTTGTAATTCTGATGCACCAATTCGCCGATTTTGGTGGAGGCCGCACCGGTGATTATGAGAGGGGTATGGAGGCGCGCCGCCCACGGTTCCAGAGCAAGCGCCGCTTCACTGATCCAGACGCCCACGACCGCCACGACGTGGTCGCTGTATACCGCTCGCTGAAAGGCTTCCACGGCGTCCGCCGACTTCCCGTGGTCGTCGTATACGAATAACTTGACGGGGCGTCCGTTTATCCCGCCCTTCGCGTTGATCTCTTCCGCAGCCAGCTTTGCGGCGTCGAATATCGACTGGCCGGGCGCTGGAGACGCAAAGGCGATTACCCCGATATTGATCGGCTCCGCTGCCCGGACCGGTTGCACTGCACAGAAAATCATGCAAAAAGCTGCCGAAACTGCCAGAATGGACATCCTTTCCAAAGCTGCTCTCATGCCTTCCTCCTGTGTCATCTGCCGTCAAATCTTCCTATTTACCCTTCCCCGATCGCCAGTTTGCCATCACGGTACAGCTCGCGCAAAACCCGCTTGGAGAATTTGCCCACACTGGTCTTGGGGATCTCGTGCAAGAAGACGAAATCATCGGGCAACCACCATTTGGCGAGTTTGTCGCTCAAAAATTCGCGCAATTCCTCCTTCGATATCTTGCCCTCAGCTTCGGGCCTCAGTACCACGCACGCAAGCGGCCGTTCCTGCCATTTTTCATGCGGTATCCCGATCACTGCCGCCTCGGCCACCGCGGGATGCCCCATCAGAGTGTTTTCCAGATCGACCGAGGAGATCCATTCCCCGCCGCTCTTGATAAGATCCTTGGTCCGGTCCATGACCTGCACGTAGGACTCTTCGTCCACGGTGACGATGTCCCCCGTGCAGAACCAACCGTCGCAGAAGGCCGCTTCGGTCGCCTTGGGGTCCCGGTAATATTCTCGCAGGACCCAGGGACCCCTGAACTGCAATTCCCCCATTTCCTTCCCGTCATGCCTCACCTCCCGGCCCTGCTCGTTTATCACCCGCATCTCCAGGCCGGGATAGAGAAGACCCGTTTTGGTCTGCAAAAGGTATTTGTCGGGAGCGGGCAGGTCGGAAAGATAACTCTTCGGTACGGAAACAAGGGTGGTGGGCGTAGTCTCCGTCTGTCCGTACCCCTGCAACAACGTGAGGCCAAGTCTTGTGTCGAACTCCCTCGCCAACTGCACCGACAGGGGCGCACCTCCCGATACCAGATACCGTATCGAGCTCAAATCATAGCGGCCGGGATTTTCCAGCAGGTGCTTCAAGATCCCCATCCAGATGGTCGGCACCCCGGCGCTCAGGGTGACTTTCTCCCGGTCGAAGAGCCGGCAGTAGTCCTCCGCCGTGGGGCGACTGCCCGCCAGCACCAGCTTTGCTCCCGCCATCGCATCCGTGTAGGGCCTGCACCAGGCGTTCACATGAAACATGGGCACAATCGGCAAGTCCACGTCCCTTTCAAAGATGCCCCACTCGCCGCTCGTGTTGGTCAGGCTCAATAGATAAAGTCCCCGGTGGCTGTAGGTCACCCCCTTGGGAAAACCGGTAGTCGCTGTCGTATAGGCCATGATGGCTGCGGACCATTCATCCGGGTAGGAAAAGTCATACTCCTCCGGCTGCGCCGCCAGGAGTTCTTCATAGGAATAGGCAGGGGCGAGCCCGGTTTCTTTGAGCACCTTGTCCGTCATGACCACATAGGCCCGGACGGTCGTCAGACGATCGCGTATGGTTTCGAGCACGGGAACGAGGTCTTCATCTACGAAGATCACCTTGTTTTCGGCGAAATTGATGCAATGGATCAGATGTTCCTGCGAAAGCCGGATATTAAGGGTGTTTAGAACCGCGCCATAGCAGGGTACGGCAAAATAGAGCTCCAGATGGCGATGGCTGTTCCAGGCAAAAGACCCCACCCTCTCGCCGGGCTCGATGCCCAGTTCCTTCAGCACGTTGGCAAGCCGCCCCGTCCTTTTGGCCATCTCCCCGTAGTTGTAGCGGAAGACTCCCGAGAAATCCCGCGAGACGATCTCCTTTTTGGGCCAAATGTTTCGAGCGCGATAGAGTATGTTTTGCAGGCAAAGAGGATAGTCCATCATGGCTTCGAAATCCCTCCCGTATCCACAAATTGTGCCGGCCATATCCGGATGCGCCGGACGGCTGGCTGCGGTTTCGCTTCCCGGTTGAGCGGTTTCCCGGGAAAGCACATTTTTACCGGTCAATGGAATGAGGAAAAGTGATTGTACTTATAGGAGCGTCTATTCGACGATTCGCTTGGATTCCACCAGGACGGAGATCGTAAGAGCGAGAAAGGGAGCGAACAACGGATGGTTGGAAAAGCAACAGCGATCAAATATTTCTCATAGTGCATCCTCCCCGGCCCGCAAAGCGGTTCGGCCCCATCGGGGCATCGGCGTATCTCCTTGACAAAGAAACGAGCTTCGAGCATATTTGAATTGTCGACAATCTACCATTAGACAATTGCGCAAGTCAAGACCAGTTGCACGGGACCAGCTCATGAAACCAAAAAACATCACACGGCCCTCGACGGTGGTCGAACAGATCCATAAGGCGCTTTCCACGGCCATTTTGAACCAGGAGCTGAAACCGGGGACGCTCCTGAAGGAAATGGAGTTGCAGCAGTGGTTCGGAGTGAGCCGGGCACCCATCCGGGAGGCCATCCGGCTCCTGGAGTCCGAAGGGCTGGTGGTGGTTAATGCGTTCAAGAAAAAATACGTCCGCAAACTGAGCCATGAAGAACTCGAAGAGATCTACTCGGTGCTTGGCTGCCTGGAGGGTTTTGCCGCAAATCTTGCCGTTCCCCGTATGACGGAGGCCGACCTTTCCCGGCTCGAAGAAAATATCCGTCAAATGGAAAAAGCCGGCCGGGAAAAGGACCTGACCGTCTGTACGCAGCTAAATTTCCAGTTCCACAGTGCGATCATCAAGGCAAGCGGCAACACGGTCCTTCGAAAGAGCATCTCGAGCATCATGAAATCGCCGGGATGGTACTGGCTGACCCGGGCTTTCTATAACGACCCGTCGCTTGTGGCCACCTCGATAGCCGACCACACCGAAGTGCTCAAGGCCCTGCTCGCCCGCGACCCGGAAAAGGCCGAACGGAGCGTGCGGTCCCATTTTTCAAATATCCGCTCCGGCTGGAAAGATCAGATGTGAAGGAGAAAAGATGCAGCTAAGGAAGGTATTCATTCTGGGCAGCGGACTCATGGGAAGCGGGATAGCCCAGGCCTGCGCACAGAGCGGCATCGAAGCTACGCTTTGCGACCAGCGCGAAGAGGCTGTCGAAAAGGCGCTGGAAACGATTTCCCGCTCGGTTGGAAAGCTCCTCGAAAAAGGGGTGGTGCACGGCACGAAAGAAGAGATCCTGTCACGCATTCACAAGTCTAGCGGTCTTGAGGGCGCCGGGATTGACGCCGATCTGGTCATTGAGGCCGTTTTCGAGAATTTGGAGCTAAAGCGCGAGGTCTTCCGAAGACTCGATCGGGCTGCCGGCCCGGATACGATTCTTGCGAGCAACACCAGCGCCATTGCGATCTCCAACCTGGCGGCGGAGACAAAGAGGCCGGAAAGAGTTGTGGGCATCCACTTTTTCTCTCCCGTTCCGATGATGGGTGCTGCCGAGGTGATCCGCACAAGCTTTACCGGCGACGAAACCTTTGCGCTGGCAGTTGATTTTGTCCGGCGCCTGGGGAAGCACCCCATCCTCGTTCAGCGGGATATCCCCGCCTTCGTGATAAACCGCATCAACTACCGCGCCAACATCGAGGCGATGAAGCTCGTCCAGGACGGGATCGCAACCGTGGAAGACATCGATAAAGGCCTGCGGCTGGCGGCCGGAAGAAAAATGGGCCCCTTCGAGATCGGCGACCTGGTGGGGCTCGACGTCACGCACGGCGCTCTTTTGTCGATCTATGAAGAGACGAAGGACCCCTCCTTTTATCCCCCGGCCATTTTGCGGCTCAAAGTCGGGATGGGGCATCTGGGCCGCAAGACGGGCAAGGGCTGGTACGAATACAATCCCGACGGAAGCATGAAAAAATAACGCGATAGAAGAGGATTCGATGGAAAAAGCGGTCATTCTCTCCGGTGTTCGAACCCCCATCGGCGCTTACGGCGGCGCCATGAGATCCGTTCCGGTCTACCGACTGGGAGCGCTGGTTTTGGAGGAAGCGGTTAAAAGAGCCGGGATACCACCCGACCAGGTAGAGGAAGTAATCGTCGGCCAGTCCTACCAGAACGGCGAGTGCGCCAATGCCGGTCGATTCGCTGTGCTCTCGGCCGGCTGGCCGGAATCGATCCCCGCAATAACCCTTGACCGGCGCTGCTGTTCGAGCGTTGACGCCGTGCTCTTTGCAGCCATGAAGATCCAGACTGGAAATGCCAGGGTGGTGGTGGCGGGAGGAATGGATTCGATGAGCCAGGCCGAGCTGTACCTGCCCGGAGAGATCCGGTGGGGCCTCGGGGGCCGAAACGATGCGAAATGGGGCTTTATGCCGCGCGGACACGGGGCGCTTCCCATGTGGGGAATTCCCTTTTTCGACCGCATCCAGCGCGCGCGGGTCATGTCCCAGCCAATCGAGCGCTACGGCGAGCTCAATTCCATGATGTCCTGGGCGGAAGCGGCGGCAAAAGCCGAATCCATAACCCGGGAGGCCGCCGATGCGTGGGCTTTGAGGAGCCATCAGCGCGCCTGCGCGGCAATGAAGGAGGGTAAGTTCGCACGTGAGATCGTCCCCGTTCCGATCGCTCAGTCCAAAGGGAAACCGG
>JAKAJS010000055.1 GCA_021813685.1 Deltaproteobacteria bacterium | reverse complement strand
GGTAGATGACGTCGGACTGGGCGCCTTGCCGCAGCAGTTCCAGGTAGCCGGGTTTTAGCGTCTCGGCGCCTTCATCTACGATATCCCACTGAGTCGATGAGGGAAGAGGTATACCGCAGTTTTGTTGAAGATTTTCCAAACGGTTGAAAGGCAACCCTCCACCATACGGTGCGTTGCGGGGTGCGCTGCGGGGTTGCGCTGCGGGGTCTGACCGGGTGCGCTGCGGGGTCTGACCCGGTACAAGATAATGATATCGTTAGTAAACTCAGACTAGCGCCATGCGTAACCAACCGGAATCATTAGGCCAGCATCAGCATTTTGCCCCTGTTTTGAGGGCTCCCGCGTCGGTGCAGTGTAGAAGTGCCCAAAGCCCGGGCGACGCCCCCCGGTTAGGGTCAATATCGGCTGCCTATTTATATGTCACATTCACCCTCGAGAGCTTCCCGGGACTCGTGAAGGATGAAGTCGTTTTTGTCTCCTGAAACTTTTCGCCTCTTGGCTCGCAATCCCAATTTTACCTTTACATTCTCCACAAAATCTTTGTTCCCGACGGCGACACTCTCCGTCCACTTGCTTTGCCTCGGGTGCGGGCCTCCGGCAAGTGCATCCTCAATCCACCCTCTGCGCATCCGCTGCATGGCTTCCCTCGACTGTACGCCCAGGAGCTCCATCAACGCATCAAAATCGGTTATCGAGCCGCGCTCCCGGCTCGTCATCATTTCAGCATATCCCCCGAACTCCCACTCGCACGGGTGTCTCACAACTCCGGCACGCACCATATTCAGATCAATGTAGGTGAGACAACTGAAAAGATGGTGTCCGGTTTCTACCGCAGTCGCATGATAACGGTCTTCCCAGAATGCCCCGTTGCGATTCTTTCTTTGATTGAACTCCTGGGCAGTTCGGCCGGCGGTCAACTGCATCGACCTCGATATGACTTCGTCCTTCCCGCGATCGAGAACAAGCAGATGAATGTGGTTGGATGTGGCGACGTAGTTGAGCACGCAAAATCCATAGCGCTTTTTCGCCTCGAAGAGCCAATGCATCCACGACAGTCGATCTTTGGCAAACTTCAGGAGGAACTCCTTCTTATGGCATCTGTGAGTTATATGCCAGGCGTATCCCATCAAGAAATGTCTTCGGGCTCTCGGCATGTCCCGTCTCTTCATTCAAGCTCAGGGCGCGCTCTATTCTATTATTGTGTTAAACCCGGACTGCATCGGGCCGGCCGCCTCAAGAGTTCGTGGGCCTATATGTCGCCTTGGAAATCCAACTCGACATAATTGCTATTTTCTCGCTTTTATGCAAATAATATCGATCGAGAACATTCTCTCACCCAAAAAACAGGGCGACGCTGCATGATAGCCAAAACCAGCACGTGTTCTCTTCTCGGTATAGACGCCATCCTGGTGGAAGTCGAGGTGGACATTGCCTCGGGCCTTCCGGGCTTGTCGGTGGTAGGGCTTCCGGATAACATCGTAAAGGAGAGCAAAGACAGGGTCAAGGCGGCGATTCAAAACAGCGGCTACCCCTTTCCCTTTGAACGGATAACGGTAAACCTTGCACCTGCAGCCTTGAAAAAGGAGGGCGCCGGGTTCGATTTGCCGATCGCGGTCGGCATCCTTGCGGCCATGGGGCTGGTAAACGCGGATAAGGCCGCAAAGATGGTCTTTTGCGGCGAGCTGGCCCTCGACGGAAGGGTCAAGCCGGTTGCCGGCTGCCTCCCGATGGCGATCCGGGCAAGGGATAGCGGCTATACCGACATGGTTCTTCCGGCCGATAACGCCCGAGAGGCCGCGGTGCTGACGCAAACCGGAGGACGGCCCGCCCGCGAAGCAGACGGGCAACCCGGCAGCGGCGACTCGCCGCCCGGCGCTTCGTTTTCGGTTCGCCCCGCAAATCATCTCTCCGAAGTGGTCGAATATTGCAACGGCCGCTCGGAGCTGCCCGTTTTGAAAACGGACCCGAACACGCTATGGCGCGTGGACGTGGCCGAGGATCTCGACTTCGAAGACGTGAAAGGCCAGGAGCATGCGAAACGGGGCCTCGAAGTTGCTGCTGCGGGAAATCACAATGTGCTGATGATCGGCCCGCCGGGGTCGGGGAAAACCATGCTCGCCCAGCGGGTCTCCGGAATACTTCCGCCTCTTAGCTTCGAAGAAGCGCTCGAGACCTCGACGGTATACAGTGTCGCGGGGTTGCTCAATAACACCCCCCTGATCGCAAGGCGCCAGTTTCGCGCACCTCACCACAGCATATCCGACGCCGGCCTTGTGGGCGGCGGCCAGATCCCCAAGCCCGGCGAGGTGAGCCTCGCTCACAACGGGGTCCTTTTCCTGGACGAGTTCCCCGAGTTTCGGCGAAATGTAATCGACCTTTTGCGGCAACCGCTCGAAGGCGGACAGGTGACGATCGCTCGGGCGGCGATCGCCCTTACCTACCCGGCGCGATTTATGCTCATCGGCGCGATGAACCCGTGTCCATGCGGCTACTCGGGCGATCCGGTCCGGCCCTGTTCCTGTTCGCCTGCAACCGTTACGCGATACAGGGGAAGAATTTCCGGTCCGATACTCGACAGGATAGACCTGCACATCGAGGTCCCCGCGGTCAAATACGAACAGCTGCGCTCCGAAGGGCAGGCGGAAAAATCCGCCTGCGTGCGCGAGCGGGTCACGAAGGCGAGGCGGATTCAATTGGAAAGGTTTCCGGACGAAGGAATTTACTCCAATTCCCAGATGCGGCCCAAGCACCTCAAAAAATTCTGTCGACTCGACGAGGCCGGGCAATCGATGTTCGATAAGGCGGTCCGCCAGCTCGGCCTTTCCGCACGCGCATACCACCGGATATTGAAAGTGGCGAGGACAATCGCAGACCTGGAAGCGTCGGAAAATATCGGCTCGGTCCACCTGCTCGAAGCGATTCAGTACAGATCGCTCGACCGCAAGATGTTTTGATTCGATCGATTCCTCTGCAAGGAGTCAAGAGCAGCAGAGGGGGCTGACTTCGCAAAATCTTACGCCTTCCGTTGCGCAACGCTGCGAAGTCATCCGGAACGTAACGCCGCACCTACAGTTGACGTACAGTCAGCACTTACGGATACAGCGGGTTTTGGGACATCAGGAACCCGCAATAGGGGTACTCGGATGGCCAGGGCTCTTCGTATCTCTTATCCGGCAGCCTTCTACCATGTTGCATCCCGAGGAAATGAACGAAAGAACATTTTCTTGAATCCGAAGGATCGGGAATAGTTTCATTCCTATCTGGAATCGGGTACGATATGGAGCAAATCTTCACACCTATGAATTGTATTCTAATTCTTCATTGTAGATAATAGTCAGTAATTTCTGCCCGGCCGGCGGGCGCACAGGAATGGCGGCACCGGTACGGGCTGCCTCAAATCGGTAGCTTCAGATCTCCCAAAGGCGACTATGTAAGGTTCAAGGCTGTTCTCACCACTCAGATGCGAGGAGAATCAAAAAATGAAGGTTAAAACCCGGATTTTTCTGCCGACACTGGCGTTTCTGCTCCTTACTACCGCCGCTCTGACCTTCGAGGCCCCCTGGGTTGACCCGGACACGGCGCTTAAAAAGCTGCTCGATGGCAATCGCAGTTTCGTTGCAAACAAATTGACGATCAAAGAATCCAGCGCTCCGACCAAACGGTTGGGCCTCGTTGCGGGGCAGCACCCTTACGCCGTTATCCTATCCTGTTCCGATTCGAGAGTCCCTCCCGAAATCATCTTCGACAAGGGACTGGGGGAACTCTTCGTCATTAGGGACGCAGGCAATATCGCGGATCCCATCGTGCTCGGGAGCATCGAATACGCGGTGGAGCACCTCGGGTCCTCTCTCATCATGGTGATGGGCCATACCAGGTGCGGAGCGGTGAAAGCCACCCTCGACGCCACAGGTCATGAAGACCCCAATGTCGGCGCAATCGTTAAAAAGATCTCTCCCGCCGTTCAGCTTGCCCGCAAGAAGATCAAGGGCAACGATCAAGCCGGTCTGTACGCATCGGCCATAAACTTCAATGTTAAGCTGTCGGCACAGTCGCTGCTGAGCGAGTCGCCGCTCATACGTTCCCTGGTCGATTCGGGCAAAGTCAGGATCGTGTGTGCCGAATATGACGTCCAGGACGGGACGGTCAAGACCATGTCATGCAAGATGAAATAAAGCGGTCTACATAGATGTCGGGAGATCGTCCTTCCAGCCGAAGACAGTGGTCTCCGGCTGGTTTTTTTCAGGCAAACGAACCAGCGCGCTCGACATTTTCCGTCGGCATATTTCAAGCTTGCTCCTTGAAGGAGCTATTGTCCAGGGCGCTCCAGCCCTACTACCCAGATAGGTGTAACCGAAAAAGGAAGCAAATCCCGAAGCTCCTGTCGGGGTTTCCTTCCCAACCGTCAGTGTCGCTGTGAGGAGGGGCAGCGAAATCGCAGAGCGCGAGAAATTTGATGTCGCAGCACTCTGGAATGTAAAATGCCTAGGGCGTCCCCTATTTCCGGGGACAATTCCCGGTCATTATAAACATCAGACTCTTAACTCGGCGATGTCGGCTCAACAGGAACAACCTCTACCTCCAGGCGATCCTGTCCCCGAATGACAGTCAGCTTTACCGGGTTTCCGACAGGCCACTCGGAAAGGAATCTGTGGATGTGATCCACGGTCGCAACGTCATGGCCATCTATACGCACAATCACATCGCCCTCTCGAACTCCGCCGCTAAAGGCCGGACTTCCCGGAGCCACAGACATGACCTCAACCCCCGAGTCTGCATTGAGTCTGTAGAACCGCACCAGGCGACGAGGAAGCGGACGTTGCTGAGCATTTATTCCCAAATGCCCGCGTCTGACCCTTCCCAGCGTCAACAGTTGCGACACCACCCATCTGGCAGTATCGCAGGGAATAGAGAATCCAATCCCTTGGGCTATGGCTATGATGGCAGTATTTATTCCGACGATCCGCCCTCTGGAATCGACAAGCGGCCCGCCTGAATTCCCCGGGTTCAGAGGCGCGGTATGTTGAATGATGTCTTCTATGAGGCGTCCGTCGGCGCTCCTCAATGCGCGACCGAGTGCGCTTACGACCCCTGTCGAGACCGTTGACTGGAAGCCGAAGGGATTTCCTATGGCTATCACGAGCTGCCCTACGCGCAAGGATGATGAATCTCCCATCGAGGCATAAGGCAACCCAAATCCGCCTGCGCGTATCAGAGCCAGATCGGTGGCAGGGTCGGTTCCGATCAGCTCGGCCTCCAGGCTCGTTCCATCCCGAAGCGTTACAGTAAGACGCCTTGCGTCTCGAACGACGTGATCATTGGTGAGAGTGTAGCCGTCAGGAGTAATGATCACTCCGGAGCCCGAGCCGGCACGTTCCGGCGCTCCCACTTGTTGTGCGCTTATCCCGACCACCGCAGGTCCTACCGTATCCACAACGGTTATGACGGCCCGTGAATAGGCATCAAGGAGTTCGACATCCTGCCGACCCTCAGCACCGACCTCACACCGGTTTAGCTGCTCCTTGCCCTCTTCCTCGCCCTTTATGAGATTTAAAACCCGCTGTACGCTCTCCACTCCCGCTATCCTTCAGATATGTGATCGATCAATCCGTCCGTTTCCATATATTCCATACGAATGGTTCGCATAAAGTCAAGACGGCAGGGCGGCAACCGGCATAGCGTCTCGGAAGGGAACAAAATCGGCATGCCTCCACGTTTACTATCGAGAAGTTTCCGCGGTCTTCGAACCGTACGGACGGGTCAGTCCGAGTCCGTACACGGCGCCTGCGCAGGATTGCAACAGCGGACCATCATTGTTAGATTCGTTAGCTATGATCATGCGCCGGGAGCTGATAGTCGGGCTGGTCGCGCAAAGGACTGGAGATATATTCCGGGATATTTACAATGTAGGAGGAGATTGGCGATGAAGATCAAGCGGCAGGGTTCCGCCCAGTGGCAGGGCGGAATAAAAGACGGCAAAGGAAAGATTTCGACGGAAAGCGGCGCATTGAATGCCTATCCCTACGGGTTTGCCAGCAGGTTCGAAGGCAAACCGGGCACCAATCCGGAGGAACTGATCGCCGCAGCACACGCAGGCTGCTTCACGATGGCTCTTTCGCTCATTTTAGGTGAGGAAAAGCTCATTGCCGAGCACATGGAAACAACCGCTACGGTCACCCTGGAACAGGTTGAGGGCGGCTACGCAATCACAGCCGTCCATCTGATGCTCAAAGCTAAAATTCCCGGCGCAGACCAAGAGACATTTGAAAGGCTTGCCGGCAAGGCTAAGGCTGGGTGTCCCGTCTCGAAGCTGCTCAAAGCGGAAATCAGCCTGGACGCCGTCCTGGTCTCTTAGCTGCTCCATGGCAATTCTGCGCGTCGAGAAGTCGAGCCCGGAATTGCCAAAGACCTAACCCGAAGATGCGTTTGTGATGGTTGGCACTGAAGTCGGTGAATCACTCCGGCAAACAGCAGCGAATTCACCAATCCAGTCCGATATGTCGAGCCCGATCTGGAATCCCGGATACTCCAGGATGTGATAGTGGACTTCTTTCATTGCAACAAACCGGTCGGCGCAATATGCCATGGCGTGGTTCCGGTTTCACGCAGCAGTTTGGAGCATGTCCCCGAGCACTGATAAAAATGGTGAAGCCATGAGGTTGAGCACCATGAAGGCTCATCGGGCGGAACGTTAATTTCCATGATCCGCGTTTTGCCATCCACGGGATCGGAGGGTTTTATAGCGACCAACCTTCCTCCGCTTCATGAATGATCCCCCGGGGCTGTTTCCAAAATATGGAGGGGGGGACGGAAAACCCGCCCCCCCTGCTCCGTTGGTACCGGACATGTTCGAATGGTTAATTCCCAGCATTATTCCCGCGACTGGCAACAAGCCCCCGGCATGTCACCCCCTCGCTTCCCGGCGCTCCGATCCAAGCGGTGTAGGCGGAATTACAGTAAACCGGCGCAGGGTCCGGAACAGAGGCGACAACCGTCGGGCACACAGCACCCTGGCTTCCCGGCGCACCGATCGAGTTCGTATAAGCGGGATTGCAGTAGACAGAGGCAGTTGCTGCCCCGGCCGGCGAGCCGGTAAGACCGATAAAGCCGACCATGGCGAAAACCAGAAGCAGGGTTGTTAGAGCTTTTTTCATTTTGTTCTCCTTGAGGTAATTGAATTTGATTTTCGGTACCATTCATTTCCGCAGTTACCCGGCGTAAGGAGCAACACCGATGCCAAGGATGGAGCGATTTTCCAAGTTATTGTTTTTTAACATTTTTTAAGATGGAGGGCGACTCAATGGAATCGGGGCGAGTCGGAAGTGAGGAAATATGCTATTTTTTTTCGTGAAATATCGTTTTTCAAGGAATTTGGTCCAAAACCGCGTTTTATTCACTCCGAAAATTTCCGACTATAGGTGTGAGGCCATGGAATGTCGTCTGATCATTGACCCGGGAATGGAGGGCAAGAACAGGGGCCGAGGCCAAGGAGGTGGGCACAAGCGAAGCGTTGCCCACCATGAGTTTTCCGGATGGACACCGACTAAATCATTTCGAGGGCGCAGGCCATAGAACCACCGCCTCCCCCGCCAAGGGTGGCGGGCCCGAGGATTTTGCCCCGCTTTTTCATGGCATGAATCAAGGTGACCAAGAGGGGCATCCCGTGGATCCAACCGGGTGGCCCAAGCCTATACCCGAGCCGTTTATGAAAGGACGGGGGGCAAACCTACACTTTTCACACACCGAGTTCCCGTTGGCACGCACCCCGCGACGAAAAGGCACGCAACCACCTCTTTGAGGCCATCCAGTGCCGGTCTATGGACAGAAGGCTTTTTGTCGGGTCTTGTGTGAGCCGGTACTCGGGCAATCGTTCGAAGGGCGCTCGGAATGAGCGAGGGCGTATCGAGGGATGCCACGAGCCGGCCGGGCAACTTTGGCTGCGGCACGCCGCCCGCCCGCGCGAGGCAAAGCGGGCGAGCCGGCGCGGCGCTTTATTTCTGCGCGGTTTTCTGTGCCGTTTTAATACCCCCGGGGGCGGAAGCTTGCTCGAATTCAGCCAACCTGGCTTTGTAAATCTTCATCCCCGCCTTTTTCTCGATCCCCTCGACGATTTGCTTCAGGGTGTCTCGGGCCTTCTTCCGGAGAAGAGCTTCCCGAATGCCCTCTTTTACATCGGCGTAGGGCTTGAACGCGGGCGGGGTGACCGCATCGGCTCTAAAGATCGCATACCCCGCCTTGGTGGTAACAATATCGCTTGTCTCCCCCGGGGCGAGCAAAAAGAGCATTTTGCCCAGCTCTGTGGGAGTCTTTCCTTCCGAGATCGACCCGATCAGGCCGCCGTGCTGCCCCGTTGGAAGATCGATGGAGTACTCTTTGGCGAGTTGGGCAAAGTTTTCGCCCGCGCGCAGTTTTTGTTGGACCATTTCGGCCTCGCCTTTCGTCCGCAGAAGGATATAGCTCGCCTTGACGCTGGGGGGGGTGCGAAACTCCTGCCGGTGCTTGTCGTAGTATGCCCGCACCTCCTGATCGGAGACTTGCGCCTTTGCGCGCATATTCTTTTCGGCCCACCGGGCGACCATCCGGGTGTCTTCGAACTCTTTTACCGCGGCGATGACGCTCGGGTCGTTTTTGCAGGCCTTTACCTCCGGGAGCTGCAGCAGGAGCCGGCGCCTGAGAAGGTTTTCGAGCAAGCCGGCTGTCTCGGCCTTTGTCAGTTGCTCCTTTCCGCTTTGCTCCTTGTAGCGGGCGATGGCCGATTCCAGGTCCTGCCGGGTTACGACTATGTTTTTACCGGCAACGGCCAGGATATCCTTTCGGGGGGAAGCGGCCCCGGCCATCGGCTGCCACACGGCGCCGCACAAAAGAAGCGAAGCGGCAAGAGTCGACAGGAATACCGTTTTCCCGAATTTTTGCAGAAACTCCATGACACGCTCTCCTTATCAATTCAGGCTCGAAAGATACTGTTTGGCTCTATCCCGTATGAAGGTATCGCTGCTTTGGGCCGCCTGCTCCAGGGCGCTGCGGTCCGAGGAGCCGTAGAATTTGCCCAAAATGAACATGGCCATCCGCCTGGTTTCCGGGTTCTTATCGTTTAGAAAATCGAAGAGGTACTTGTAGTCGTCCGCACTGGTGAACTTGAGGTAGGAATAGAAGGCGTCGCGTCGCACCGCGGGGTCTTCGGAGGAAAGAAGCGGCTGGATGATGGCCGATACCTCCTTCCCGCCGGCTTTTCCCACGAGCTCGATTGCTTCTTCCTGCACCTTCGCATCCCCCGAATAGACGAGGGGAGCAACGGCCATGGCGAGTTTTTGGAGGTTGGGGTTGCCCTGCAGAGCCGGGGCGATAAGCTTTAACATCTCGAGCTGCTTCTCGGGGCTGAGACCGCCGGCGGTAAGCACCTTGCCGAAAAGCTCCGGGGCCGCGGGCATCATGGCAAGGGTCGCTATCGCCTCATGGCTCAGGGCGCCCCCCTCCATCGCTCCTTCGATCCATTTTCCCGTCTCGGGGTCCTTGGAGCGGGAAAGGGCGGCCACGCTGAAGGCCTGGTCCTTGCCGGTGGTGGTCTGCGCCTGCTGTTTGAGAAAGGAAAAGGCCTCGGGTGTTCCGGCCCTGGAGAGCGCATCATAGGAGGGACCGCGCACATCGAGGCTGGTTGTCTGCGAGATGAGCTTTTCGATAAGAGGAACGCTTGCCGGGGAGGCGATCATGTTCAGCGACCGCGAGGCCCACCCGAGCATGGCACTTTCCTGGGAGTCGACTCCACCGCCGCCCCGGATAATGGTCGAGAGGACCGGGAGCGCCCTGTCTTTCCCGATCATTGCACTGATCAGCAGGGCCTCTCCCCGAGAGAGGAAATCCTTGTCCAGAGCCTTCCGGCTGAGCAGTGTGAAGGTCTTTTCGGTGTCGATGCCCCGCTGGGCCAGGATGCCCAGAGTGTTCATGGCCTCGGAGAGAACGGCCGTATCCTTGTCGGTGTCGATCAGGCTACGGAGCATCCGGATGCTTCCCGGAGTCGGGTGCATCCTCGCCTTGCGCACCTCGTCTATTTTCCCCGCCCTGTCCCCGTCCGGGTGCATGCCGGTGACAACCGGCTGCGCCGGCCCGGGGAATTGGGGCAGGGCGATTTTTTTTGCCGCAACGGGCTTCAGTTTCTCCCCCCCGGCTCCGGGCGACTGTTTTGACCCGCGCCCGCCCAAAACCGCAACCGCGGAGGCGCCCGCGATCACCAGGGCAAGAAACGCCAAAAGTGTCCGTGTAAGTTTTTTGTCCTTCATCATTTTTCCCCTCGCGCCCCGGCGAATTGTCTTGCGTAAGGCACGGTTCGCCGGCATGTTTGGAAAGCCTGTGTATTTTTCATCCCTTCCACCGTTTTTGCGTTCCTGCCCGAGCTTTCCGCAACGATCCCCGCGGGACCGGCACTCGGCTCCATTTGCAAACCCCCGATATTTTCGCACAGGGCCTGACCGCAGGGCCAAGAGTCGGTAAAAAAAAAGCCTCTCCGGGGCGAGAGGGTCGGTTTTTTTCGGGGGGACCGCCCTCCCGGGGAGGGCGGCCTTTTCACAGTGACACTGGAAATCGTTTCGGGGGGCAAAGCCCCGGAGAGGCACTCTCGCGCCTTTTAGTCCGCATCGCATTCATCGGAGCCATAGACTCCCGTTCCGGTCACTCCGATGTACTTGAGAAGCACATTGTCCTTTCCGAAATAGTAGTCATTGGGGTTGATGGTCTGGGGGATCCCGATCGAGATGTCGATCATGTCTCCACCGTTAAGGGAAAATCCCTGTGCGAAGTTGCCGTAGGCCGAGCCTCCGGTCATGGGCATGGCCGCTACGATCGATTCGTCAAAAAACGCCGTGGAAACGAAGGGCAGCGACTGGATGGGGCACAGAGTGGCGCTGGTTTGGGGCTGCTGCCGGACGTAGAGCGGAAAAGGCTGGCTGAAGCCGAGCGAAGCCCAGGGGCCGGGGATCGCCCAGGCCGAAATGGAGGGCAGAGCCGACTGCAGGAAGACAAGGTAGGGGCCGAGATTGTAGAACCCCGTTTCGCTGGGCGTTGTGAAGATGCCCGTGGGGCAGTTCAAAGTCTCGGTCAACACGCAGTCCTGGATGCTGATGGAGATATCCGAGGCGGGCTGCTGCTGGAGGACGATCCGCCAGCGATAGATGGCCCCGCTTCGCTCGGGGGTAAGCACCGATCTATACGGGTAATGGTAATTGTCGAAATCTCCCAGCGCGTTGCTTGTGGCGTAAAACTTGTCGGGCAATCCCTGGCCGAAGCAGGGATCGTAGACCGGCGTGCCGTTTGTGCCCGCAACGGCGAAAAACTCCGCCGGCTGGCACGCCACGGGGTCGCCTGTGGTGCTCATGCAATGGGCTCCGCCCGCCAGCGCGCCAAAAGGCGTATCGGGGGCACTACCGCGCGGGACCGCGTTCGTAAAGTTTGCACCGTTGATTTGCACCGTAGGGTTGAAGATCCAGCCCGACGAATAGTCCATGAAGTTGCTGAAATCTTCCAGGCCTTTGCTATGGTGGCCTCTTTGAAAGAAGACGATCTCCGCCAGGACGTTGTCTACGAAGATGTTTGCCGTATCGAGCCCCACGGCGTCAAACTCCGGATTGTAGCAGCTCGCGTGGGCGGAGGCAGGTATCAGCGCTGTTGCCGGAAGGGCGATCAGCGCGGCCCCGAATAACATAGTGATGAGTTTTTTCAGCATGCCGTTTCTCCTTTTACGATTTATCGAACGCAACTCTTTTCCAATCCCCATTGTATAGCTGCCAAAAGGATTCTATGCCGCCCACCACCTCCTTTCCCTGCCGTTTGTGGCCTGGATCAATCGCCCATCCGGGTTTTCGGATACGAGGGTCTCAGCAGATACCTGGCCTTGGCCCCACTCCCTTCGGCCAGCAGGATCTCCGGACTCTTTTGCGGCGCGGCCGAGGGGGCGAAAGCCCCTGTTGAAGGCGGGATCGTCCAATCGAGGCATCCCGCACGGAGGAACATTTCCCGCAAGACCTGCAGCGAGGCAGGGTGCGGGAAGCGAATCGAAAAAGACGCAAGAGCGGCCGGACTGCCGACGGCTTGCTGCCTGCGGGATCATTTAGGCAAAGGCCGTGCCAAACGGTTCAAAAAAAGGGCCCTGTTCGGCAAATCGGGCGGGGCTGCAACAGGCGGCGCCCATTCCCGGCTCCCTTGGCGAGCGCGTCCCCGGGCAACGGCGAGCCGAAAAGCAAGGAGGCTTGCTGTTTTTGCGGGCAAAAGGTCTAATTTGTTTGACAAAAGGCGGGTTTGCGGTCTAGCATTGTAGACAATGTCTTTTTCCTTACTAATCGGCGGGTTGCAACTCCTTGAGCGGCCGCCGTGCCATGGATCGGGTCAAAAGCTTTAGACACTGCAGTTAGACGGTTTCCCCGGAAGAAGGAATTTGTGCCCGACGGTGGGGTTTGGCGAGAAAATGCGCAGGATAGATGATTCTATCTCCGGGACGAGGAATCTGGCACCAAAATTGCCTCCCGCATCCCCAGGCAGTTGCATCTCCGTGTTGCCAAAGGGGCCCCTGCTGCGGGCCAGACTGAGTTCCCCGGCGCAACATTTCAGATTGGAAGCTCCTTTCCCGAGCCCCGGGGGCTCACCCCTGCATTAGCATTCGCACCTGGAGTGGTTCATGAATTCAGGCCGACTACTGATTGTCGAAGACGACAAGGTCGTCGCAGTCTCCTTGAAGATGTTTCTGGAGAACTTGAATTTTCAGGTCGACTCGACGGCCAATGGGGCTCATGCGTGGGAACTGATCCAGTCGCAGGGCTATGAAATAATCCTCTCAGACATCAATGTTCCGGGATTGCAGGGCAAGGAAATCCTCAAGCTGATCCGGCAGCACGGAATAGACGTCGAGTTGATCCTCTTTACCGGCTACGGCAGTGTGAGCGATGCGGTGGAGTGTATCAAGCGCGGGGCATACGATTATTTTACCAAGCCGATCGATAACGAGAGGCTGTCGCTTTCGATCCGGCACGCGCTGGAGCACAAGGCGCTGCGCGATGAGAACCGGGGGCTCCGGTACGAACTGGACAAATCGAGCCTCAATCATGTCTATTTCCGCTCCAAGTCCATGGAGCTTTTGGTGCAAAAGGCGCGCATCGCCGCCGAAACCGAGGCGACAGTGCTCATCACGGGCGGTTCGGGGACGGGCAAAACGCTTCTGGCAAAATACATTCACGGCTGTTCGAAAAAGGCCGGCCAGCCGTTTGTGGAGGTCTCCTGCGGGGCCTTGTCCGAAGGGCTCCTGGAATCCGAGCTGTTCGGCCACAGAAAAGGTTCTTTTACGGGCGCCGACAGGGACAAGAAGGGCAGATTCGAGGCGGCACGAGACGGGACCGTTTTTCTCGACGACATCAACTCGGCCTCGATAGGCCTGCAGGCGAAGCTGCTCAAGGTGATAGAGGAAAAGACCTTCGAGCGGGTCGGAGACACACGGCAGATGTATACGTCTGCGCGTGTCATTGCAGCCACGAATAAGGACCTGCGCGAACTGAGCAAAAAGGGCCTGTTTCGCGAGGACCTCTTCCACAGGCTGAACGTAGTGAGCCTTGCCATTCCCAGGTTAAGCGAGAGAAAAGAAGATGTTCCGATCCTGGTGCAGCAGTTTCTGCAGAAATTTTCCCGCAAGCACAAAAGAAACATTAAAAAATTCGACGAATGGGTGCTGCCGGCCCTGTGTCATTACAACTGGCCGGGAAACGTGCGCGAGTTGGAAAACGTGATGGAGCGGGCCGTGATCTTTTGCCGGGACGGGGAGGTAAGGCTTTCGGATCTGCCCGAAGAGATATCGGGCCTGGGGAAGGGACTCGACCTCAAGGGCCCCAATATGCACCTCTCGGATGCAGTGCAAAAATTCGAGCACCATCTGATCAGCCAGGCGCTTGAACTCAACCGCGGAAATCGGGATAAAACGGCCAGGGATCTCGGGATAAGCAGGGCGACTCTTTTCAACAAAATGAAAAAATGGACATTTGCCGCAAAGAGTGAAAACGTAGGCGCTACGGGGTTCGAGTGAGGCACGGAGCCCGGGGGGGGCTCACGCCGAATTGAGCTTCATGGAAAGCGGTTCCAGAAACCTTACCCCCACCCCGAGCGAGGCGTCCCACTGATTGTGCCGCGTGCGCACGATGGAGGCAAGCCCCCCTATGGGAAGCCTCTCCCCCGAATCCATATCCTTTATTTCGAGCGGCGGGCTGACATCCAGATCCATGAGGAGCGTGTCGCCGGGGTGCAACCGTTCGGAGCCCCGGTATTCGAAATAGGCGCCTAGGTGGCTGATATTTATCAAATTCGCCAAATCGACCCACTCCCGATTCCCCCGGCTTCGTGCAGGAGAGGCTGCCTTGGTAATCTTTATGCGCAGAGTGACGCTGATTCTTTTCGCCCGGCGTCGTTCGGTCTTTTCTCTCCCGTTTACCATATCCAGTTCCCCGGAATCTATGGTGCAACAACCTCCGCATCCTTACGGCAGGCACTTTTGCCGGCGCTCGAAGGCGGTTTTTCCGCCTCTTCGGAAGACACGCTTCGGATTGGTTCACCTGAATTATTTCTTGCGCGGCGGGCGCCACCAGGAAACTGATTCGAACCGGCGCCGTATCCAATGGAGCTCTTTCGAGCAGGTTCCCGGGTTCGGAACCAACAGGTTATGGTCTTACTCAAGAGCAAGTTCCGGGCCAAGGGCAGCAGTCCTCACGGTCCACGGCGATCTTTAGCTCCCGGAGCAACCCTACGAGGTCTTCCATGGGATAGCTCGCATTGATGCCGCTCGGGCTTGGCAGCACCCAGAGCCGGGAGACGCCGCCGAGCTTTTCCGGGCGGGGGCCGGGGGTTGCTTCAGGACGTGCAAAGGCCGTCCGATAGGCGCCAAGGCCCAGTACCGCACAAAACCGGGGCCTGTAGAGGCGGATTTTTTCGATAAGTCCGCGACCGCCCCGGGCCAGATCCTCCGCACTCAGTTCGTCGGCCCGGGCCGTTGCGTGTTCCACCAGGTTCACGATTCCATAGCCGCGCGGCAGAAGCTTTTCTTCCTCGAACGCAGAAAAGAGCCCCGGAGTAAAACCGGCCCTGTGGAGGGCGGGCCAGAAGCGGTTGCCGGGCCTTGCAAAATGGTGTCCCACTGCGGCCGTGTAGAGGCCCGGATTTATCCCGCAAAAAAGCACCCGCAGCCCCGGAGCGATCAGGTCGGGGACGGTTTTGCCCCGTGCCGCCAAAATTTGCTCTCTCGTTGGTTTAAACGGTTGCTCCATCACGCAATTTTATCCCGGTTAAACCCATAAAGGCAAAAGAAAGCGTAGAGTGTACCTGCACCAAAAGTGATGGATCGCCCGAAAGCTTTCGCTTTACTTTCCGGCGCTTTTGGGCAATAAATTCAAATCCACGCGATTTTGAAAAAGGGGCACACGCAGTTTGACAGGTGAACAGGCAACGATTCCAGCACCCGTTTCTCCCACAGGAGGCGAAGGCGGTGTCGGGCAGACCTCCGAAACCGTGCGGTTAGAGGTGACGCCGGGGGCCAACGCTCCAGCGCCCAAGGCTGCCGGCTCAAAAGGCGCCCCCGCGACCTGGTTCCGGGGAATTTTGCTGCGCAGGAGATGCGATTCCTGCGGCACGAGGATCGATATCCTCGCAGAAGGCGATGACAGAGTTTTCATGCGATGCCCCGAATGCCTGCGCGAATACGTCTTTTCCCAACGCCCCGAGTAGTGCGGCGGCCGGCGCCGCAGCCAGGTTGCCCCGCCGGTCTCGCCTGGCGGGGCGGCGATCCCCACAGCTCTTCGCCTCCCGGTTTGTGAATCACCCCGATTTTTCTGCACCGAAGCAGTCCTGCAGCGAAATGACCACCCGGTCACAGAAGCGCTTGACAACTCCGCGCACCCCTCCCTATAATGACCACCTGGTCATTTTCAGAAGACACGAGGTCCCATGGCGGAGCGCGAAACGTTTAAAAAACTCGATGAGGCCAAGAAGGCCAGGATACTGGATGCGGCGGTGGAAGAATTTTCGCACCACGGCTTCCGGCAGGCGAGCGTCAACCGGATGGTCGAACGCGTGGGGATCGCCAAGGGATCGCTTTTCCAGTATTTCGGCAGTAAAGAGGGGCTTTTCACGGTCATCTTCGACTATGCCGTAGAGCTTGTCCGAAAGACTTTGCGGCAGGTGAAAAAGCAGACCGGCGACGGGGATTTTTTCGAGCGCATAAAGGAGAGCCTGCTCGCCGGGGTGGGATTTATCGAGCGTCACCCGCGGGTGTACCGGATCTATTTGAAGATGATCTTCCAGGAAGATTTTCCGCTGCGCGCCGAGTTTTTGCAGCAGGTGCATCTTTTTTCCGCCGAATATCTGCAACCGGTAGTGGAGGCGGGAATCGAGCGGGGGGATCTTCGGGCGGATACGGACATAGAGATGACCGTGTTTATGCTCGACGCTCTCATGGACAGGTTTCTGCAGGCCTACTGCGTTCCTTTTCTCGATGCGGGGGCGAGTATATACCAGGCGCAGGCGAAGGATCTGGAGAAAAAAGTCGACGAGTTCATCAAGGTGCTTCGCTATGGGATGGGGGCGTCTCAGGGCGTCCGGTCCGAAGGACGGGAGTATGTTCGATCTAGGCTACTATAAGAAGTTGGGACTCGAAGAGATCGCCGCCAAGGTCACTGATGGGGAAAGGCTCTCGATTGCCGATGGGGAGAAGCTTTTTGCCTGTCCGGACGTGACCGCGGTTGGTTCGCTCGCGCACCTGGTGAGAACCAGGCGAAACGGGGACAAGGCCTATTATGTGGTAAACCGCCACATCAATTACTCGAATGTTTGCGTAAACGGCTGCCGGTTCTGCGCTTTCAGCAGGAAAAAGGGAGATCCCCTTTCCTTCGAACTGAGCGAGGAGCAAATTCTCGAAAAAGTGCAGGCAAACGATAATGGGCTGACCGAAATCCACGTGGTGGGAGGCTGTCACCCGGAGCTTCCGTTTTCCTATTTCGAGGGTCTTATCGGCAGGATCCGGGAGCTGAAACCCGATACGATCATCAAGGCCTTTACCGCGGTTGAGATCGCCCATTTTGCGAAAAACGAGGGGATTTCAGTCGCAGAGGTTCTTGCCCGGCTCAAAGCGGCGGGCGTGAGGATGCTTCCGGGCGGGGGCGCAGAGGTTTTCAGCGAGCGCGTACGCGAGCTTTTATGCCCGGAGAAGCTTCCCGCCGCAGGCTGGCTGGAGGTGATGCGGCAGGCGCATGCAATGGGGCTCAAATCCAATGCGACGATGCTCTACGGCCATATCGAGACGCTCCGGGAAAGGCTCGAGCACCTGGTCGCCCTGCGCGAACTCCAGGACGAGACCGGGGGGTTTGTCTGCTTCATCCCCCTTGCCTTCCAACCGGAGAACACCGGCCTCGGGAAAATGCAGCCCACAACCGGGATCGACGATCTCAAGACGATTGCCGTCAGCCGACTGATGCTCGACAACATCCCTCACATCAAGGCCTACTGGGTGATGCTCACGGTCAAACTCGCCCAGACGGCCCTCTACTTCGGCGCCGATGATTTTGACGGCACGGTGGTGGAGGAAAAAATAGGACACATGGCGGGGGCCAAATCGCAGCAGGGGATGACGCGAAGCGAGATCGAGGGGATCATCCGGGAGGCCGGGTTTCGGCCCGTGCAGCGCGACAGCCTGTTTAACGCGGTGAATGGGGCAGTTGTTAGTTGTTAGTTGTTAGTTGCTGGTGGTTGGACGTTGGTTATCAGTTGTCGGGGGCTGGCTTATGAGTGAGAGGCTGGATTTTGCGCAGGCGCGCGATCTTTATGCGAGCGCTGATTTTTACACGCTTGGCCGCATGGCCCACGAAGCGCGCATGAAAAAACACGACCGCCCGATTGTCACCTATGTGGTCGACCGAAACATCAATTATTCCAACGTGTGCGTTTGCGGATGCCGTTTTTGCGCGTTTTTCCGCTCTCCGGACCACAGCGAGTCGTACGTACTGAGTCAGGAGGAACTTTGCCGCAAAATCGAGGAGACCCTGGAGCTGGGGGGAACGCAAATCCTTCTGCAGGGCGGGCATCACCCCGATCTGCCCCTTTCCTTCTACGAGGATATGCTCCGCTTTATAAAATCCCGGTATCCGATTCACATACATGCCTTCTCCCCGCCCGAGATCGTGTTTTTCGCAGGCAAGGAAGGCATTGGCGTAGGCGAAGCGATCCGGAGGCTCAAGGCGGCGGGACTCGATTCCATCCCGGGCGGAGGGGCGGAAATTCTCGTAGACCGGGTACGAAGCCGGGTGTCGCCGCGCAAGTGCTCGGCCGCCCAATGGTTGGCGGTGATGGAGGAGGCGCATGCACAGGGCCTTCGCACGACGGCGACGATGATGTTCGGCCACGAGGAAACGCTTGAAGAAAGACTCGAGCACCTTTTCGCCCTGCGGGAGGTCCAGGACCGCACCGGGGGATTTACGGCCTTTATCCCCTGGACTTTCCAGCCGCAGAACACCGCGATCCGGAGAGAACCCGAATCCGCGGTATCCTACCTGCGGCTTTTGGCGGTATCAAGACTCGTTCTGGACAATTTTGACAACGTCCAGGCTTCGTGGGTGACCATGGGACCAAAGATCGCACAGCTCGCGCTCTTTTTTGGCGCAAACGACTTCGGCTCCACGATGATCGAGGAAAATGTCGTAGCTGCGGCCGGGGTGAGTTTTCGCCTCTCGGTCGAAGAAATCCGCAGGCTCATCTTTTCGGCGGGTTTTGAGCCGCGGCAGCGGACGATGGCTTACGAGCTTTTGCCGGCTGCGCCCGCAGGCGGGGATGAAAAGACTGCATGAGCGGTGGCTGCCAAATCCGGGAGCAAGCCGTGCTGCACAGGGCCGCGTGGCTCGTGCCGGTTTGCACGGCGCCCGTACCAAACGGCGCTGTCCTCACTCTGGACGGCCGGATCGTTTGCTCGGGTGCATTTGAACACGTAAAAAAGGAAAGCCCCCCGGGCACGCGCGGGATCGACCACGGGCGGGCGGCCCTGCTGCCGGCACTGGTAAACGCACACACGCACCTCGAACTCTCCGGCCTCAAAGGCAAGATTCCTTTTCCGCAGCCCGGCTTTCGCGAATGGCTCGGGAAACTTATCGAGCAGCGCGCACACGCAGGAGAGGCCCTTGCAGCCGATTCTCTACGGCTTGGCGAAGAAGAACTCCGTAGCGGCGCAACAGGGCTCTGCGGGGATATAACCAATGGGGGCCGGGCGGCACGCTCGGGCGTAACGCGCGTAGAGCGGCGGATTTTTCTGGAACTTCTCGGGTTCAACCTGCCTTCGATCCGGGCTGCCATGCCTGAAGGGCCCGATGCGTCGGCAGCCATCCCGACGCCCCATTCGCTCTATTCCGTTTCTTCGCACATCATCGCCGAGTGCAAGCGGTGGACGCGGGAGCGCGGGCTTCCATTCACGATGCACGTTGCCGAGCATCCGGAGGAAATCGAGTTTTTGAAAGACGGCACGGGGTTTTGCCGCGAACTGCTGGAAAGACTGGAGAGATGGGACCCGGCGTGGAAGCCCCCCGGGAAGACTCCGGTGGAATACCTCGAAAGCCTCGGTGCGCTCGATGCCGATACGCTCCTGGTGCACGCGGTTCACATGTCCGAGTCGGACTGGGCGCTTGCGGCGCAAAGAAGGTGCACGGTGGTTTTCTGCCCGAGGAGCAATCGAAACGTGGGCGCCGGCCGCCCCCGGATCGAGAAGGCGCTTTGCGAAGGTGTCCGGAGCTGCCTTGCTACCGATAGCCTTGCCAGCAATTCGGATCTCGATCTTTTTGCCGAAGCCGGTCACCTGCTGGATAACTATCCTTCGATCGACCCCCGAAAAATTCTCGAAATGATCACGGTAAACCCCGCCCGTTCGCTTGGGCACACGGGGGAGTTCGGATGCCTGGAGCCGGGGGCCAAAGCCGTTATGCTTGCAGTAGCGGTCGAACCGGAGGCGAGCGAGTCGAGCCTTTCGGCGGCCATCATCGAATCAGGGAGAA
The DNA here is from genome assembly GCA_021813685.1 of Deltaproteobacteria bacterium. Taxonomy (GTDB): domain Bacteria; phylum Desulfobacterota; class Syntrophobacteria; order Syntrophobacterales; family Syntrophobacteraceae; genus SbD1. The sequence continues at coordinate 8,203 of JAKAJS010000055.1, read as the reverse complement.
AAGGAGCATGGAAATGGGTGAGCCATCAGCCAGGTTGAGGCTTGGAAGGATAGATTTTCTGAATGTTCTTCCGATCTATCACGCGCTGGAAGCAGGCATTGTCGCCAATCCCTTCGAGATCGTCCCGGGAGACCCGTCCCGGCTAAACGAGCTGTGCGCAACGGGGGGCCTGGACATGAGCCCGGTATCCTCCATCGAATACGCGCGCCGGGCCGACCTCTACCACATCGTGCCCGAACTCTCCATCAATTCGGAAGGGGAAGTGAAGAGCGTGCTTCTTCTTTCCCGTATGCCGGTTGAGGAGCTTACGGGAAAAAGAGTCCTCACCAGTGCGAAATCGCAAACCTCGGTGGGACTGCTAAAGGTGTTGTGCAGGCTGCGATACGGGGTGGAACCCTTCTTTGAGACCGGCTCCTGCCTCACCTGTTTTTCCGGAGCCGAGCTTCCCGACGCCTGCCTTGCCATTGGAGACGAAGCGCTTCGGCTTGCGGCAAGCGGCCTTTTTCCCCATGTACTCGACCTCGGCACAGAATGGCTCGAATGGACGGGGCTTCCGTTTGTTTTTGCCGTATGGGTGCTGCGAAAAGAGGTGGTTGCACAAAAAAACGGGCAGCTGCCCGAGGGAACCCATGCCCTGATTTCCTCCAAAAGATGGGGGCTTACAAACATCGGCAGAATCTGCGAACTGGCCGCTTCGACCGGTTTGATGACAGTGCGCCAGTTCGAGGAATACTACCGCTGCCTCAAGTACGATTTTAACGACCGGGAGCAAAGAGGGCTCGAACTGTTCTACTCTTGTCTTTTCAGAGCGGGGGAACTGGAACGTGTGCCTGCGCTCGACATTTACGCTAATGGTGAATGGGGCCGGAGCGGCCCTCCCCGTCAACCGGTTGGTTCGCCGTTAGTGTTTGCATAACCGCGCAGGGATAAGTGTTGGTATCAACTGAATGCTCGATAAGCGTCTCGATCGGACTGTCTCACATCCTCCTGCTAACGTCTGTGCGGTCCCGCTCTCGTTTCTTCTGAAAATGACAAATCAACTAAATTTTCTTTTAAGTTTTCCTCCCATAACTTCGATAGTTTAGATGTTGAAACCTTAAATTTGGTTTATTTTTGCTGACATCTTTCACTGAACCATCGTGACCGCCTTCCCGAAAGGAGAGGCTTTGGGGGGTATTTACATGAATCTTAAGGTTAAAATTTTCATATTTTTACTCCTGTCGCTCGCGTCGAGCATCATCGCCTTCCATGGCGCGCCTGTGATGGATCTGCACCTGATGGCGACCTCGCTTTCCTGCGGGGTGGTTATCCTGTGGACGGTCTATATGTTTCGCAGCACGGTCATTCCTCTCCGGTCGTCGGTAGGAGAGCTGACAGAAGCGGTGGACGAGTCGGAGAAAGCCTGCACCCGCTATTATACGAGCGCCAAGGCGCTGGCCGACGGTGCGGGCCTTCAGGCGGCCAATCTCGAGGAAACCGCCGCGAGCCTGGAGCAGGTTACTTCTGCGACCATCCAGAACGCCGAAAATGCCGACAAGGGCCGCACACTCATTGAGGAAGCCCTGTCGATAGTGAACCGGGCCGGCGCCTCGATGAGCGAGACAAGCCACGCCATGGAGGATATTTCCGCGGCCAGTGCAAAGATCAGCGAAATTATCAAGGAGATTGACGGGATAGCCTTCCAGACGAACCTTCTGGCGCTCAATGCGGCGGTCGAGGCGGCCCGGGCGGGCGATCACGGGGCCGGGTTCGCAGTAGTGGCCGATGAGGTGCGAAACCTCGCCAAAAGATCGGCCGCGGCGGCCAGGGGCACCCAGGAGTTGATTCAAAGCGCCATCAACAAGACCGGAAGCGGTGTGGCGCTTATGAAACGAACCGAGAGCGATTTTTCGGAGATGTTGGGAACTTTCGAAAAATCGGTCACCCTGATTCGGGAAATTGCAGAGTCCTCTGCCGAACAGCGCATCAACCTCAAAGAGATCTCCAAATCTATCTCTCAGATCGATACGGTTACCCAGAAAAATGCCGCGCATGCGAACGAGTCCGCCGAGGATTCCGAACAACTGGAGGTGGATGCTCAGAAGCTGCGGGCGATTTCCGCAACCCTGCAGGAAGTATTGAGCGGCACGAACAGGAAAAAACAGGCCATGGATCTGGTGAAAAAGGGCATGGCCATGGCGAAGAAAAAGGGGCTGGAAGCCGTCATCGCGGCTGCCGGGGACAAAAACGGCCCGTTTTGCAGCGGGGATGAATGGTATATCTATATCGGAACGACACGCGGCAAGTTGACTCTGCTCGCCCACCCCTTCCAGCCGGAAAAACTTGTCGGACCCGATCTGTCTCAACTGGAGGACATAAAGGGCAGAAAGTTTTTTAACGATCTGGTCGCTACTGCGCTCGAACAGGGGGCCGGATGGGTGAGCTACTGGTGGCCCAAGCCCGGGGAGGCGACCTCTTCGTTAAAGAGCACCTATCTGGAGAAGGTTCCGGGGGAGGATGCCTACATCGCTTGCGGCATCTACATTTAGGGGAAAAGTGTTGCTCCGCGGTCCCGTGCCTTTCCAGGAGGCTACAGTTCGTGCCGTGCGGCCATCTCCTTGATGCGGTCTCCGATGCGGCATGCCAGCGCCTGAATGGTTAGAGACGGGTTTACGCCGCCGACCGTAGAAAAGAGCGAACCGTCGCAGACCCACAGGTTGGGGATGTCCCAGGTTCTCCCGTCGGGGTTTGTGACGCTTGTATCCGGATCGGTCCCCATCCGGCAGGTTCCGGCCAGGTGGGCGGTGCCGCCCGCATGCCAGATGTCCCGCCCCCTATCGCCTCCAGGCTCCGGCACATAAAATTCAACGCGTACCGATAGAGCTTTTTGTCGTTTTCACAATAGGAAAAGGTAGTGCGGGGAATTTTCAGGCCGTATTGGTCCTCTTCCTCGGAAGTCTCGACCCTGTTTGATTCCTGCGGCATCACTTCGCCAACGATTTTAGGACCGGCCTGGTGGATTTGGCCATTTCCTCCCGTAACTGCATTCCCCACAGCCCGCGTTTTCCCGAAACGGAGTGGACCCATTCGATGGGAAAGGGCCCCTGGCTGAGAAAAATATAGCCGCCGTGAAAGTCTTTCCCTTCCCTTCGTCGGTGTAATTCCAGTGTTCGGTAATCGCCATGCAGGGGGGCCTTTGTACCACCGTATCTCATCCTGCATGGGTGGCCCAGACCGCATGGTTCGATTGGGCCATGAGGTTTTTGCCGACCAGCCCGCTGGAGTTAGAACAGGCTGTCGAACCACCCGGCAAATGGCTGATCGGGCATGGCGCCAAAGGCTCGGAGTCTTTGCCCACCTTGACAGGGTCCGGAACAGGTCCTAAATCTTCGCCATAGATTCATTTCTTTCGTTCCTCTGTCGTTGGTCCTTCAGCCGCCGGACCCGGAATATGTCAGCCCATCCTGCTTGTACACCTACAATACGGAGCTCCATTTTTACGATCCTGAAAGACGTGCGCGCTCTTCTTCTGGATCAGCAGTCCGCTGACGGCAGTTGGCGCTACCTGTTGCAGGGCAGTGTCATGCCTAATTGCTATGCCATTCTTACCGAAACTCTTTTTCCCCCTGCCCACAGCGAGTTGGTAGAAAGTCTTGCCACGGCAATCGAACGCCGTCAGCTCCCAAACGGGGGCTTCGAGCTGTATCCGGGACAATGCGGCGACTTCAGCACAACCCTGGAAGCCTACATGGCGTTGCGTCTGGCGGGGCGCGCCTACCACCACCCTGTCGTTGTCGGAGCCAGGGAGTTTCTCGCCGCGGTAGGCGAGTCGCACCTGTCGAACCTGACGCGCGTCACCCTGGCGGCTCTGGGCGTCATTGCCTGGCACGCTGTGCCGAGCCTGCCCCCGGAAGTAATGCTGCTTCCCGGCAAGGCGCCTTTCAGCCTCTATGATCTTGCGAGCTATTCGCGCGTGCACATGCCTGCCATCATGTTGCTTTCGGCTCTCGAGGCCAGGCGGGATTTTCCCATGGTCGAAGAGATCAGGGAGCTGATTCCCCCGCATCATGGAGAGATCTCCCCTGCCTGTCATCCTCTCTTTCGCCCGGCGCACTGGCTTATCCGTTGCAAGCCTTCCATCGGCAAATTGAGCTGGGCTATCGGGGTAAGAAAGCGCGCAGTCGAAGCCTGTCGCCGTTTCATTTGCGAACGGCTGGAGGCCGACGGCACTCTGGGGAGCTACCTGCTTTCGACCATTTTTTCGATGCTCGCCCTGACGGCTCTGGGCCGATCCGCAGATCGGACGCTGGTGAGCACCATGAAGCAGGGGCTGAGGAGTTTTCTCTTCGAACTCGACGGCGAGCTTCACATGCAGCCCTGTACTTCGACGGTGTGGGATACGGCCTTGAATGTCGCGCTGCTGCGCAACCTGGGGGTGGAGGACACTCATGAGGCAATTTCGCAAGGCGTCTCCTGGCTCCTGGGGCGCGAAATCACCACTTTCCCGGATCTTTGGCAGCACTCGCCCGGCATGCGCGGAAGCGCGTGGGGCTTTCAGGCGGTAAACCGCTTTTATCCCGACGTCGATGACACCTGCGCCGTTCTTTGCGCCATCGACGGACTCGAAGGGCCGCTAAGCTCACGGGCCGCTTCATCCTTCGATCGAGGGGTCGACTGGGTCTTCCATATGCAGAATAAGGACGGTGGCTTTAGCGCCTTTGATGTCAACAGCTCCAAAGCGATCCTGGAGCATCTTCCCTTTAACGATATGCGACGCGCCATGATCGATCCCAGTTCGGCGGACATGACCGGACGCACACTGGCATTTCTGAGCCTTCTGGCCGACGGGCGTGCGGCTTTGGCGAACCGCAGGGCCATCGCCTGGCTGGACGGAAACCAGGAACGCTGTGGGGCGTGGTGGGGGCGCTGGGGAATAAGTTATCTCTACGGCACCTGGGCGGCGCTGCTCGGTTATGGCGCGGCGGGAATAAGGGAGGGGGACTCCCAGGCAGTAGCGCGCGGCTGCAGGTGGCTTCGTTCAGTGCAAAACCCGGATGGAGGATGGGGGGAATCGTGCCAATCCGACCTCGCCGGACATTTCGTACCGCGCTCGCCCAGTACGCCCTCTCAGACCGCATGGGCTCTGGAAGGCCTTCTTGCCGCAGGCTTTCGGCCGCAAAACGACCCCTCCGTAAAGCGCGGCGTGGAATTTTTACTGCAAACGTACCAGCCCGGGGCCGGCTGGAAAGAAACGTACCCAACCGGTGCCGCCTTTGCCGGCAGGCTCTACCTGGTCTATCACAACTACAGGAACCTGTGGCCGGCCATGGCGCTTTTGCGCGCATCCCGGGAGGGAGAGTTCCCGATCGACCTGATGCCGCTCTAACCGGCAACCCGATTTTGTAAACCCTGTAGCAGATATGGAGAACCAGGTATGGACTTGCAAAGCTCTGCTTTTCATTATGCGGGCAAAAACATCCGACGCGTCCTGTGCGTGTTCCCGAAATATGCCCTGTCGTTTGGGACCTTCAATCACGCTTTCCCGCTCATGACTTCGGTAAAGGCGTTCATGCCCCCCCAGGGAATTCTTCTCATTGCCGCCCTTCTGCCCAAAAGATGGGAGGTTCGGTTCATTGATGAAAACAACCAGCCCGCCACCCTGGAGGATATGCGCTGGGCCCAGGCGGTGTTCACCTCCGGCATGCACATCCAGCGGGAAAGCATCTGCGACATAATTGACAGGGCTCACGCCGCGGGCAGGCCCGCCATCCTGGGCGGCCCTTCGGCCTCCTCTGCCCCCGAATGGTACCCCGCAGCGGATATCCTCCACATCGGCGAAGTCGGGGATGCGACCCTGAAGCTTTTCGAACATATCGACCAGGACCCGGAGCGACCGAGGGAACAGCTGCGGTTTACCACCCTCGAACGGTTGCCAATGACCGAATTTCCCACCCCCGCGTACTACCTGATCGATATCTGCAACTATTTTCTCTGCTCGGTGCAGTTTTCCAGCGGATGTCCCAACGGGTGCGAGTTCTGCGACGTGCCGATCCTTTTTGGCCGCCATCCCCGCCACAAAACGCCCGAGCAGATTATCCGCGAACTCGACATCCTGGCCGATGGCGGCGCCCCGTCCGTTCATTTTCTCGACGACAATTTCACGGGCGACGCGAAGGCCGCGCGCGAACTGCTCCAACACCTGGTACGATGGCAGGATAGAAGGGACTGCGAGGTGCGCCTTTCCTGCGAGGCCACCCTAAGCCTCTCGCGACACCCGGACATCCTTGAAGCAATGCGGCAGGCCGGATTCACCAACATCTTCTGCGGCATAGAGAGCCCGGAGGCCGAAGCTCTGCGAGCCATAAAGAAGAGCTTCAACCTCCAGCGCCCCATTTTAGAGGCCATCGAGACCTTCAACCGGTACGGAATGGAGGTGGCCGTGGGGCTCATCATGGGCTTTGACACCGATACGGAGCAAACCCCGCAGGTATTGGCCGATTTTATCAAGGCCTCCCAGACTCCCGTCCACACGTTGAACATTCTCTACGCGCTGCCCAAAACCCCTCTCTATAACCGCCTGAAGGAGGAAGGGCGGATAGTTTCCGATGAAGGCCGCGATTCGAACGTGAAATTCTTAAGACCTTACGAGGAGGTGGTCTCCGACTGGCTCAATCTCATTGCGCAGGTTTACGAACCCAGAGCTCTCTACGAGCGTTATGCCACTCAGGCCGAAAAAACCTACCCGAACCGTCGCCGCCCCGAACACCCCCTGCGTCAATGCACGCCGAGAAATCTCCACCGTGCTGTCTCCATTTTTTCCCGACTGATCTGGCACGTAGGACTTCGCAGCGACTATCGCCAGGAGTTTTGGAAAATGTTTCGCACCCAGCTGCGGCAGGGCCATATCGAAAACATCTTCCAGATAGCCCTTGTCGGCCACCATCTCATCAAGTACACGCGCGAGACCGTCTCTGGCCGCATCCATGCCTGCCACTTCGCGCCGCGCATCCGGCCGCAGGAATCTGCCGGCCCGGATGAAATTTCGGAACGGTATACGGAAGAACCCGCCGGGGTCGAAAGGGTGCAGGCAGGGCCGTAGATACTCAACCATAGCGGCACCGCTCCCCGAGGGAAACGAGCTTGTAGACCCGGGCCATGGGGCGGGGAGCCCACCAGTTCCAATTGCCGAGCAGCCGCATGGTGGCGGGTACCAGCAGGCAGCGCACAATGGTTGCGTCCATCACGATGGCGATGCCCATTCCGATTCCTATGACCTTTACGACCACGAGCTTCGAGAACCCGAAGCCGAACAGCACGAGCGCCATGATGGCCGCAGCCCCGGTGATGCTCCGCCCGGTGCGTTCAAGCCCCAGGGCTACCGCTTCGGTGTTGTCGCCCGTACACATGTACTCTCCGTGAATTCTCCCCAGAAGCAGCACCTCGTAATCCATCGAAAGCCCGAAAAGGATGCAGAACATCATAATGGGGGTCATGGCCTCTATGGGCCCCGGCGTAAAATCGAGCCACCGGGCCAGATGCCCTTCCTGGAAGACCCAGACAAGCGCCCCGTAGGAAGCGGTGATCGAGAGCAGGTTCAGCACTACGGCCTTAAGCGGCAGCAGCAGGGATCCCAAGAGCAGGAAGAGCACCACGTAGGTGACGCACAAAACCAGCCCGACCACGGAGGGAGAGTTCCCCCGTATGGCCTCCAGCAGGTCGAGTTGGAAGGCGCTTTCCCCCGTAACCATAAGCTCCCCGCCCACGGGAGGATGGTGTTTTTCAATGGTTTTCACGAGATCTTGCGCCTCCATTCCGCTCGCGGAAAGGCTCGTCTGTGCGGTGAGCATCACGATGTGGCTGCCGACCATTTTTTTCAAGGCGAGTTGCATCTCCTTGGGCAATCGATCGATCGGGCCGCCGAAAAGTTCGACATACCCGTTGCGATCGATCGCGGGAGAAAGATCCACAATGCTTGCCACCCCGTTTACCGCGGGAAGCTTCGCCATCCATCGACTGAGGTCATAGAGCCGACGCACGCGCCCCGGGCTCAAGGGGGAACCCTCCGGATAGCGGACAACTACCACGATGGGGTTGGTGTCGGGTTTTTGAAAATCGTTTTTCAACTGTTCCCACCCCTTGCGGGCTTCCGCCGTCTTGGGCAGCCCTTCGGTACCCGTGGAACCAAGCCTTATGTGTAGAAACGGCAGGCCCAGCACAATGAGAA
>JAKAJS010000107.1 GCA_021813685.1 Deltaproteobacteria bacterium | reverse complement strand
AGTGCATAGGGCCATTTGCCCGAGGTGGGCAGACTGCAGAGCACGACGAACTGGTTGTAGGAGGTAAAAAACTTTGCGGCCGTTCCGGTGGGATCGAACAGCAGGACCTTGTGCACCTTTGCCAGGGGCACGGCGACAGAGGTCAGCACCGAGCCGAAATCGGAGACGAGCATATCCACGTGATCGCGGGTAATCAATTGATTGTAGAGCATTCCGGCGGTCGCGGTCTGGCTCTGGTCGTCGTAGGCAACAAGCTTTACGGGGATCTTTTTGTTGAACGCCTTCACGAAGACGCCCCCGTCCTTGTTTGCCTGGGAAACCCAGAATTTGAGGCCGTTATATTGCGAAGTCGATGACGTGGCGAAGGGTCCGCTCGACGCGTACAAGGTACCGACGGTGATGACCTTCGGGGCCTTCTGGGCAAACGAGGGAACGGCTGCAAAAACAAAAACCGATGCGATAACGAAAATAAACGAAGCCTTTAGCCTGAACATACTTCACTCCCCTTTCTACTCCTCCGTGAAAAGATGAGTCCGACCAACCAGAGTCGGAGTTGACTGCACCGAGCCCTGTGCTCGCATGGACGGCAGACAGCCGGACAAAACAGGTTCCTTGGAAGCCAACTCGAGTATCATATTATCCCGACGGCGCGCATCGCCCCGGGACAGCGGAGGAGTGGGAGAAAGGATGCCAAACGGTCTTTTTTCCAATAAGAGGAACATGGGCCAAAACCGAACCTGAAGATCAGCCTTATTAGCGTCAGCGGGAACTTTTTGCCTGTTTTCCTTGATCTTATCCGCCCCCAATACCGAATTGCGCCAAGGCGTCACCAACGAAAGGCAAAAAGCCCTCCTTCCGGGAAAGGATATGGTGTCCCCACGCCCCGAGCGCGAATGCAAATCGGCATGAAACCGACCCTCTTCATTGCATCGATAACATCGGTTGTCAATAGCTATCTATCCCGGACTCGTGACAAGACAGCATAATCAATGAGGGAAACCGGTTCATTTTTCTTCGGCAAGAGTTTCGAAAATATCCCAGAACCGTGGGAACGATTTGCTCACGGATTCGGCCCCCTCGATGATCACGCCTTGGACGCGCAGGCCCGCGAGGGCGAAGGCCATGGCGATGCGGTGATCGTCGAAGGCCTCGATGTGCTCCGAAGGAGGAGCTGCAGGAAAGCCGCCATGGATGACAAGCCCATCGGGCAGCTCCTGCACGCCGATTCCCAGCACCTTTAGTCCCGCAGCCACCGCAAAGAGCCTGTCGGATTCCTTTATTCTCAGGTGGGCCACATTGGTGATGCGTGAAACCCCGCCGGCGAAGGCGCAAAGAACGCCAAGCGTTGGGACCATGTCGGGCATTTCGTTCATATCCATATCCACGGCCAGGAGCTGCTCAGGCCCGCAGACGCGCACCCCGCCGTTTTCCCACAAGATGCGGCAGCCCATTTTCTCCAGGACTCCCAAAAACCGGCAGTCGCCCTGCAGGCTTTCCGAAGACACGGGCGAGGTAAAGACTTCTCCACCCGTAAGAGCCGCTGCTCCCCAGAAATAGGAAGCCGAGGAACAGTCACCTTCGACGGTGAAATTACGGGGCGCATAGCTCTGGGGGGCGGGAACGACGATGCGGTTGGTATTTGGACGCTCGAACTCGATCCCGGCCGCTTTCATCATCCCGAGGGTCATCTCCAGGTAGGGCCGCGAGGCGACCGGCTCCGACCACGAAACGGTTACTTTCCCACGCGCGGCGGGAGCGGCGAGAAGGATGCCGGACAAAAACTGGCTGCTTTTGGAGGCATCCACAAAAACCTCGCCCGAAGCGAGCCCCCTGCCGTTGATCTCGAGAGGAAGAAAGCCGGGGGCTTCCTTCCAGGCGATTTGCGCCCCCAGTTTTTGAAGGGCTTCGACGGCTGGACCGACGGGGCGCTCTCGCAGACGCGGACTCCCGTCCATCACAAATGTCCCGGTCCCCGCCGAAAAGAGGGCGAGAAGCAGACGGGTGCTCGTGCCGCTGTTGCCAAGAAAAATCGGCCTCTCCGGCGTGCGCCAGCGATAGTCGGGCGGACTCACGCGAACCGAGTCCTCTTGCCACTCCACGCGTGAACCCAGCGCCTCGATCGCCCCGGCGGTAAGAAGGGTGTCCTCAGCTACGAGCGGGTTGGCTATCTCCCAGGGTCCCTCGGAAAGAGCCGCCATAATGAGGGCGCGGTGCGTGATCGATTTGGACCCGGGAAGACGGATGTGCGCCCTTACCCGCGAGACGGGTGTGATTTTTTTACAAATCTTTTTCATCTACAGCTTCCTTCAAGAGCGGACAACCGAAATTCCCTCTTCCCTCTCCCCGCTTCATGCTTCCCGCTCCCCGCTTCCTTCTTTTCCACAGCTTCCTGCAGGGCACGTCTCATCGCATCGATGGCAGGGGTTCCGAAAATCGGCCGGTCCAGCCACCATTCGAGCTGGGCTGCGCCCTGGTAGAGAAGCATCTCCAGCCCCGAGACCACGGTGGCGCCTGCATCCCTGGCCGCCCGGGAAAATGGGGTCCACGGCGGGCTGTACACTATGTCCATCACCGTCATTTCGGGCCTGAAAAAGGAGTCGGAAACAAGCGGGGTTGTGCGGTCGTTGGATAACCCGGACGAGGTGCACTGCACGACGATATCGAACCGGGCGTGGCTGGCGACGAGCTTGCTTAGCGCTATGAAACTCGCATCGAGTTGCCCGGCGAGGTTTTTACCCCTCTCGACACACCGGTTGGAAATGGTGATCCTGGCCCCGGCGCTCAAAAGCCCATAGGCCACGGCGCGCGCAGCCCCCCCGGCCCCCAGGATCAAGGCGTTTTTGCCGCCAACCTCGCAGGCTGCCGAAAGAGCCCGCAACGCCCCGGTCCAGTCCGTATTGCAACCTTCCCAGCCATGCTCCGTTCTGCGCAGGGTGTTTGCGGCCCCTATCTGTTTGGCCGTATCATCGATGCGCTCGGCCAAACGGCACACCATCTCCTTGTAGGGCAGGGTCACGCTCAACCCGCTAAAACCGGTCCGGTGCAAAATCTCGAGGTCGCGTTCGAGTTCATCGACATAGAAAGCGGCGTAGAGAGCCGAAAGGCCCATCGCTCCGAAACAGGCGCTCATCATGACGGGACTGAGGCTGTGGTGGACGGGGTTTCCAATGACTGCAAAAAGCTTCTTCTGTTCCGGTCTGATCATCTCGCTATCCTCTCCGCCTGTTTCCCGTCGCCACGTGTCAAAGCTATCGCGGGAAAGTCCCCTCCTGCTGCAATTTCAGCTTCTTTCGCAGAACTTCCAGAAAATGGAGAAATTCCGGCTCGACGTAGTCGGGATACGTCCAGGGCAGAGGCCGGTAGGCTCCTTTTCCGTACATCAGGGTCAGATCGGCATGAATCCCGTCCCGCAGATAGATCCGATGCGTAAAATTCTTGCCGGTGGCAAGAACCAGACGCTCCAGACTGAGAAGCCCCGGGTCGATATTCACCTGCCGCTTTCCATTTCGTAACAAGTGTGCTTCGATTTGGTTGGTGCGAATTTTGATATCGGCAAGCCCCCCCTGCGCCACCAGATGTTGAAAACCGGCCGTTTGCCTGCGCAGTCCCCCGCCCATTTCCGCATCGTAGTAGCTGGTGTAGGGGAAATCCCGCGGCATGGAAAGAAAATCCATCGGTCCGAAGTCCGAGGTAAGGGCCCGGAGCGCATCGAGCTGCGCCCCGAAGTCGCTATACAAAAATCGGATAACGAGCTTGGCCGGCTGTGGTTCTTTGGGTAGACTCATGGTTTAGTGAACAGTGATGAGTGAACAGTGAACAGTAAACAGCGGAACGAGCCGTTTTTTCCGCTCACTGTTCACTGCTCACTGTTCACTGCCTCAAAGGGGTTTTGCCTCATCGATCAGCATGATCGGGATATCCTCGCGGATCTCGTAGACAAGCCGGCACTCCTGGCAAACAAGGCCTGTCTGCTCGGAATTAAGGGATATCTCCCCCTTGCACTTGGGGCACCGGAGGATTTCCAGAAGCTCTTTACTGATGGCCATCGATATGACTCCATTCTCCTAGAGTTGCTCAGAGTTTTCCTGTTTGGTTTCGAACTTGAGCGGGGCTTCCCGACCGTCATCGTCGAGAATCTGACGAAACGAGTCAAGGAGCGAGCGCATCCTGGCCCCGAACTGAATCCTGTTGCGCCTCATCTCCGAGACTTCCTGCTCCATCCGAATGAGCCGATTGGAGGCTTCCTTGAGTATGCCTTCGGCTTTCACCTCGGCCTCGGAGACAACCAGTCGGGCCTCACGCTCGGCGTTGGCCCGGATTTGTTCGGCGTTTTTCTGGGCGCTCACCAGCACGGCCCGGATGGTTTTCTCCCGGTCCCGGTGCTCTTTTAACGCCAGGTCAAGGTTCTTTACGTCTTCCTTGAGGTTCTCATTTTCCCGCTGCAACCGCTGCAACTCATCGGACAAGTCCCGAAGGAAAGATTCTACCTCATTAGGGTCCAGGCCCATCAGCCGTTTGCGAAATCTTCTTTCTTCCAGTTCGCCTAGTTCCACGCGACTCCTCTTCGAGCGTCCGAAAGCTCTTTTCAGTGCCTCAGGAGCGCTGCTGCGACTGTCATCAGGCTGGGCACCAGGAACAAACGCAAGAACTCAAGTGCCAGTATGAGTACCAGGGGCGTAAAGTCCATGGAACCCGCGGTAAGCGGCAGCGTCTTTCGAATCCGATAGAGCACCGGGTCGGTAGCGCTGTGAAGAAAGCGAACGATCGGGTTATACGGGTCGGGACTCACCCAGGAGAGCACCGCGCGCGCGATCACGATCAGCATGTAGGTAAAAAGCACTGCGTCTAAAATGGTAGCTGTCGCCTGAATAAAATATCCTATCAAAAACATGTCCGGCTCCAAGGACTTTGCGGTTGCACATCGACCACTTGCACCTTCTGAAACTACCTTTTTTCCCCCCGCTCTGTCAACAGGGAGCAAGGAACAATTGGTAGTTGACAACTTCGAGAAAAACAGTGATGAAAGGACCGCTTTTCAAATTCGGTTTTTCCGGGAGCCTGGATGAGTACATTCGAAGTAAATGAGTGGGTGCTGCTGACTTCCCAAAAAGGGAAAAAATGGCTCGTGCGGGTGGAGGATGCGCCCTATTTTTCCCACCTGGGCGCCGTACACCTGGGGGATGTGATCGGGAAGGAGGAGGGCGACTGGCTTCTCACAAGCAAAGGCGCCAAGCTGATGCTCTTCAGGCCTTCCCTCCAGGACTACATTTTCGCCATGAAACGACGCACCCAGATCATCTATCCCAAGGATCTCAGTGCGATGATCTTCTACGGCGATATCGCCCCCGGCTGCACGGTGATCGAGACCGGGATCGGTTCGGGAGCGCTCTCGCTTGCCCTTTTGCGCGCGATGTGCGGACGGGGCATGCTCATTTCCATCGAAAAGAGGGCTGAATTCGCCGCGGACGCCCGCGAAAATATCAGTCGATTTTTTGGCGCCCCCCCCGAGAACCACCGGATCGTCGTGGGGGACATCGAACAGGTTTGCCAGTTTCCTGCCCGCCGT
>JAKAJS010000068.1 GCA_021813685.1 Deltaproteobacteria bacterium | reverse complement strand
ACTGGACCCCAATGCGGCTATCCCCGTGGTGGACCTGGAAGAAGCGGTAAAAGACGTCATCGATCTCACCCGGCCCCGATGGAAAAACCTCATGGAAAGATCGGGGCGTACCATAGACATTCAGCGCGAGATTCAGCCCAACTGCTTTGCGGCCATCAATGCCTCGGACCTGCGAGAGGTGCTCACCAATCTGCTTCTAAACGGCATTGACGCCATGCCTCAAGGGGGGGTGATAACTTTCCGCTCCTACGTACACGGCGAGCAGGTATACCTCGAGGTAAGCGACACCGGCATCGGGATGAGCCGGGAGATCGCCGATCGAATCTTCGATCCTTTTTTTACCACGAAAGGCATAGGAAACTCGGGGCTGGGGTTGAGCGTGTCGTGGAGCCTCATCAGCAGATACGGAGGCGACATTCAGGTAAAGAGCAAATCGGGCAAGGGCACCACCTTCGTCTTAAAGCTCACCAGGGCCGAACCGGCAAAAGGGCAGCTGGTCCAAAGAGCCGATGACGGAACGGGTTCCTTTCGGTTGCTGCTGGTCGAAGACGACCCCGAGATCCTCAACCTGCTGCGGGATATGCTGCGGCTCAAGGGCCATCGCGTCGTGGCGCTGCGAGACGGGGAAAAGGCGCTGGAAATGATCGGTTCGAATAGTTTCGACCTGGTTTTGACCGATCTGGGCATGCCGCTCATAAGCGGTTGGGAAATAGCCAGGAGCGCCAAGGCCAAAGACCCCAACGTCCCCGTGGTCATGATAACCGGGTGGGGGGCGCAGTACGAGGATACCGATCTTGCGGCCCGGGGCGTGGACCTGATGCTCTCAAAACCGCTGAGCTGGGACAAGTTGCTCTGCTCGATCGAAAAGCTGCTGTGAGAAGAAGCGGGAGCGGGAAGCGGGGAGCGTGAAGCGAGAAGAGCAGCCCTGTTAAGCCCGAAGTGCTATTTTTGATAGTAGCCCGTAAGGGAGGCCTTTCCCAGGGTCTTTCCCATCAGTGCTTGTCGAAAGCCTGCCAGAGAGGTATGCGGTTTCAGGTCCAGCCTGGCTACGTTTAGCGCGTAGAGGGTTATGACATAGGGGTGGGGGCCTGAACCCTGCGGGGGCTGCGGGCCACCGTAGCCGACATCTCCAAAGGAATTGGCAAGTTCAACCGCGCCCGGGGGCATGTGCCTGCCGGAGGCGCCTGCGTCAAGCGATCTCGTCCCGGCCGGAATATCTATGACCATCCAGTGCACCCACATCCGGGCAACCGGGTTGTGATCGACTATGGACAGGGCCAAAGACTTGGTCCCTGCGGGCACGCCGCGCCATTGGACAGGAATGGAGACATTTTCGCCTCCGGCGGCCGTTCGCACATAACGCGCGGGAATAGAGGCCCCATTCTGGAAGGCGGGCGAGGACAGCTGCATGGATGAGCCCATGTGCATCATGTCTGCTATCGATTTATTGACGAATCTTCCCGTGGGGTTTGTCAGGTTGAAGGCTTGTGCGGCCACAGGCAGGAAGGCTGCGGCCAGAAAGGCGAATATCGACATTCTGTTCATTCCGGTTCCTCCTTGATCCGAGTTTGGGTATATAATAGGATTGCAAAGAGGGAAAAGCTGCAAAATTTTTTCCAGACCACCACGCGGGAAGCAAAAGTGAACTGCAAAAACGTTTTCTCCAATGTTTTGGAATGCATCGGCAATACTCCGCTTGTCAGAATCAACCGGATGAATCCCAACCCTGCGGTTACGTTGTACGTGAAGTTGGAAGCGAGAAACCCGGCAGGTTCGATAAAGGATCGCACGGCTCTTTCGATGATCGAGTCGGCGGAGCGCGACGGGCAGCTGAGCGCCGGAAAGATTATTGTGGAGGCAACCAGCGGCAACACGGGAATCGGGTTGGCGATGGTTGCGGCGGTCAAGGGATACCGGGTGCTCTTTACGATGCCGGAGACTGCCAGCCTCGAGCGGCAAAAGATCTTGAAGGCGTTCGGGGCCGAACTGCTGCTCACCCCGGGATCTCTGGGCACCGACGGGGCGATCGAAGAGGCCTACAACCTGGTGCGGGAAAATCCCGACCGCTATTTCATCACCGACCAGTACAACAACCCGGCCAATCCCGCGGCGCATTACGGGGGCACCGGTCCCGAGATCTACGAGCAGACCGAAGGCCGGGTGAATACGGTTGTGGCGACTCTAGGCACGACGGGCACGGCCATGGGAATTCTCCAGGCGATGAAGGAACGAAACCCGGCCATTCGGGTCATTGCCGTGGAGCCTTTGCCGGGCCACAAGGTCCAGGGGCTCAAAAACATGAAAGAGTCGTATGTGCCCGGTATTTTCGACCGGCACGTGCTCGACCGGATCGTCAACGTGAAGGACGAGGAGGCCTTCGAGGCTTCGAGAAGACTGGCCAGGGAAGAGGGGATATTTGTCGGAATGAGCTCGGGGGCCGCTATGGCCGCGGCGATGCGGGAAGCCTCCGAGATGCAGGGAGGAGTGCTGGTCGCAATCCTTCCCGACGGCGGTGACCGCTATCTCAGCACAAATCTTTTTACGAAAACCGTTGAGCCCGATTTCCGGTTTTATGATCTGCTCAAACGCCGCAAGGTGGAATTTAAACCGGTAAAGGAGGGCAAGGCGCGCATTTGCGTAACGGGCCCCCCTCTTGACCAGCCGCTTTCCATTTCCGATGCGCGCCGGTTTCTTCTTGCAGATCTTCTTTCCCGGTTTTTCCAGGCGAAAAATTTCCTGGTAGACGAAGTTGTTCTTATTCCCGATTTCGACAGCCGCACCATAAACAGTTCGATTGCCGCGGGAATGTGCCTCGGACCTTATACCCAGCAGCGATTCGAATCCTTTCTGGGAGACCTCGATTCGCTCGGCATAACCAGGGCCTATCGCTATACGCGAACAACCGAACACCTGGACTCGATCACCGAGTTTACGCGCGTGCTGATCTCCCGCGAGTTCGCCTACGACAAGCTGCGCTCGGTCTATTTCGACCTGTCGCAAAGCAACGGCTACGGAAGCCTTTCGGGGATCGATCCCAAGAAGGTGCGCGCGGGAAAGACGGTGGATCTCAGCGCCTATGAAAAGCTCGACCCGAGCGATTTTGCGCTCCTAAAGCGTGCGACCCTCTCCGAGCTGAAAATGGGCGCTTACGTCAAAACCGATTGGGGAAACGTCATCCCGACCTGGCACATATCGGCGGCTTCGGCCGCCATCCACGACCTGGGTCCGCAGATCGACATCGTGGTGAGCAGCATGGATTTTGTTTTCCCGCACCTGGAAAACGTGCGCGCGATCGGGGAAGCGGTTACGGGAAAACCCTTCGCCAACACATGGATGATCGCCGAGCGCATCTGGTCGGCAAAAAAGGGCAGAGCGTACGACCGGATCGATGAGAACAAGCCCGTGCAGGAACTTCTGGAAATGGGATTTACCGCCCGGGAGGTAAGATACTGGCTGCTCGGCACCCATTACCGCAAACCGATACATGCCGTTTCGCTCAATTTAACGAGCGCCGTCCGGGGACTCAGGCGCATCGACGAGTTTATCGAGAAGGTGCGCTCCTTTGACGGGCAGGGGGAGGAAAACGATCAGCTCTCCAAGATGATCGTTTCTTTCGAAGAGGAATTTCTCGACTCGCTTGCCGACGATCTCAACATCCCGCGCGCCCTGGCGGTGATTTTCAGCTTCATCCGCCATGCGAACCCCTTGATCGACCGGGCAAAGATCAGCGGTTCCCAGCAGTTGCAGGTGCTCGAGATTTTCCACCGCGCCAACTCCATCCTGGGCTTTTTCGACCTGAGTTCCCGGCTGCTCGGTGCTGCCGAGGAAAAATTGATTCGTCAACGAGAAGTTGCGCGAAAGGAGAAAAACTGGTCCGAGTCCGACAGGCTTCGGGACGAACTCATGAAATACGGGGTTCGCGTTGTCGACACCCCGGTGGGGAGCCGGTGGGAGTACTGCGAACCCGCGGAAGCGGCAAGGGAGGGGTAAGGAATGTGCCTTATCGGGCGAGTTCCGGCACGTGTCTACAGGGTTGGGCTATGTTACAGGCAGCCACCAAAGCGTTGGTATAAGCCCGGAAGACCCTGACATCGCCCTCGGAGTTGGCGACCCAGATATTTACTCCATCGAAGGCGATACCGTCGGGGGCCTCACCGGCGTCAAAGTTTGCAATCAGGCATCCCCGGGTGGTAATCTGGGTGAGAACACCGTTGGCCCGTGCGATCCAGACGTAATGGCCGTCGGAGAAGACGCCGAAAGAATCGATGCCCACGGGGAATTTTCCCACCCGCTTCCCATCGACGGCGTTCAGCTTCGTGACCGTGTCGTCGCCGTTGTCGGCCACCCACATGTATGCCCCGTCGAAAGCGATTCCCAGGGGATGGTCGCCCGCCTTGTACACCCCGACAATACAGCCGCTCTCATTGAGCCTTGTTACCCTGTTGGTGCTGCGATTCGTTACCCAGACGGTAGAGCCGTCGAAAGCCATGCCCCAGGGATCCTCCATGGGAGTGGTCCAGAGCATGGTTCCATCTTCCCGCAGCTTGGAGACCGTACCCTGGTCGCCGCCGCTTGCAACCCAGATATACCGGCCATCGAAGAGGACGGCCCTGGGGTTCACACCGACCTCGTAGACTCCGAGCAAAGCCCCGTTGGCTGCCTTGAGTTTTGTGACAGTTCCGGCGGAATAATTGGCCACCCAGATATTTTCCCCGTCAAAGGCCATCCCCCAGGGACAGGCCACTTTATAGGTGCCGACCAGGGAACCGTCCCCTGCCCTGAGCTTGGTTACGGTGTCGCGGGAGTAATTGGCTATCCAGATATTTGTCCCGTCGTAAGCCACACCATAAGGAGCGGTTCCGATTCCGGGTACATTCGCCGAAGCCGGCGTTCCCGGGATTTGCAATGCCAGAACTGTTGCGATCAGCAGAAAAATTCGTCTTCGGACACCTTTCATTGCGCTGCTCCTGGGGGATGAGGTCTTGGGGGAGGAACATAACTGACGGGGCAACGGAATCACCCCTGCAACTCTGCGTTCTCTTAAGGTAGTGTGCGTGCCGCGAGGGTCGAGGAACGACACTTCGGCTGCCTGGAGACAAGAAAATGGCTGCGGAACCCTTCCACAAGGGGAACTGGGCTATAAATCTTGGTATGTACAGGCAATTTGGTGTAAATATGGAAGAGATGACCGAAAAAATCGAGCAATTGACACAACATGAGTTCAGGGTTTCCGAAGAACAAAGCGGGCAACGACTCGACCGGTTTTTGAGCGAGCTCATTCCGGATCTTTCGCGCAGCCATGTAAAGAGGCTCATTCAGGAAAACCGGGTGGAGGTGAACGGGGCGGCGGCCAAGCCGAGTCACGAGACCCGGACGGGAGAATCGATTCGGGTGATCCTGCCGGAGGGGCCGGGGAGCGAGGAGTCTTTACGGCCGACCGCGATGTGTCTGGATATACTCTTCGAAGACGAAGACCTGATCGTAGTGAATAAACCTCCCGGTCTTGTGGTTCACCCGGGGGCGGGCCACACGGAGGGAACTCTGGTGCACGGCCTGCTCGCGCATGGGCGGCTCGCGCTCCAGGGGGCTCCGCTTCGGCCCGGTATCGTCCATCGCCTCGATAAGGACACCTCCGGGGCGATCGTTGCGGCCAAAAGCGAGCGGGCCTATCTGAACCTGATAAACCAGTTCAAGGAGAGGCGGGTCAAAAAAGAATATCTGGCGATGGTTTACGGGAGTCCCAAAGAGCGCGAGGGAGAGATCTCCTCGCTTCTGGGCAGGCACCCGACGGATCGAAAGAAAATCGCGGTGCTTTCCGGCCGCGGCCGTCAGGCACTGTCGAGATGGCGGGTGGTGAAGGAGTGGGGAGAGGCCTCCCTTTTGAGCGTTCGCATCGAAACGGGCAGGACCCATCAGATACGAGTCCATCTCAGCCATATCGGACACCCGGTGATCGGCGACGAACCGTATGGGGGAGGCGGAAGGCGCGCAAAAAATGTCAAAGCCGGCCCCGTGCGGGAGGCGTTGCTTGCGCCAACCCGGCAGATGCTTCACGCGGTGCGGCTCGAATTCGATCATCCCGTCACCGGCGCACGTGTTGTGGCAATCGCTGCGCCTCCCGAGGATTTCAAAGAGCTCGAAGGAAAGCTCGATCTTTTGTGCTCTTCCCCCGGCCGGCAACTCTGAGCATCCGCAGGCCGTTGAAGATCACGAGCAGCGAAACCCCCATATCGGCGGCTATCGCTTCCCACAATGTGGCCACGCCGGCAATGGTCATCCCGATGAACAGGCATTTTACCAGCAGGGCAAAAAATACGTTCTGCCGGATCACGGCAACCGTCTTTCTCGAATGGCCGATCAGCCACGGGATCTTGGTCAGATCGTCGGACATGAGGGCTATATCGGCGGTTTCGATTGCGGCATCCGAGCCCATGGCGCCCATGGCGATCCCGACGGTTGCTGCAGCGAGGGCGGGGGCGTCGTTGATGCCGTCTCCCACCATGGCGATCCCGCCGAATTGGTCCTTGAGCTCCGAGACCAGCCGCACCTTATCCCCCGGAAGCAGTTCGGAGTGGAATTGATCGACTCCGACCGCTGCGGCTATCAGTTCGGCGGTCTTTTGATTGTCGCCGCTGATCATGACGACTTTTTCCAGGCCGAGGGCCTTCAGGCCGGCTACCGCCTCTTTGGCTTCCGGGCGCACCCGGTCGGCCACGGTCACCAGTCCGCAGATATGGTCGTCGCACCACATGACCATGAGAGAGTGTCCGGCTTCTTCGAGTTTTTCTATCTCATCATGAAAAACAGGGCTTTCCCTGCGCCATCGCTCGAGCATCCTGTGGCTGCCGATCCAGTAGGTTCTGCCGCCGATGCGGCCAAGAGCCCCCTGTCCGGGCAGGACGGTGAAGCTTTCGGCCACCGGGGCGCGAATGTCCAGGGACTCGGCATGTCGAAGGATGGCTCGCGCGACCGGATGCGTACTGTGGAGTTCGAGGGCGGCGGCGTTGGCGAGCAGGCCGGCTTCGCTGTGCGTGCCCACAGGAATGACCTGTTTTACGGCAGGTTCGCCGAAGGTGAGGGTCCCGGTTTTGTCGAAGGCGACGGCCTTCAGGCGGGCGGGGGCTTCGAGATAGGCCCCTCCCTTGATCAAAACGCCGTTTCGGGCCGCCGAACCCAGCCCGGCTACCACCGTCACCGGGGTGGAGATCACGAGCGCGCACGGGCAGGCGATAACGAGGACGACCAGACCCCGGTAGAACCAGTCGGCCCAGCCTGCGCCGGTGAGAATCGGCGGCAGTACCGCGATGGCAAGGGCGATGAGCATCATGGCGGGGGTGTAGACCCTTGCGAACCTGTCCACCCACTGCTCGGCCGGAGCGCGCCTGGAGCGGCCTTCCTCCACCATGCGGATGATCCGGGCAAGCGTCGTGTCGGAAGAAAGCCGGGTGGTCGTAAACTCTATGGAGCCCTCTTCGTTGATCGACCCGGCAAACACCTCGGAGCCCACCTCCCGGGTGATGGCCGCCGATTCCCCTGTGATGGGCGCCTGGTTAACGCTGGTAGTTCCCCGTGTAATGATGCCGTCGAGGGGAATTCGCTCGCCGGGCCGAACCAGCACGGTAGTCCCCACAGGAATTTGATCGACAGGTTTTTCCTCTATCTCGCCGTCGTTGGGGCAAATGAAGCGGGCAACCCGCGGGGCGATA
Source organism: Deltaproteobacteria bacterium (assembly GCA_021813685.1). Taxonomy (GTDB): domain Bacteria; phylum Desulfobacterota; class Syntrophobacteria; order Syntrophobacterales; family Syntrophobacteraceae; genus SbD1. The sequence continues at coordinate 20,755 of JAKAJS010000068.1, read as the reverse complement.
TCCAAAAGTGCGGCGATTTCACGCTTGGCCTTCTCAAGGCTCCAGGATTCGAGGAGCAGTGCCAGGGAAAACAGAAAGGTCACGGAGGCGGCTTCGAGCCATTTGCCCAGCACAATCGCTCCGACCACTGCCACCGCCATGAGAAGATTCATGTCGGCTCGCAGCTTCCTGGCCGCATAGAGTGCCTTTGGCAAAACAAACCAGCCCCCGGCAAGAATCGAGGAAAAGTAGAGAGCAACCGCGAGGGGCGGAGCGGAGGAGTCGGAGGCCAATGCGGTCACCACATTCCCGGTTCGAAGCGTCTGGAGAATAAAGGCTGCGACCATGAGGAGGCCGCCGGAAACACAGGCGAGAAAATTTCCGTTCTTTTCCAGGATGCTTTCCTGCTCTGCCATGGGGCAAGTGCCCGAAGCACAGAGACTGCCCAGCGGGACGGCTTCCATGCCGGTTCTGGCAACTGCGGCGACGATTTTTTCCGAATCGCCCGCGCCCAGATCGCCGCTGATCGTCATGACGCTATTGAGCAGATCGAACGACAGGTTGGACTCGCCGCCCACCAGGGGCGCCACCTCCGACCTAAGCAGCCCCACTTCCTCGCCGCAGCACATGCCCTTTATCCGGAACGGATGTTTCTCCATGCTTTTCACCTGAACGGTTCCACAACAGTAAAAAGAAGAATTCGCCACACGACTGTATCATCAAATATAGGGCAGAAGCGATTGAATTCCAAGAAGGGGCGAGAGAATGGGGGACGCGAGCGGTAATTCACATGCTCACGGATTGGGGTTTTTCCCCGCTCTTTTCCGACGCTTCGGCCCAGACCCTGGAAATCCTTTCCACCATCGCCGCAAGAAGCGGATCGCCCGCTCTTTTCTTCAGGTAGATGATGGCGAGATCAAGTGCGGCCACCCGTTCGGAAAGAATCTCCACTTCATTTCGTCGAGCCGCTTGAACGGCTTCGAGCTCCAGCATGAGGCCAATCCCGGCCCCTGAGGCCACAAGCTTGCCTATCGTCGCATCAAAATCGGCTGTCACGGATTTATCCGGCATTCGTCCGAAAGGTTCAAAGAGTCTGCGGGTGATTTCAAAAAAGGGACATCGCCTGTCTGCCCAGACCCAGGGGAAGCCGGCGAGTTCCTCGAGCCCTGCGCCTCCCGTGCGCCGGTTCCACCCGGGAGGTGCGGCAATGACTACTCCGAAGGAGGAAAGTCGCCTGCTCTCAAATTCCCCACCCTCAGGTGAGGTGAACACGAACGCGCCGTCGAGTTCGCCTGTCCTTACTTCCTGTATCGCTTCCAGGGAATGTTTTTGCAGGAAATGAAGCTCGACTGCGGGAAGCTCCAGTCGCATTCGCTGCAACAGATCGTCGATTTTAAGATACCGAGGATCGATGTTGATGCCCAGACGGATTTCCCCCGCAATACCGCTCTTTAGTTCCGCTGCCTGGTGCTCAAAGGCGCCGACAGCCAGCAGTATCGTTTGTGCCTGCTTCTTGAGGGCCTCGCCTGCCCGGTTGAGCATCATTCCTTTCGGCGTTCTCGTAAAGAGCGCGAGCCCCAGCTCTTCTTCGAGCGCCTTGATATGAGCGCTGACGCTCGGTTGGCTGAGGTGCAGCCTCTCGGCGGCCCGGGTCAGATGCTGTTCCTCGGCCACAGCCAGAAAGGTTTTCAGGTGGTAGATTTCCATGCAGGTAGCGCCTCAAATCCATGAGCTCTACTATTTTACAGATCTTGCCGCCAATAGAAAATCCTGATTGACTCGATCAAATCTTGCGATTTGAAATGTAAAACCCGGCGGCCTACATTTGATCTCGGTGACTATACTCGAATTTATGAAATGAGGAGACAAAAATGGCCACAGCTCTAAAAGTTGGAATTATCGGCGATTACAATTCGGAGATGCGGTTCCACACCGCAACCAATGAGGCTCTGGAGCACGCAGCCCGGGCCCTGTCGGTGGAGCTGGACATCCGGTGGCTTGCGACCCAAATGCTTGAAGATGTGATGACAGAAACGATGCTCGAGCCGTTTGACGCCTTCTGGTGCGCTCCCGGAAGTCCTTACAAAAGTTTGCACGGAGCCCTTCGGGCCATCCGGTTTGCCCGGGAAAGAGGATTTCCGTTCCTTGGGACCTGAGGGGGATTTCAACATGCTCTGTTAGAGTATGCTAGAAATGTACTGGCAATAGCCGATGCGGAACATGAGGAATCATCGCCGGGAGCCTCCACCCTGTTTATCAGCAGACTGGCCTGTTCCCTCGTCGGAAAAACCCAAACGATACGCATAGCGCCCAACTCCCTGGCCCACCTGGCCTACGGGGCACTGGAAGCCACAGAACAGTTCTTCTGCAACTTCGGCCTAAATCCGCTTTTCCGAAGCCGGATCGCCGATGGCAATCTTTCCGTAACAGGGATCGATCCCGCGGGAGAAGCAAGGATAGCGGAGATTTCCGGCCACCCGTTCTACGTGGCGACGCTGTTTCTGCCTCAGGTATCTTCAAAACCCAACGGTGTTCACCCGTTGATCGTTTCTTATCTGGAGGCCGCCATGAAATTTCATACCACTCACCAGCTTTTAGCCTGAAAAATGGTAAACGGGAGTTTGATCAATCGTTGCATTACCCCCAGGAGTTCATGACCGACGGCTCCGGGAGAAAGAAGGACCACGGAGGGGGCTTCGAGGTTTCCGCTGATGCGCACGGGCACAGTTACGAAGGCATCCTGGAGGACGTGACCTAAAACGGGGGTTGCGTTTACGACTCTTTCCACCGTGCGCTGCGGAGCCACCAGGGCGATCACGTTCATTTTGCGACTCACGAGATCGATTTGTCCGCTGAAGACCATTTTTATGGACGGGCCATCGAGGAAGGAATCGGCCAGGATCAGTCTGCCGTCTTTGATGGTCCCCTGCACCTTCAGGGTTTTATAGGGGCATCCCTTGACGAGGAGGTTCGGTAGCACGCCCCGGTAGATTTCGGAGATGCTTAAAAGAGAAATGATCTTGGTGAAGACATTGAACCGAAACACTCGGCCGTTTTTGGCCAGGAAGGCGACCTTGCCCTCGAGCGAGCGCGAAATTTCCGCCTGATTTTCCCCGAAAGCGCAGGGGGTTTTTGTTTCGACATGCCCGGTAAGCTCATAGCTTCCCGAAAGGAGCCGCTGCTTTTTGAAAAGGCAGGACATCGTCGATTGGAGGTCTTTGTGGTCGGCGTTTATGTCGAGGGAAATGTCGGCGCCTCCGGCCTGCACGACGATGTTTCCCCGAACGGGAATTCTGCACACGTTTGCCCGGGTAAGCCGAATGTGGACGGGGCCTTTGCCCAGGAGCACCTCGCCTCGGGCAGGGGCCCAGGTCATCTTTTCATAGGAAAGACGTCCGGCTTGCACGCGGACAACACCCGCTACCGGCATGTCCCAGGGGCTTTTGGGCGCAGAGCCAAGGCGGCATGTGCCGGACTGGGGCTTTCCAACGGCTTTTGGAAGGCTGCATTCGGCTTTGAGGATGCGGTCGAGGTCGAGACTGTTCGTGGAGGCATCCAGATCGGCCCGGTAGGAGGAGCCGGTGAGGGCGAAACCGCCTTTGACCGTAAACCGGCTTCCCTCCCAGTCTGCAACCGCGGATTTGATGTCGAGCTTTTTTCCGTGAGCCTGAATTTCCGCTTTTTCTATACTGACGGAGGCAGGCAGCAGGCCCGGCAGGTGAAAACCCGACAAGACGACCCGGCCCAGACCGCTCGACTTTTCGGGACTTTCCGGGTAGAAGTCGGCTTCGAATTTCCCGCTTACCGGGCCCTGGAAGGGCCTTTGGCCGGCAACCAGCTCCGCGAGTGTTTTCTCGCCAAGCGTTCCCGAAAATCCGATCCTGTAGCCGCCTTGCAGCGAGTCCACCCCGACCCGCGCATCGGAGTCCCCGTCCTTTATAGCGAGTTGCCGGATGGAAAGCTTCCCGGGTGTTTTGACCACATCCACCTCGAGGAGGGGCCCGTCGGAAAGGCGCATCTTCCCGCGGAAAGCGGTTTGTGTCCCCTGGGTCCAGGTGAGGGTGGAAGAGCGAAGATCCAGGCCGGATTGTGGTTTTATCCAGGTGGGGAGCCCGGCGATAGAGGACGCGATTTTGTAGCCTTGGGGACCGAGGTGCCCCTTGAGTTGCAAATCCGCTATCGTATGCGGTCCCGCGTAGTCCTTGAGGCTTCCGGAAGCCGAAAGGGTCGAGCCGGCCAGGGCGGCATCGACGTTGTTCACCGCCATATTGTCCCCATCCATGTTGAAGGAAGCGCCCTGAATGGAAACCTGGCCCGGAATGCGGTTGTAATTGCACGAAAAGCGAAAACGGTCCGTACTCACCTTTACGACGAGTGCACCCAATTGTTCCCCGATCACCAGCCTGCCCCGGGTTTTGCCCGTGACGTCGCTTATGCGTGCAAGTTCCCGTTGGAAGGCGTCGTTTTTTACGACCCGGTGAAGGACCGCGGGCAGTTCTGACAAATCGGCCGTAAGGGGGAGGTCCAGGTGAAAGAGCGGATTGTCATGGGGCAGCCCCATAATGAGTTCGCCGCCCTGCGTAGAGGAGCCGTTGGTGTGGCCGGAAAGGTCGGTCGCGGTGAGCACGCCCCCTTGTATTGCGAGGTTTCCGCTCACGTTGGTGACGCGCAGGTCGGCTTTGGGCGCGAGAACCACTCCTTTTTCGACCGAGCATTGCAGGGTCTGGTTTTTGAGTTTGAGTAGATCGGAGAATGTATTGGCGCGCGCAGTGAAGTGGATCTTAGGTAATTGCCCTTCCTGAAGGATCTCAAAAAAATGGTCGATCGGTCCGGGTTTCCTGTTGAGGGCAAGAAGGAGGGTGCGCAGCGTGCCGACATCGGTGTTCCTGCCGTCGACGGAAAGCGTGAAGGTTCCCTCCGGGTAATTTTCGGCGCAGCTTGCGGTGAGACTCAGATGAGGAGAAGCGGATCGGAAATCGGAAATGGAAAGTCGCATTCCTTTGGCATCGGTCTTAAGTGCCCCGGCGAGAAAGCCGTCTTGGATGGTCATGGCGCGATCGCCGATCCCGAACACAAACGATGGGACGGTGGTCGTGAAATTGGCGCGAAATCTTCCCGGGCCGGTGTAGGAAAACGCCGCCGTGATGTCTGTGATATTCCCCTTCACGCGGCGCAGCGCCGAGGGGTCAAGAAGGCTTTCGAGATTTTGCGGGCTTACCTCCGTTAGGTGCAACAAGCCTGAACCCGTGAGATCACCGGGGGAAATCTTGCCGTTGAATTCCATGCTTTTCCAGAAACTCGAACGGCCGCTGGTAAGCCGGAAACCCAGGCTGCCGTGGCGATCCCCGCTCTGAATGTCGATGTGTCTGAAGAAAAAGGTGTGGCAATTGGCGTTGCAAATGTCGAGGCTGCCATCGCGGGCGATGAGGTTCAGAGGCTCCATGGCGGTCGGAGGCGGAAAATAGTTTTTTAGAAGCCCTTCGAGTTCTTGAAAAAAGGATCTCTCGGGGTCCGGGACCCCCGGCAGCTTTACGGAAACAACGGGGCGTAGAAGTTCGATTTGTGTCGGTTTCAATTGGCCGGTAAAAAGGGGCAGAACCTCCAGATGGAGATAAACCGCGCCCACCGAGGCACTGAATTTTCCGGGTACGACCGCTCTTACCCGGTGCAAGGCAACGACGGGAAAGGGGCGAAAAGCGATCCTGATCTGGTCGGCCCGCAGGTGGCAGCGGGCCTCGAGGGCCGCCGTCAGGTCGCCCCCGATGAGGCCGGCATTGAAAAGGAAGGAAAGAACGAGGACGAGCGCGGTTGCCAGGATACAAAGCCCCCCCGCTGCGGCTGCGCTCCACAAAATGATTTTTCGGGTTTTTCTCATCGGACTCTTCTGACAATGAAAACCGGCAGCTTCGAATGGGCGCAAGCTTAGCAAGTCAGAGAGCCGAGGGCAAGGGGGAAGATCCCTAGAACTGCAGTTCCACCTTTCTGCGAACGATGACGTTTAAAGGGCCGTAGCCGAATAGGGCGTCCAGGTGATGGAGAAACGCGTGCCCGCCCTCGTTTTGCCAGGTAGCATCCAGCTTCCGGTTGATCTTTTGGTAGAAAGTCTGCATTTCGGCTATCGAGCGGGGTCTGTCCCCTGCGGCGTGCGCATACCGGGAGATGAGATCGAGCCACGTCTCGCTTACGCCCATGATGAAGTAGGGCCACGCTTTTTGGAGGGGGAGCGACCAGTTCGGGTCGCTTGTATCCTCGATGGCGGGTCTCGGGATCTTGTTTGTGTCGTCGGTGAGAACCTTCAGAATGAGGCCTTTGGCCTCCAGACGTCGAAGAACCGGGTTCGCGAGAAGTGCCGCATAAATCTTGCGGGCATTGGACGCAGAGGTGCGGAATATGAACGCGAACTGGTCTCCCGACTGGTCCCGAGCCGCCCTCCGGTGAAAGCGCCAAAGGGAAATGTCTTTGCGGTAGCGTTGCAACACGGGACTCACGACCTCGCGCGCGAGCAGCACGTCCATGTACCAGGCGGGGTCTTTCCCCCGGGGCCAGGCAATGTCGAAATTTGCGTACCACCACCCGCGACTTTCTCTTGCAGAGACCGCGGCTTCTTTTTTCGCCGGACCAATCGTCCCGGTGGAGGCGCACCCGGCCATCCCCAGAAGGAGGATGAATGCCAGGGGGCCAAGGATCGAGATCGTCATACGCCGTGAGTTCAATCGATTCATGAGTTCACCATCAGGTAAATTTCGTAGGAAACCAGCCCAAGATACAATACGGGTAAAATTGCCAGCACTGCAGCGGTCCTGATTTTGCCCTTCCAGAGGTAGTAATTTTGGAAGATTAGCAAAGTGAGAAGCCCTGAAGCGGTAAAACCCCATTTGGCCATGATGAATGGCAGGGGGCCGAGTTTCAGGAAAAACGCCATCACCGGATTCATTTCCTGAACGTGGTCACTTAGCAGTCGGAGGGTGAGGAAGGCGTCCACGGTCGAAAGCACCAGGGTAAAAACCAGCACACCCACGGAAACCGGGCTGTAGATATCCACAAAAAAGTATTTCCGAGCATCCTCTTTTCTGCGGAATCGGCGCCTCGAGCCAAACAAGCTTCGCATGGAAAACGGCCTGGTATGGCCCGCGCGGCGGTCCAGACCCGATCGTCTCTCCCTGAAACCGTTCTCATCCATTTTGCTGTTTCCATACTCTCCGGTTTGAAAGACCCTATCAGGAAGGGTATCGGCAGAACATTGCGAAAGGAGAAATAAAAAGTTCAAGAAGCGGGAAGCGAGAAGCGAGAAGCAGGAAGAAAACCGCGTCCCGAGTCTTTTTCGAGGTTTGCAGGTGTCCTGCAGGAATTAGAGGTCCAATCCCGGTGTGGTTGAATTTCGCCTGGAGCTCTTGAGTTCAAAGATTATCTCCTCAGCACTCCTGTCATCTTCCCACGAATCGGAGAGCTCCAACAGGACCTCGGCCGGCGTTTTTGCCGGCAAACGTTTCTTTCCGGCAAGACGCTCCCGTATCAGAAAAACGACCTGCTGGGCTACCGAACGGTTTTCAGAAGCAGCGAGTTCTTTGATTTGCGCGAGCTATTCCTCTGTGATGCCCTTAATCTGCAGATTGGCCATAGCAAACACCCCTTTGCATGAATCCATTCATGATGAAATACTCTCAATTCATGAACAGATCAAGCGCGACTCGTCCAGAATCGAGCAAATGAGCCGCGCAGCGGCGTGGGGGGGCGGGGGCGATAGCCCCCGCGCTTCTACAGCTTTTTAGGACGTCTGCGTGTCTGTTTCTTTAGGGCCGTAGGCCATGAAGTAGACAACGGGTACGACGATGAGGGTAAAGAAGGTCGAAACGGCGATTCCGAATATGAGCGCCCAGGCAAGGCCGGAGAAGACCGGATCGAGGCTGATGGGCCAGGCGGCAAGCATTGCGGCAAGAGAGGTCAGAAATATCGGTCTGGTTCTGAGTGCCCCGGCTTCGATCAGCGATCTTTGCAGGGGTTTTCCCTCTTTTTTACGCTCCTCGACGAACTCGATGAGAAGGATGGCGTTTCGGGTGGCGATGCCGGAAAGCGCGATCATTCCGATCATTGCGGTGGCGGTGAAAAAGACCGGATTGGCCCACCCGCCGACGGGATGGGCCGTCAGGAGATTGAGCAGCCAAAAGCCGGGCAGGATGCCGATGACCGAGAGGGGCAGGGCGATGAGCTGGATGGCCGGGAGAAGATAGCTCTGCGTCTGGTAGAGCAACAGGATATAGATGCCGAGAACTGCGATGCCGAAGGCTATGCCGAGATCGCGAAAGACCTTGATCGTTACATGCCATTCGCCTTCGCCCGACCAGACGACGTTGAAATTTTTCAGAGCCGAGTCATGGCCGATTTTCTTTTCCAGGTCGAGCACGGCGTTGGGCGGGGGCAGACCGGCGGTGTCGCCGAAAACGTAGACGACGGGTTTGAGATTCTTGTGATAGATGGGCTGTTCGATGGTGGTATCGACGAATTTTCCGAGATCGGAGAGGAAGACCTTCTGCCCGCCGGCCCCGGTGATCATCAGTTGCATGAGATCGGCCTTGAGCGCCCGCTGCTGCCTGGGCAGACGGAGCTGGATGCTTACGGGGCGGACTTCGTTATCGATCATGAGCGAACTCGGGTCTGCGCCCTGGATCGAGCCCTGGAGGGCCTCGGCGATTTGCGCGGCCGATATGCCGTTGAGGGCGGCTTTTACCCTGTCGACCTTGAAGATGACTTTTTTCTGCGGGGCGACCAGGTAATCGTCAACGTCGACCACTCCCGGGGTGTTTTCCATGATGCCCCGCACGAGCTTAGCGGCGTGTACGAGTTTGCCGTAGGGTTCGCCTATTCCGCCGTAGACTTCGGCAACGAGGGTGTCGAGCACGGGAGGGCCCGGCGGGTTTTCAACGATCTGGATTCTCGCTCCGTCACGACGGGCTATGGCCGTTAGAGCGTTTCGTATGCGCAGTGCGATGGCGTGACTCTGTTGCTTCCTGTATTTCTTGTCGATGAAATTCACCCGGACATCTGCGTACCGGGGCCCCTGCCTCAAATAGTAGTGGCGCACGAGACCGTTGAAATCAAAGGGGCTTACGGTGCCCGAATAGCTCGTTACGTCGGTGGCTTCGGGCAGGTGGATGAGATAGTTGGAAATATCGGCTGCGGTTGCCTGGGTGGTTTCCAGGGTCGTGCCTTCCGGCATGTCGATCACAACGTCGAGTTCGTTTTTGTTGTCGAAGGGCAGCATCTTGAGCGGGACCCTGCCCGAGATCACGAGAAACACGGCGAAAGCCATGAGGATGCAGATAAGGGCAAGGAGCCCTCTTCGCAGCTTCGGGCTTTTGAACAGGGGGCCGAGGACGCGGCTGTAGATCCTGAAAAAGGGATCTTCCTCCAGGACGTAAGGCTTGTGGGTGGGGTGGTCGTAGCTTCCCCGCAGCATGTGCAGAGACAACCACGGGGTTATGGTGAAGGCGACAAGCAGGCTCGCAAGCATGGCCACCGGAACGTTCAGGGCCATGGGCGCCATGTAGGGGCCCATCATGCCCGTTATGAAGAACATGGGCACAAAGGAGATGATAACGGCCAGGGTCGCCAGGATTATCGGCGGGCGGACTTCGTTTACCGCGCTCACAATGGCGTCGAAAGGGCTTTGGTTTCGCATCGAGAAATGGCGGTGAATGTTTTCCACATCCACTATGGGGTCGTCCACCACCAGTCCCAGGGCGAGGATGAGCGCAAAGAGCGTGACGCGGTTGATCGTGTAGTGGAAAAGCAGATTGATCAAAAGCGTAATGCTGAAGGTGACGGGGACGGCAAGGGCGATGATTATGCCTTCACGCCAGCCCAGCGTGTAGGACAGGAGCAGCACTACGATCACGATGGCGACCAGAAGGTCTTCCATGAGATCGTTGACCTTGGCGTCGGCGGTCTGTCCGTAGTCTCTGGTGACCCGCATGTAGACCCCGTTGGGCAGTGCCGAGCGGGCGAAAGCGCGGGCCTCCTTCAAGACCGCCTCGGCAACCCAGACCGCGTTGGTTCCCCTGCGTTTGGCAACGGCCACCGTTACGGCCGGGTAATCGGTGTCGAGCTTGATGGAGGAAGGTCGGTGCTCTCCATGGGCCGCGGGGTCCATGTAGGAAAAGGCCCTTTTGGCAAAGGAAATCCGCACGTAGTTGGAGGGTTCTCCGGGACCGTCGCGAACGGTGGCGACGTCTTCCAGAAAGACCGGTTTCATGTCCCGGACCCCCACAACGAGTTTTTTGACCTCGTCGGCCGTGGTGAGAAAACGGCCCGCATGCAGCTGCACCACATTGTCGTCCCGGATGAGACTGCCCGCCTGGAGCGAGACGTTGGCCCCCTTTACGGCCCGTTCGATGGCGTCTATTCCAATGCCGCGGCCTGCCATACGCTGCGGGGAGAGATGGACGGTGATCTGTCTTCTTCTTCCCCCGACGATATAGGTTTTTCCTGCGTTTTCCACCGACTGAAGCCGAATTTCGAGCTCTTCGGCAAGGCGGTGGAGCACATAGTCGCTGTAGCGCTTGCTGTAGAGGGTGAGATTGATAATCGGCACATCGTCTATTTCCACCGGCTTGATGACCCAGCCGGTAACCCCGGGGGGGACGATATCGATGTTGGAGTTGATCTTGTTGTAGAGCTTGACCCAGCTGCGCTCGCGGTCCTGGCCGACGTAAAAGCGGACAGTCACGACGGCCTCAGACGGGTAGCTGGTGGAGTAGACGTATTCGACGCCGTCTATCTGGTAGAGCAGTTTTTCAAGGGGTGTGGCAACCTGACGTTCCACCTCGCGGGCCGATGCGCCCGGCATGCTGACGTATATGTCCGCGATCGGGACGACGATCTGGGGGTCTTCTTCCCGCGGCGTAACACCGATGGCCACAGCGCCCATAATCAGGCTTATCAGGATGAGGATGACCGAAAGGTTGCCCTGGAGAAAAGTGGTGACTACCCGGGTCATCCAATGGTGCTTTTCCTCCGTCACGGCAGTACGACCTCCTCACCGGCTTTAAGACCCGAGAGTACCTCGACAAGGTTGCCTCTGGTCTTGCCCGGTCGTATGAACCTCCTTTCGCGGTGTCCCTTTGGATCGACGGTATCCACGAAATAGAGCTCCCCCACTTCCCGGATTGCTTCGGCGGGAATTACCAATGCATGATAGGAGCCGCACGGAATGGATATCCTGGTGAAAAGGCCATTGACCAGGTCGGCTGAGGCGGGCAGCGTGATTTTGACCAGGACCGTGCGGGTGGAAATGTCGGCCTGCGGGACGATTTCGCGTATCTTGCCCTGGACCATGCGGTGGAGAGCGTCGATCTTGACGGCGATCGGCTGACCGACCTTGAGATACGGCAGGAGTGCTTCGGAGACGACCGCATGAGCCTCTGCCAGGGAGGGCGAGTCGAGGAAGAAAAGAGGCCTGCCCGGGGAGGCCATGTCCCCCACATCGACAATCTTTTTGACGATTCGGCCGGAAAAGGGCGCTGTGATGACGGTGTAGCTCAGCATCACCTTTGCTTCCCTCTCCGCCTCTTCGGATTGTTTCTTTTGCGCCTCCAACCGCGCCAACTGCTTTGCGGTGACATCGAGTTCGATCTTGGCATACTGGGCGCGCTGAGCGGTGATGGCGCCGGCTTTCAAAAGGTTTTCGTACCGGCGGGCATCCGAGGCGGCCTTTTGCATGTTCGCCCTGGCCGCACCGATTGCGTCACCGAGCGCGACAACTTGCGCCTGCGCCTGCCGCAGCTTCGCCTCCACCGCCCGGTCATCGAGTCTTGCAAGCACCGTGGGCGAGGCGCCGTTCCCCGGTCCCTGGACCCAGTCTCCGGGCTGCACCAGGATTTGGCTGACCTGGGCCATCAGATGACTGCTCACCTGCGCTTCGCTCCGCGACCGGATGGTTCCCACCTGTTCGACGAGTAACGGAAAAGTCTGCCGCACCACACGAGCGGTCCGGTAGCTTTTCTTAGCGGTGCGCAAGGCCTTTTCGGACCTTGCGGACTCCGGTCCGACCTTACCCACAAACGCCCCGGAAAGCCAGAGCATCATGAGGATAAGGACCGCCAGCCCCGCGATTCCATTGCGGATTTGAACGCGCAAGGCCCTTTTTTTCTCTTCTCCGGGATTACTCTCGCTCATTTTTCTACTCCAGAAGCATCCGTTGCCGGTAAGTATTCCTAATCCAAACAACGGGCAGAATCAACAGATTTGAAATTTGGAGGCGGGAAGATCGAGCTATAGACTGCTTCGGAGCTGATGGAGTTTGATGGGTAGAACCTGGTGGAATAAAGCGAAATCGGCATCTGTTGTAAAGATGGGCATGCGACGGCGCGAGGCCACGGCACAAATCAGAAAATCGACGTTTGAACCCTGGATTCCCGTGCTCCGACAAACTTTATGGAATTCCGCGGCGGATTCGAAATCCCCGGTTGTAAGCTCCATATCCGGAAACGAGCGAAGGGTATCGCGAAGCCTTTCAAATTGAGCACGGTTCTTGATTGGGTTACCCAAGTACGGACATTATGTGCATACGACTTTCCACTACATTTCTAGGAGCCATAGATTTTCTGGACAGACGGGGTGCAGATGTCGTATCCTTTGATCAAACTTTTGTAATCAGCGGGCTACTGAATTTATTGGTGCGGGAACACTCCTCGAAGTGGTTGTGTGTCCTGCCGGCTTGCGTTGGGCTGCCGGTTTCATTTTGAAATGGGGCTTGTCTATGCAGGTAGTAATAAATACACCCGGGACCTTTCTTACCCAAAAAGACGAATGTTTCCGTTTAAAACAACAAGAGAGAGTTTTCGACATATCTCCGTTGAAAGTGGAGACAATCGTCGTTTCCAACCAGGCGATGATCAGCAGCCAAGCCGTGATTCTGGCCCTCGAACACAACATAGACATAGTGTTTCTTGATAAGTATGGAGATCCCGTCGGGCGGATTTGGTTTTCCAAGACGGGAAGCACCTCCCTTATTCGCAGAAAGCAGCTTGAGGCCGCTGAAAACCCTTTGGGGCTCAAGCTCGTAGAGGAAATGATCCGGCAGAAGATCAAGAATCAGGTTTTGTTCCTGAAAAAGTTGATGCACGCGCGCCCGGGCCAGGAAGAATTGTTTAAGCCATCCTTGCATGTGCTCGAAGAGGCGGGGGCCAGGCTCTGCCTGGACGGGGCCGGACTGGATGAATCCAGGAACCGGATTATGGGCTTTGAGGGTACGGCCGGCAGGACCTACTTCCGTTGTCTGTCAGGCATACTGCCCGAAAAATACCGTTTTAAAGAGCGTTCTCGCCGGCCTGCAAAAGATCCCTTCAACGCCTGCCTCAACTATGGCTATGGGGTTCTCTACTCACTCGTCGAAAAAGCGTGTATCCTTTCAGGTCTGGACCCCTATCTCGGATTTTTGCATACCGACAACTACAATAAGAAATCGCTCGTCTTCGACCTGATCGAGCCCTTCCGCATTTTCGGAGAACAAACCACTGTATATCTGTTTACAGGCAAGCAAATAAAGGACGAATACTTCGACATTCAGAAGGAATCCGTTTCGTTGAATCAACAGGGAAAGCCGGTGTTGATCGAAGCGATGAACAAGCATCTGGACGAGAGCGTCCGCTACCGTAGAAAGAACGTAAAGCGTCGCCATATCATCCAACATGAGTGCCACCGGCTGGCGAACATACTTCTGGCCGAGTCCGGCGAAAAGAGGCCGGACTGGCTTGAAATCAAAGAGCTCTAAAAAGGGAGGCGTTCCCGTGCCGTCCATCCTGACCTGGATAATCTACGACATAGTCGATGACAAAGTGCGCGGAAAGGTGGCGAGGATCTGCAAACAGTACGGTCTGGAGAGGGTCCAGAAAAGCGCCTTCCTTGGCAAGCTAAGGCTCAATCGCTTCGACGAGTTGGGTGAAAAATGCCGAGACCTGATCGATGAGGATGCGGACAGCGTCTATCTCTTCCCCTTTTGCCAGGAGGATTTCAATAGGGTCAAGGTCTTGGGGCAGGGGTTCGATAAGAAGCTGGTGAACGACGAATTGCTTGCCAAGTTTTTTTGACAGCGACAGGAATCGACCTGTCCTTTCGGCAGCTTAAATACACTTGAATAACGGGCTTCAGAGCCGTGTTAAAGAGGGGACTTAAATGATTGGGGCAATGCGAAGCCTGGCCCTGGATTACTTGTTGGGGGAACTGGAACCACAGGCGGTCCCGGAGGACCTCAATGCATGGTACCGGGAGCTGAGATCGAAATCCTTGGAAACTCTTTTCCCCTACCTGGTTGAGAGTACGGACGGGATCGATAAGGTTTACATAATCAGTCGTCCTCCCGGAGGTGAATTCGCGACGCTTACAGTTCGCGATATGAGGCCGGAGATTGCTTCGCATTTGCCGTTTGTAAAGCCGCCCGGCTCCCAGGACGCACAGGTGGGGCCGATAATCAAGCACAGCTACACGAAGGGAAAAGGAGCCGGGCCGTCCGCCAAGATCTTGAATACCACCGTGGCGTCCTTTCGCGCGACCGCGGAGAAGGCCAAGCCGTGGTCGCCTTATTTCCGGGAGATTGTTGAAATATTGGACAGTGAAAAAATACAGCTTCCGGACGGCTCCATGCTGGATTGGAGGACAAGCGGAAGTGAGTCGCTCCTGGAAGGAGTCGTGCGGGCCATCGGCGATGCCAAAGCGCGGGTCCTCATTGCTGTGGGGGATTCTGCGGGTAATCTCCCCGCCCGGCGACGGGAATATGTCGAGTACCTGATGAGCGAGAAGCTCGCAGGCGATCGCTACGTAACAGAAAAGGCCGGGCCGGCGCAAGGCGCGGCGTGCCCTCTTTGCGGCCAGTCCAATGTGGTGGTTTATCCCAACGCTTTGAAGGGCGCAGGGATTAACTTCAAAAACGTGGATCGCGAGGGGGCCTTTCCAGGGCTCGACGTTGGCGCGGCGTGGAAGGGGTATTCACTTTGCGGCGCATGTGCCGATCTGCTCTATATCTATAAGAACCATGTTTTGAAGAAAGTCGGCCCTCGAAGAGACGTGAGACCGTTCACAGCGAAAGTCGCGGGAGAACCGGCCCTGGTTGTCCCGTTTTGTACGGGTGAGGTTCGCCGGAGGCGACGCCTTCTCAGGGAGGTTGCCCAATTGGTCAAGGCGATTCCGGAGGACGTCGGGGAAAACGAGGAGGATCTGCTCGATCTTCTCAAGGACGAGGAAAGCGTGCTGAATCTTCATTTTCTCTGGGCCGATATCGGGCAGGAGATCGACAACGTGAGGGGGACTCTTGCCGATGTGCCCCCGAGCAGGCTCAGGGAGCTTTCCAACTTCAACAGGTTGTCGAAAGACTGGGAACACCCCCTTTTCCCCGGGGTAAGGGGCCTGAGCGGCAGAGACGATTTATCGGCTGACCTCTCTTTAAAGGCACTCTCCCCCCTATTCCGCCGACCGGGCGGGAAGAAGGCGCAAGGGGCCAACGACAGCAAGCGGCTCTTTCAACTCAAACGAGCGGTTGCAACCGCGGTTTATCACAAGCGTCCCATCCCCGAGCGGCGTTTCTGGGATGAACTCATGCTCACCGCTCAAAGCTACATCTTGGAAGTGATGCGGAGCAGCAACACCTATTGGGGCCTGCTTTCGGAGGGGGAGGGAAAAAGAGGGCCATTTTTAACAGCGGCGGGATGGATAAGGCATGTTGCCTGGTGGCTTTATTATTTCAGATGCCTGGAGGTAATGGAGATGGCGGATTTTTTCTTCGAGCCGCGCATGGAGGGGCTAAAGCCATTCTTTGGCCCGGAGAGCGGGATCGATACACCGGAAAAAGCGTACGCATTCCTGATGGGCATTCTCTATGGGAAACTGCTCGCGGTTCAGGGCGCGCGTGGGGTCGATGTCGCTTCGAACGCCCTGGCCTGGCTGAGGCGGCTTAGCCTGAAGGGCCGTGACCTTCCCGAACTCTATGTCAAAATACGAGGGAAGCTGCTGGCCTATGGGTCTGAAAAGAGCAGCAAGCTCAGGGATCTGATCGAGGAGATAGGAATGCTCGGCGTGCGGTTGGGGGATTGCATCGAACTCAGCCAGACACAGACGAGCTACTATTTGCTGCTCGGTCAATCGATGACGAAAACGGTGCTTAAAAAAGAGGACGGAAACCAGGGGGGAGGGGAGAATGACAACTGATGCCAAGACACTTTCGGGGCGCCGTGAATTTTTGTTTCTCTACGATATCAAAATGGGTAACCCGAATGGAGATCCCGACGAAAATAGGCCAAGGGTGCTGCCCGATGGCACCCATTACGTCACAGACGTTCGCCTGAAACGCTTCGTGCGCGACTTCCTCAAAAACGGGAACCACGGGAAAAATTATGAAATCCTCGTGGACAATATAGAGGGAAGAAGCACGAACCTGACCGGCAGGGTGGTTCACTATCTGAACACGCAGAAAAAGGAGAAAGTGGAGGGCGCCGACCTGGTCAAGATTTTACTGGACGCGTTCGTCGATGCAAGGCTCTTCGGCAGTTCCTTCGCGTTCAAGACTGAAAAAGTCAAGAACGCTCAGGGCAAGGAGGAGAGCTGGGATCCCAAGCCCGAACCGAAGACATTGACCGGGCCGGTCCAGATCAATATGGGCGAAGTCCTGCACCGGGCCGAAGAGGTAGACATCCACGGGACCTCCATTTTTGCCAGCAAAGAGGAAAATAAGGCCGGAACTTTTACTACCTACTTCGGGCTTCGTTACGCCTTAATTGGTTTTTCCGGCGTGGCGAACGAACACTCCGCAAGAATTTCCCGGCTCACCGACGCCGATTACGATCTATTCCTCAAGGCGATGTGGAAGGGAGTCCGCTCGACGGGAAACACGCGGACCAAGGTGGGACAGATGCCTCACCTTCTCATTAGCATCGAGTACAAGCCGGGCGAGGAGTTCCAATACGGCAGGCTGCATGATTACGTCAGATTGAAGGGCGCCAACGGGAAAGATGAAAAGGCGTGGGCATCGCCCCTGGATTACGAAGTGGATCTGTCCGTCCTGGGAGACCGGGTTGAAAAGCAGCGTCCACGTGTCGAGCGTGTACGATTCGGCATGTCGGAGGACCTTCGACTCGCCCACCGACTGCCTGGCGACTGGACACGAATGGATATCGAAGCATTTTAGGTCTGAAGTCGAAAGCAGAGAAGAGTTGCGCGATGAGACTCATATCTTTTAAGCTGACCGGGCGATACGGACACTACTTGCGGGCTGAGGGGGGCGTGAGCGCGACGACCTATCCGGCACCCCCCCGCACCGCGATATTGGGGATGCTCGGCGCGGTGCTCGGCCTTGAAAAGGACCAGGCCCCAAGACTCCTTGAACCATCCCATATCGCGCTCAAAGGCAGGCTCCCGCAAATTCACCGCCATTCGGCGAAATTCAGACAGGAATCCATCGACAGGCTTTCGATACGGATCGACCGGAAGCAGAAAGGAAGAAAGCCCGCTTCGCTGGAACTGCCCAAGATAATTTCACAGGAATGGCTCTTTAAGCCGGAGTACAAGATCTGGTGTTCCATTCCCGATCCCTACCATAATGAGTTGGAGTCGCGGTTGAAGGAGCGGCGATGGTTTTTTCAGCCGTGTCTGGGCCTTTCCGAGATGCCCGCAGACCTCGATTATCTTGCCACCGAGGAAGCTCTGCCTCTGCCCGAGGGCCGGTACTCCCTGGATTGTGTTTTCCTGCAGGAAAACGCCGCACTTGATATTGCCCGAATCTTCGAGCATGAACTCGTGGTCCATTCGCTTCGAATGCCCCGGACGGTAACTCCCGACAGAATTTTTTCTCATGCGGCCTACTATATGGAAAGGGATTCACGCCCCATACCGGTCAGGACGGACCACGCCTTTCAAATCCGGGAGGAGGTCCTGTCGTTTCTATGACTGGTTTAAAGTCTCACCCCGGCCTCCTTCTGCGCGAGCACCTAGCGCAGGTGAAGCTTGCCCTCGAGGAGATATTGCGCCGGCATTCCGAAGCTCTCGTTTCTGAGGAAATCGTGAGGATGTCCCGGCTGCTTGCGGCCTTGCATGATTTGGGCAAAGCTTCGCAGGCCTTTCAGATCTATATCGGAGATCCGGCCTCCTACCGGGGCGACCCGAGGGATAAGGCGCATGCTCCTCTATCCCTGGTGCTGACCCTCCTTCTGGCGGAGAAGAACGGATGGGATCCTTTGGACACGCTGATTCTGGGCGCCTGCGTGAGAGCGCACCACGGCGCGCTGAGAAACTTTCCATCGTCAAAGATAAGCGAAGCCTTTTCCTCTTCGGCGACATTGGACGACTTTGCAGACGGGCACACGGCAAGAGCATTGAAGAACCAGTTGGCGACGCTCGGTGCCGAGGCCCTGGGAGCGGAGACCGGAATTGATTTCGGAGGCGTGGAGATTTCCCGAAGGAGTGTCCGGCGCGCGTGCGATTACCTCGACTACGTCGTCATGCCTGTCTTCAACAAGCTGGCCATTGAAGAAAAGATCGCTTTCCGGCTCAAGGCCCAGCTGCTGTTTTCATTCCTGCTTGAGGCCGACAAGATGTTTCTGGCCGTCTCGAATCCTTCACGTTGTCTGGACGGTCGGCGGCGGCAATGGAGCGCCGCCTGGGTCGATGAAATGATAGGGGAGTGTGTCGGAAACCCGGTCAACACTGTGCGGGCTAGGGCCAGGTGCGAGGTAAAGAGAAGGATAGCCGAAGACCGCGATGCCGGCATCTGTACAATGACGGCTCCGACAGGAATAGGTAAAACTTTGCTGGCTGCCACATGGGCTTTGGAAAAACGGTGCGCTTCCGCTCAAAAGACCGGTGTTCCTCCCAAGATAATAGTCGTACTGCCATTCCTTTCGATTATCGACCAGACTGCCGGGGTCTATCGCGAATTGCTTGAAACGGCAGGAGAGAAGGCCGATGGATCGTGGTTTTTGACCTGCCACTCGCTTTCAGACAGGAAGTATGCGGAGTGGATGGAGGAAAGCGAAGAGCCCTTCTTTATCGATACCTGGCGTACGGAGATGATTATCACGACCTACGACCAGTTCCTCATGAGCCTGCTCGATCCCAAGGCACGCCATCAGATGAGATTGCACAACCTTTGTGACGCCCTCATCATAATGGATGAGGTGCAGTCGCTGCCATGCAGGCTTTGGAAGCTTCTGGAGCTGGTGCTCCGGGAGCTGTCGCGGAAAGGCCGAAGCCGCATACTTCTCATGTCGGCCACCCTTCCCGGCTTTGTTTCGGGAGCTTTCCCGCTGCTGGAAAACTACCGGGAATACTTTGGAGCGTTCAGCCGTTACCGGCTGAGTTTCAGGATCGGACAAGAACACAGGATGACAGTTTCCCGATTGTGCGAGGAGCTTGAGGGGCGCCTCGACGGCTGGGTCCGGACGGAGGCGAGGGTCCTTGTCACTCTCAACACCCGGGCCTGTGCCCGGAAGGTTTACGATCATCTAAGGAATCTATGCGAACAATCTCAGGAGTGGGGGGACTTGCCCCTGATGTTTTTGAGCGCGGATGTAACCCCGAAAGACCGTTTGCTGAAAATGGACGAGATTCGGAAAAACAAGCCGTGTATAGTCGTATCGACGCAATGCATCGAGGCAGGGGTGGATATGGACATGGGAGTGGTTATCCGAGATTTCGCCCCCTGGGACAGCATAGTGCAGGTCGCGGGCCGATGCAATCGCGAAGGGAGGAGGGGGAAATGGCTTCCTGTCGAAGTCGTCGATCTTGTTACTGAAAAGGGCAGAAGGTTCTCGGAGATGATCTATGACGAGGTGGCCCTGGCGTCGACAAGGCGGCTGGTCGAATTCTCCCCGGATATCGGGGAAGAGGAGGTGTTGGCCTATTCGGATCGTTATTTCTGGGAATTGGATCGGTTGAAGGATACCGGAGAAGTCCACGCCGAAAGGTTTGCCGACTGGCAGGAGGACCTTTCGATTAAGGAGTTGCTTCGCGGACCGGAACGTGAACAATATACGTTTCTGGTCCTGGAGCAGGACCCGGAGTTAAAAGAAGCGATGCTTGCCGCCGAGGCCATCGACGAACGGTGGGCGAGACGCGAGGCCTGGCGAAGGCTCTCTGGACGAATCGCCCGGATCTCCGTTTCGCTTTTCGCCCGCAATGGCTTCCGTCCTGAAGAAATTGCCACTCCTTTTCTGAGACACTGGGTCTTGAGAGAGCACTTTTACGATCCGGAACGTGGCATCACGCCCAAAGAGGGTGTGTGCAATCCGGATGAGCCCACTTTTGTTTTTTGAGGCTTCCCATGAGCTCGAACCCCATAGAACTCGAACAGTGCTGTATCAGATTCACATTCGACCGGAAGCTTGGTCCCGGAGTTAAAGCCAAGGACCTGCGCGGTGCCATAGCCTCGCTTTTCCCCGATAACGCGCTTTTTCATCAACACTCCGCCGACGGTCGGCTTGTGTACCGTTATCCTCTTGTGCAATACAAAATCATCGGAGGCGACGGAATGCTGGTCGGGATAGGGGCCGGCGCGGCTGCTCTTGCGGGGATCGACCTTTTGAATAAAACGCTTACGATGGGCAGAAGCAAGTACGGGATTGAAGAACAGCGGATGTATTCGGGCAGGGTCTGTCTGGGGGCAAGCGACCGGTTGCTGCGCTATGATTTTTTATCGCCATGGCTTGGACTCAACGCGAAAAATTATGAATATTACCAACGGACCGGCGACAGGGGGAAAAGGAGGGCATTGCTCGAAAGAGTGCTTACCGGAAATGTG
>JAKAJS010000125.1 GCA_021813685.1 Deltaproteobacteria bacterium | reverse complement strand
TTCCGATCTCGCACGTGGACCTAAAGGAGATCGACTGGTTCATCCTCCACCAGGCCAACATCAATATCATCGAAGCCGTCGCCGTCCGTCTGGGGGTTTCCCTGGAAAAATTCATAGTCAACCTCGACAGGTATGCCAATACGGCAAGCGCATCGGTACTGGTGGCGCTCGATGAAGCCATTTCAGAACGCAGGATCGGCGCGGGCGACCTCGTGATCACCTGCGCGTTCGGAGGAGGATTGTCCTGGGGGGCCAATCTCATTCGGATTTGAGGTCTCTGGGCGATCATCTCTTACTTTAACAAGGAGCCAAACTATGCTGGAAGCACTTGCAACGATCAGAGAAGTCATCCCGGAGCTTTTCCCCGGCGCCGCGGGTTTTCAAATCCAGGCCGAAACGATACTAAACGACATCCCGGAATGGGATTCGATGACATCGGTCAATTTCAAGGTATTTCTGGAAGAGACCTTCGGGGTGACCATACCCGACGACCTGCTGGAAGGAGGATCGACCATAGGGGAGGTAATTACTTTCATTGGAAGGGCTGACTGATGAACCTTTCGAACACGCCCATAGACCCGCTGGGGATCACCCAATCGCTTCTCAAGGTCCACCAGGCGTGGATGGTGAACAGTGCGGACTTTTTGTCCATGACATCCCGGCTGAACGCAAAACTTCAGGCACTAGGGGCCGAACAGCTTGGCGCACTGAGCGAAATCAAGCCTGCGAAAGGGCAAAGCGACGATCCGCAGGCAGCGCTCCTGGAGGCGGTAAAAAGCTATGCGAAACTTGCCAACGAGCTCTACAGCACCTGTGCAAACTGGCTGAGAACCTATGTCGTCATGGCGCCCGATGTTCCCGAAAAGGATAGGCAGCGCTCGCTTTTCTGGACCAATCAGTTTCTCAGCGCCGTTTCTCCCGCCAACTTTTTCTGGACAAACCCGTCGGCCGTGCAGAAGTTTTTGCAAACCA
The DNA here is from genome assembly GCA_021813685.1 of Deltaproteobacteria bacterium. GTDB lineage: Bacteria > Desulfobacterota > Syntrophobacteria > Syntrophobacterales > Syntrophobacteraceae > SbD1. The sequence continues at coordinate 27,568 of JAKAJS010000125.1, read as the reverse complement.
AAGGGGAGAGCCTGGTAAAGGGCTTCGAGAACTGGCTCGAAGACGTCCACCGCGGCGACAACCTGATACAGATTGCAGACACGGCGGCTTTTAAAGTCGGGCGCAACATTGCCGTTACGCCCGGGGCGGTGATCTTTAGAAACCGGCTCATGGAGCTTATCCAGTACGCCCCCCGCACCGAGACGACTTTTCCAATTCCGATCGTTTTTATCCAACCGTGGATAAACAAGTATTACATAATGGATATGACGGAAGAAAAGAGCCTGGTGGCGTACCTGCTGAAACAGGGCTTCACGGTTTTCATGGTAAGCTGGAAAAACCCCTCCGCAGACATGCGAAACGTGACCTTCGAAGACTACATGCTTCGGGGGGCGTTAAAAGCGATCGAAGTGGCCAGAGAGATCTGCGGAACCGAACAGGTTCATGCCGCAGGCTATTGCATCGGAGGAGCCGTTTTGAGCGCGCTTCTGGCTTATCTTAACAAGGGCCCAAAAGAGGTCCTGGTCCCGGTGCGCGACTTCACCCTTTTCGCAACTCTGGTCGATTACTCCTCCCCCGGCGAACTGGAAGTGCTCGTGACCGAAGAGTTTGTAGACATGCTGGAAAAAGCGATCCAAAAGGATGGCTATCTCGACAAAAAGTACATGACCGCAGCCTTCCGGTCGCTACGATCCACCAACCTCATCTGGCACTACTACGTTCACAACTACCTGAGGGGAGAGGCACCCCCGCAATCCGACTTTCTCTTCTGGAACTCCGACTCGACCCGCCTGCCGGCTGCCATGTGCTCTTATTATCTTCGCGAGTTCTATCTCAAAAACAGTCTGGTCAAGGAAGACGGTCTGCAGCTGGGCAATCGCCCCATAAGCCTGCGGCGCATTCGTCAGCCTCTCTATCTGGTGGGGGCCGAACAGGACCACATCTGCCCGTGGAAGGAAGCTTTCAAGATTTTCGATCTGGTGAGCGGTCCCAAAAGGTTTGTGCTCTCCGACGAAGGGCACATCACCGGGATTGTGAATCCGCCCTCGGCGCGCTCCCGGCGCAAATACTGGACAAGCGACATGAACAACGGGACTTCTGGGGCGGACGAATGGTTCTCGGAGCAACAGGAGCGGCAGGGTTCCTGGTGGCCCGACTGGGTGGAGTGGCTTGTCGAAAAATCGGGTGAAAGAAGCGCCCCCCCGACCATGGGAAACGATAAATACATCGTGCTGCAAAAGGCCCCGGGAAGTTATGTGCTGGAACAGTAGGTGCAGTGAACAGTGAGCAGAAAAAGACCGGTCCTTCGCACTGATCACTGTTCACTGTTCACTCTCTAGAGGGAGGAAGGCATGCTCGAAATAAAGGATTCGGTGGCAGTGATCACCGGAGGCGGCGGGGGCATCGGCCTGGCGCTCGCCGAATACTGGCTCCGCCACGGAGGAAAGGTGCTGATCGCCGATGTGGCCGAACAATACCTGCAGACGGCGGAAAGCCATTTGAAGGAATGGAGTGCGAACGTTCGCAAAATTGTCTGCGACGTGACAAACGAGGAGGATTGCGCGAAAATGGCTGATTTCGCCATCGAAGAGTACGGCGCGATAAACCTCGTCGCCCCTTTTGCCGGGATCATCAAAGACGCGATGATGCTCTCCCCCGATGCGTCCACCGGAAAGGTCACGAGGAAAATGACCCTCGATCAGTTTCAGTCGGTGGTCAACATAAATCTTACCGGGGTTTTTCTGACCGTTCGAGAATGCGCCGAGCGGATGATAAACAACAACTGCAGGGGGCTCATCTGCCTGATTTCTTCAACCGGATCTCTCGGCACGGCGGGCCAGATCAACTATTCTTCCACCAAGGCCGCCATGTCGGTATTCCCCAAAGTGGTGACGGCGGAATTTTTCCGCAGGGGTCTGGCCGATAAAATCCGTTGTGTGGCCGTGGCTCCGGGATATGTCGGAACGGCGATGGTGAAAAAGATTCCCCCGGCAGCTCTGGCAAAAATCGTGGAACAGATTCCTCTGGGCAGACTGGTCGAACCCGAGGAAGTCGCTTCCCTGGTCGGAGAACTCTATCGCAACGAATCGCTAGCCGGAGACGTCTATTTCATTCACGGAGGTCTTCGCCTGGGTTCGAAAGGATAACAGGTCGCACGGAATCGAAAGCGGGCTGCCGCCCGCTTTCGATTCCGAGACTTTTCAGGCGGGGGCCTTCTGAAACTGTTTTTCCTCCGTCGAGCCTTCGAGGGCGCCGGTGGAGAATCCTTCCCCCACCACCGTCTGCGCGACCGCGTCGAAATAGCCCGCACCCACGAAGGACTGGTGTTTCACCGCCTTGTACCCCAGCTTTTCCCACTCGAATTCATTGTCCTGGAATTCCGAGTAGGCGATCATGCCCTTGTCGTGGAAATTTTTGGCAAGAGAGTACATCCCGAAGTTGAGCGAGTGAAAACCGGCCAGGGTTACGAACTGGAACTTGTAGCCCAGGGAAGCGAGTTTTTCCTGAAACCCGGCTATGGCGGACTTGTCGAGCTTGCCGCTCCAATTAAACGAGGGGGAGAGGTTGTAGGCGAGAAACTTCCCCGGATAGACGGCATGGATCGCATCGGCAAACTCCCTGGCCTCACCGATGTCGGGCTCCGAGGTTTCACACCAGACCACGTCGGCATACGGCGCGTAGGCCAGGCCGCGCGCGATCGCCGACTCTATCCCGGCTCGGACGGTGAAAAAGCCCTCCACCGTTCTCTTGCCCGTCATGAACCCCCTGTCCCTTTCGTCTATATCGTTTGCGAGAAGCGTAGCGGCATGGGCATCGGTTCTCCCGATAAGCACGGTGGGCACCCCGCACACATCGGCGGCAAGTCTTGCGGCCACAAGCTTCTTTATCGCCTCGGAGGTGGGGATGATCACCTTTCCGCCAAGATGGCCGCACTTTTTGGCCGAGGCGAGCTGGTCCTCGAAATGCACCGCAGCGGCTCCGGCCTCGATCATCGCCTTCATGAGCTCGAAGGCATTGAGAATCCCGCCAAAGCCCGCCTCGGCATCGGCTATGACCGGGGCAAACCAGTCAGGCCCCAGCCTGCCGTTCATGTGGTCGATCTGATCGGCCCGCACCAGTGCGTTATTGATTCTTCGCACCAGGCCGGGGACGCTGTCGACCGGATACAAGCTCTGATCGGGATACGTATGACCGATGGAGTTGTTATCGGCCGCCACCTGCCAGCCGCTGACATAGACGGCCTTGAGTCCGGCCAGGACCTGCTCCACGGCCTGCCCGCCGGTGAGGGCGCCGATGGCTGAAGTATAGGGTTCGCTTTGGAACAGCTTCCACAGACGGCGCGCCCCCCGGTCGGCCAGGGTGTGCTCGATTCGTATCGAGCCCCGAAGTCTACCTACGTCTTCGGCCGTATAGGGACGCTCAATTCCCTTCCAGCGATCCTGTTCCTCTTTTTGCGGAACGGGTTGTCCACTTTGATCATCTTTATTCATCTGTATATAACCTCCTGGGGATACGGTCAAAAGTCACATACAGAAGCTAGGTTCGCACTCACTTTTTGGCAAGCGTGCAAGGAGCGGTGAGCAGTGATGAGTGAGCAGTGAACAGAAAAAACCTGTCTTTCACCGCTCACCGTTCACTGCTCACTGTTCACTGTCTTCTCAATCGCCTCGAAGACCATCTCGGGGGTGATCTCCCGGATGCACCTCCAGTCGGGGCAAGGCTTTCTGGTAAAACAGGGAGAACAGGGAAGCGAGAGTCGCAAAATGGTGTGGATCTTGCCGTAGGGACCGGTTCTACGGGGGCTGGTGGGACCGAAAACGGCAAAAACGGGAACACCCAGGGCCGCGGCCAGATGCATCGGACCCGAATCGCAGGTGACCAGAAAGCGCGCGTCCTCGAGGAGCGCAGAGAGCTCTTTGAGGGTGGTCTTCCCGGCAAGGGAAAAGGCTTTTGCGCCGGAAAGCCGCGCCACTTCATCGCCTAGCGCCGCGTCGGAAGGGCCGGTGACGATGACCGAAGGGATGGGCAACAGGGAGGCAAGACGGCCGAAATATTCGGCGGGCCATCTCTTTACGAGGGTTCCGGCAGAAGGGGCGATAACCGCATACGGCCCGAGACTTTTTACGATCGACGGCGGCTCGCTGCGGGGGGGCAGGGGAAATTGGGGCTCGACCGGATCGCAGCAGCCGACGAACCGGGCCACCAGCAGATTTTTTTCCACCGCGTGCAGTTCGGCTTCCGTTCGCACCCTGTAGTTATACGAAAATCCGGCCCCTTCCCTGGCATTTTCGAAGCCGACCCTTTGGCGGGCGCCGGTGAAAAGAACTATCACCGCGCTTCGGAAAAGCCCCTGCAGATCTATTACGAGATCGAATTTTTCGGCTCTTAGCCCGCGCCGGAGTTTCCAAAGCTCCGAGCAGGTGCTCGCAATGCGCCCGGGCTTTTTCCAGGAATCCTTGTCTATCACCCAGAGCCGGTGGATAAGGGGATGATCTTCGAGAACGGAGACAAACGATTTGGCGACCACCCAGTGCAGCTCGGCCTGAGGGTATCGCTCGCGAAGCGCATGGAGCACCGGCAGGCCGTGAATGACATCGCCGAAAGCGCTTGGCTTTACGATAAGAATCTTACGGAAGCCCGAAGGAGGCACGAGCAATTCGTTCATCTGCCCTCAGCATGAGCCGCGCAGCGGCGTGGGGGCGCGGGGGGCAAGGCCCCCCGCGCTTTCTAGTTTTGATCTTTAGCCATCACCGCCTCCACCCCACGCAGGACGTCTTCAACGGTGATATCCGCCATACAGCGGTGGTCCCGGGGGCATTCTCTTTTGAGGCAGGGCGCGCACTCGGTTTCTTTTCGCACCAGGGACATCCTGGAGCACACCGGCGAGGTGATACGGTGGTCGGTGGGGCCGAAAAGGGCCACTACGGGGCGCTCGAAGGCCGCCGCCACGTGCATGGGTCCCGAATCGTTGGTTACGACCAGATCTACCGAGGCAAGCAGAGCCATGAGCTCCCGGATGGAAGTCCCGCCGATCAGGTTCAGAGCCTCCGAACGTATCCCGGAGGAGATTTCAGAACCGATGGCCCTCTCCCCCGGCCCGCCCACGAGAAGCACTCTATATCCGAAATCGGAGGTGAGAGCCTCGGCCACCCGGGCAAATCTTTCCGGGTACCATCTTTTCGCGGAGCCGTACGCAGCGCCGGGATTTATCGCCGCCCACCTCCCCTTGCCCAAAACATTTGCCGCCCGGGCCATTTCTTCTTGCGTACACCGCAGGCAGGGCGAATCCCCGGCGGGAGCAATCCCCAACCCGGCGAGCATTTCCAGGTAATAGTGCGTGTGATGAAGTCCACGGGCTTTCTGCGAGACTGCAACCGGATGGGTAAGAAGAAATCCGCGTCCGTCGGTGCTGTAGCCGGCCCTTTTTTTGATCCCGGCAAGGGCCGTAAGCATCGCCGCCTCGATAGCGTTTTGGAGAAGAATCGCAAGATCGAACCGCTCTGCGGCAAGACTCCGGCTGAACCGGAACAGGCCTGTTGCCCCCCGGTGGGGACCTTTTTTGTCAAACACGATGACACGATCGCAAAACGGGTGGGAGCGCATCAGCTCGCAGACAGCCGGGTTGGCCGCCAGGACTATCTCAGATGCGGGGAAAGCGGCCCTGATGGCTCCCAGTGCCGGGGTGCTCATGACCGCATCCCCGATCCAGTTGGGGCTGCGCACCACTATTTTGGAAACAGGGCCAGTTTGGAGACGCCGGGCAGACTTCAAAACCCTGCCCGGGCAAGCAGAGCTTCCCAACGTTCATCCACCTGCCGTTGATATCGAGACACCTGTTCGGCCGTGATTTTACCAAATCTGCCCTGGAGGGCGATATACTCGTCGATCGGCTTTTTGCCTCCGCTTTTGGCGATACTGAGGCTTTTGCCCGAAAGGATCACACGCCCCTCTTCGACCTCGTAGAGCGGAAATATGCAGGTCTCGACCATCATACGGCCGATTTTGACCGTATCCCTGGTCGGATAGGCCCAGCCCGTGGGACAGGGAGCCGAGAGGTGGAAAAACCGGGTACCCCGGATCTCCCTTGCCTTGAGGAACTTTTTATAGACATCGGCCGGATAGGCGCACGAAATGGAGGCCATATAGGGCATCGAGTGCGCATCCATGATCTTCATGAAATCTTTTTTGGGCTGCTCCTTGGGCACGATCGGCGTGGTCGTGGTGATCGCCCCGGGCGGAGTCGCGCTCGAGCGCTGGGTCCCCGTGTTCATGTAAGCTTCGTTATCGTAGCAGACATAGATGAAGTTTTCGCCTCGTTCGGCCGCGCCGCTAAGGGCCTGGATGCCCATATCGAAGGTCCCGCCGTCTCCCGCCATGGCCAAAACGGTCCAGTCTTCGCGCCCGGTGGCCCGCAGCGCGGCGGATAGGCCCGAAGCGGCCGAGGCGGTGCCCGCAAAAACGGTGTTCACGGTCGTCGCCATGACAGGTGTTTTGGGGTATATGCCGTGCAGGATGGTCAGGCAGGAGGCCGGTACGACAACCACGGTCTTTTTTCCCAGCGCCTTCAAGATGAACCGGTATGCTATGGTAACCCCGCAGCCGGCACAAAGCCGGTTGCCCGGAAGGATATATTCCTGCTCGGGATACTCGAGAATTGCAGTTTGCCCAGACATTGACTACCTTTACCCTTCGTCTGTTATGGAGGTTTTTTGTTGGGATTCGCTTCGCCCAGCCCAACCTACATCTGCGCCTCTTGTTGGGATTCGCTTCGCTCATCCCAACCTACGAGGGAAATCCGATCCACTGCGCCCTGTCGGGAGGGCAGCCGTTTTGGGCCGCCAGAATGCTCTTCCTGGCCGCTTCGATCAGGTCGGGGGCGGCCACATCCTTTCCGCCCAAACTCACTATATAATTGGACAGCACCGGGGCCGGGCCGCTTTTTCCATACAGGGCGGCCTTGAGTTCCGACATCAAAGCGCCTTCGTACCCATAGCTGATGGCTTTTTCGAGCACGGCCACCGCACGCCTTCCCATGAGCGCCTCGCACAGCGCGGCCGCAGGGAAGGGCCGGTAGACCCGAACGCCCACAACTCCGGCCTTGACGCCTTCCTGCCTCAAGGCGTCGACCGCCTCCGAAGCCTCACCGACAACCGAGCCCATGGCGACGAAGACAAAATCGGCATCCTCGGTCCGATAGCGGAAAAGCGGGTCTTCGTAGGAGCGGCCGAAAAGTTCGCCAAACTCGCGCCCGGTTTCCCGTATCACCGGCAGGGCCTCCTCGAGGCTTCGCTGCAGCCGGAAGCGAATTCCCATATAGCCCGGCGAAAGCACACCGTCCGGGTCGGGAAGAGGGGAACTTACGATCACCGGATTGATGTTCACGGGATTTTCGGGATCCAGGGTGTGAAACGGCACATAGGAAGGCAGGAAGGAATCCACTTTCTGCCCGTCGGGCATGACCACCGGCATATAGGTATGGGAGAGCAAAAAGCCGTCGAAGCACACCATGCAGGGAATGAGAAGTTTTTCGGCCGCCTTGAAGGCAACGAGGACCAGATCGAGCACCTCCTGGTTATTCATGCAGTAGAGCTGCATCCAACCGGTGTCGCGCTGCGATATGGTGTCCTGGCAATCGTTGAGGATCGTCCAGGGCGCCCCCACCCCCCGGTTTGCCACCGGCATGACGATGGGAACGCGCGCACCGGCAGCCCAGTGAAGCTGTTCATGCATATAGGCCAAACCGTTGGCGGATGTGGCCGTAAAAGCCCTGGCGCCGGCGATGGATGCGGCGATGCACACCCCCATCGCCGAATGCTCGCTTTCGACGCGCACGAATTCGGCCTTGAGATCCCCCCGCTCCACATAGCCGGACAGTGTCTCCGGAATTTTGGACTGGGGCGTGATCGGATAGGCGGCTACCACCTGAACGCGGCTCAGCCTGGCCGCTTCTGCTGCGGCCTGTGCCCCGGTCAGAATCAAAGTTTGTTCCACTGCTGCACCCCTGAAACAAGTAAAAAGTAAAAAGTGAGGGTAGAAAGTAAAAAGTAAAAAGTAAAAAGCGAAAGTGAAGACACCCTACCTTCTGCTCTTTACCTTTTACTTTCCCTTTTCATAACGAATGGACGCCCGGGAAGTCAAGAAAATCATCGGTGAGCGGAGAGGAATTACAAAGTCGCACCCCGGACCGAAAGGAACCGCCAGAGGTAGGCGAGAGCGAACCTCCTGAACACAGGCCATGCCGAAGGCCACTCTCACGAACCGGCGAGGAAACTACTTCTTTTTGTTATTTCTCTTCGAAGCTTTGAGAGGATTGATCTTCTGCTTGTCCTGCACTTCCAGCTTGGTATGCGTTGCGAAATTGCAATTGCCGGCTTTCCATTTGATGGCAGGATTCGGATAGCTGGAACAAAACTTCCCGGTGGGAAATTCAGCGGCGCGCTGGCACCCTTCGCACTGTTCGACGACCGGCAGGCAGGTACCTCCGCTGTAGCCGCATCCTTCCTTTGCCATGAAGGCGCATTCGGTTCCCGCCTTCACTGTTGAGCAAACCATGACAACCACCCCCTGTTCTGGTATCATTTCTTTTCTCCGGGGAGAAAACGTTGCGAATAATAACCGGGAATCAATGGCTGTCAAGATTTTTTTGTCAACTTTTATTCGATTTTGCTCGAATATTGAACTATATGGTTCGATCTTAAGATTGGATGCCTCACGAGGTTGCAGAAAAGCCCCGCGTGGCGGCCGGAAGACTGTTTTGGGAAGGATTGGGAGCTGTGGCCAAAAAGATAGGCGAATTGCTGGTCCAGGAGGGTCTGGTCACCATCGAACAGCTAAACCGTGCGCTCGAAGAGCAGCGCCATAGCGGAGACAGGCTTGGCGCAGCGCTCGTAAAGCAGGGCGTAATCGACGAGGAGATTCTTTGCGAATTCATAGCCAGGCAGTTCAGCTGCCCCCAGGTGAGTCTGGCCAAGCTCAATATCCGCAAAGAAATCGTCGGTCTCATTCCCCTGGAAATCATGCACAAATATCAGGCGGTCCCCTTCGGCGTCATGGGCCATACCCTCCATGTGGCCATGGCGGACCCCGGCAACCTTTTCATCATTGACGACATCCGCTTTCTCACCCGCAAAAATGTCCAGGTCCATGTCGCGGCCGATTCGGTCATAAAGCAGGTGATCGGCTCCTACCTTACGGTAGACGACTCCATCGATGACGTCCTGGGAATGCTTAAAGAAGAAGTCGATGTCGATCTCGTGCAGACCTCCGACGAGGTGGACCTCTCGTCGCTCGAAAATGCGGCCGAGCAGGCCCCCGTTGTAAAACTGGTCAATCTCATCCTCATGGAGGCCATCCGAAAACAGGCAAGCGACATTCATCTTGAGCCCTATGAGAAGACGATGCGCGTGCGCCTGCGCATTGACGGCGTGCTCTACGAGGTGATGCGTCCCCCCATCCACCTGAAAAACGCCCTCATTTCCCGCATCAAAATCATGGCACGCCTCGATATTGCCGAAAGAAGGCTGCCTCAGGACGGGCGCATTCGACTCAAGGCCAAGGGAAGCGAAATGGATTTCCGGGTCTCGATACTCCCGACGCTTTTCGGCGAAAAGATTGTCTTGCGCCTGCTCGACAAATCCGGCCTCCAACTCGATATGACAAAGCTGGGCTTCGAAGAGCTTCAGTACAAAAATTTCCGCGACTCCATCTATTTGCCGTTCGGCATGGTGCTGGTCACCGGTCCGACCGGCAGCGGAAAGACCACGACTCTCTACAGCGCACTCTCCGATCTCAACAAGACCAGTCATAATATTTCGACGGCCGAAGACCCCGTGGAATACAATCTTGTGGGCATAAACCAGGTCCAGATGCACGAGGCGATCGGCCTTACCTTTGCCGCAGCCCTGCGCTCGTTTCTGCGCCAGGACCCCGACATCATCATGGTGGGAGAAATACGGGACTTCGAAACCGCTGAAATTGCCGTAAAAGCGGCCCTCACCGGCCACCTGGTGCTAAGCACGCTGCACACCAACGACGCCCCGAGCACGATCAACCGATTGCTCAACATGGGCGTGGAGGCGTTTCTCGTCTCCTCGGCCGTCAACCTCGTGCTCGCCCAAAGACTCGTTCGCAAGATCTGCCCGGAATGCAAGACCGTTGAAGATGTACCCGCGGAAACCTTGCTCGACCTGGGGGTCCTCGATGAGGAACTGGGCACCTTTAAATGCTATCGCGGCAAAGGATGCCCCGCCTGTAACGACACCGGATACCGGGGGCGCATCGCCCTCTACGAGATCATGCCGATGTATGATCAGATCCGTGAACTCGTGCTCATGGGAGCCTCTGCTGCGGAAATCAAAAAGGAATCCATACGCCTGGGCATGACCACCCTGAGACGCGCCGGCATCAACAAGTTAAAACTGGGCGTAACCTCCATCGAGGAAGTGATACGATCCTCGACAAAAGACTGAGTTTTTTGAAGATAGTCACTCTTCGCCGCACATCTTTTCCATAGCCCTCGGTCCTTTTTGGACTGTAAATTGCATGAATTCCTGCCGGTACTCTTCACGACTTTTACAACCGCGACAGGAGAGCAGGAATGGCGATTTATTTATGGACAGGCAAAGATCGCTCGGGCAAGAGTCAAAAGGGGGAAATCGAGGCCGATAATCTCCCCCTGGCCCGCCAGATGGTTATCCGCAAGGGGATAACCATCAAGAACGTGAAAGTGAAGCCCAAGGCCATTGAGGACTACCTGCCGGCCCTGGCGGGAAAGGTGAAGGACAAGGACAAAGTCATATTCGTCCGGCAGTTTGCGACCATGATCGATGCGGGGCTGCCTCTGGTGCAGTGCCTCGAGATTCTCCAGGAACAACAGGAGAACGCGAATTTCAAAAGGGTTATTCGACAGATCAAAAAGAGCGTCGAGGAAGGTTCGACTCTGTCCGACGCCATCAAAGCCCACCCCAAAGTCTTTGACAACCTGTTTCACAATCTGGTGGCCGCAGGGGAAGTCGGTGGCATACTGGACGTGATTCTAAACCGGCTCGCCGCGTACATCGAAAAGATGGCGAAGTTGAAAAAGAAGGTCAAAAGCGCCCTCACCTACCCGGCGATCGTGGTCTCGATTGCGGTAATCGTCGTAGCGGTCATCCTGATCTTCGTCATCCCGGTCTTTACCAAGCTCTTTACGGACGCCGGGGTGAAGCTGCCTGCAATGACGCTATTGGTAATGAACTTGAGCGACTTCGTGAAGAGCTACATCCATTGGATCATCCTTGGTCTTGTCCTGGTAGTAATCGGGCTTCGCCGGTTTGGCAAAACCCCCCGGGGGCGGGATCTCTATGACCGGATGTACCTGCGCTCGCCCGTCTTCGGCATTCTGCTTCGAAAGATAGCCGTGGCGCGCTTTACGCGGACCCTTGGAACGATGCTTTCGAGCGGCGTGCCGATTTTGGACGGTTTGGAGGTCGTGGCCTCAACGGCGGGCAACACCGTTGTCGAAAAAGCCATCCGAGCCGCCCGCACCTCGATTTCCGAAGGACGCCCGGTTGCCGAACCGCTCGAAGAAACAAAGGTTTTCCCCCCGATGGTGACCCAGATGATCGCCGTAGGGGAAGCCACGGGAGCGCTCGACAACATGCTGGGCAAAATCGCCGATTTCTATGACGAAGAAGTCGATACGGCCGTCGGCTCCTTGACATCCATGCTCGAGCCCTTGCTCATTCTATTCCTCGGCGTGACCATAGGCTTTCTGCTGGTGGCCATGTACCTGCCGATCTTTCAGCTGGCCGACGTTGTTGCGAAGTAGAACTCCAAATGGTCGCTTTGCCAACCGGTCACGAAACTGACACCGATGCGGACCGACTCAGGGGGAAGCTCAAAAAACTCCTCCTGTATCGGTTGTTCCTCGCCGTCTTTTTCCTGGTCGCAACCATTGCCGTACAGGTCAGAAACGTTCCCGACCTCCTGCGCGCGCCCTTCTACCCCCTGTATATTTTTTCCTGCATACTATTTCTGTTCACCATTTTCGGGGCACTGAGCCTCGGGCACGTGCAAAGGCTGGGGCGGTTCGCCCTTCTCCAGCTTCTCTTCGATCTTTGGGCGGTCACCGTACTGGTCTATATGACGGGAGGCATCGAGTCGGGCTTTTCCTCGCTCTACATGCTCGTGATCCTGAGCTCGGCCCTGCTCCTGGACCACCGCGCGAGTCTCTTTGCCGCTTCGGCCTGCTCCCTGGTCTACGGGCTTCTTCTCGATCTCCAATACTTCGGTTGGATATCCCCGCTCACGCTCGCCTCCGGAGGCACAACCACGCACGACAGCGGAACCTATTTTTTCAAAATCCTCATCAACATCGCAGGGTTTTTCCTCGCAGGCCTTCTTGCCGGATACCTCGCAAGCGAACTCCAAAAATCGACGCTGCGCGTTCGGAAAAGCGAAAAGGACCTGAGGACCCTCGCAGCCTTTCACACCAACATCGTCCGCAGCATCCCGAGCGGTCTTCTCGCTGCAGACCTGGAAGGGCGCGTCATTTTTTCCAACAACGCCGCACGGAAGATCCTGGGAATCAAGCCCTCCGAGATGGCCGGGCGGCCCATGGAAAAGATATTTCCAGACCTTAACCTCCCGGCGGCCCTAAACAGCAAGGGGAAAATCGACCCGACGCGTCCGCCCCGCAACGAAACTTCCTACCGCCATCCGGAAGGAAAAACCCTTTTGCTCGGCTATTCGGTTTCGGCCTTGCGTACCGAGAAAGGCGCCGCCTCCGGCCGGCTCGTCGTCTTTACCGATCTTACCCGGCTAAAAGCGGTCGAGGAGCACATCCAGAGAAGCGAACACCTGGTGCTGGCAGGTAAACTCGCCGCCGAAATAGCCCACGAGATCAAAAACCCCCTGGCGGCGATGAGCGGTGCCGTGCAAATGCTGCGAAACGAAACGGCTGCGAACGCGCTCCACGATAGACTCCTGGGAATCGTGCACCGGGAAATCGAACGCGTAAACAAGCTCGTCACCGAATTTCTCTGGCTGGCCAAAGGCTCGCCTCAGTCGGCACGGGTCGAAGAGGTCGCGGTGTGTCCCGTAATCGAGGAGATCGCCTCTATTGTACGGGCCGACAAAAGCGCCGGAGCTCACCACACGATCCGAACCAATTTCCACTCTACCCCCCGTATTACGATGGACCCGCTCCACCTGCACCGGGTCCTTTGGAACCTGCTGGTAAACGCACTCGAAGCCATGCCCGAGGGCGGAGAGCTTTCGATTTCGGTTCGAGTCGAGAAAACGCGCGAAAATCCGGACAGGCCTGTTAGAATAGACATCACCGACACGGGATGCGGAATCCCCGATTCGGCGCTCAAACAAATCTTCGATCCCTTCTTCACCACGAAAACAAACGGAACGGGCCTGGGGCTCAGCATCGTCTACCATCTGGTGGAACAAGCCGCCGGGAAAGTAGAAGTTGCGCGGGCACCCTCAGGAACCGGAACGATCTTTTCACTTTTTTTCCCGCCAAGTGTTTCTTTTTCGCTTGCCAAATGAACCGGCGATGATTAAAAGCACTCATCAAGACTGAGTGCTAACATAACGGGCAAGCCTTCGTGTCCCGCTTTGCCCAATTCTATTCGATCCACACCGAAAGGAGTTGCTATGAACCTCAGACCGTTAAACGATCGCGTCGTGGTCAAACGCATGGAGGAAGAACACAAAACCGCAGGCGGCATCATCATCCCGGATACGGCCAAAGAAAAGCCCATCCAGGGGGAAGTGATCGCGGCGGGCAACGGCAAGATGATGGAAGACGGCTCCAAAAGAGCGCTTGACGTCAAAAAGGGCGATCGCGTTCTTTTCGGCAAATACGCAGGCACCGAGATCACCATCGAAGGCCAGGAAGTGCTCATCATGCGCGAAGACGACATTGTGGCGATCATCGAGTAACTCTATCGAATCTTGAGAACATACCAGGAGGAATAAAGTAATGGCGAAGCAGTTGACATATGATACCAAGGCGCGCGAGTTGCTGCTGAACGGCGTCAATACGCTGGCCGATGCGGTAAAAGTCACCCTTGGCCCCAAGGGGCGCAACGTGGTGATTGAAAAAAGCTTCGGCGGCCCGACGGTGACCAAAGACGGCGTGACCGTGGCAAAGGAAATCGAGCTCGAAGACAAGTTCGAAAACATGGGCGCGCAGATGGTAAAGGAAGTCGCGAGCAAGACGAGCGATGTAGCCGGAGACGGAACGACCACGGCGACGATTCTTGCCCAGTCGATCTACTTTGAAGGCTCAAAGCTTGTGACCGCAGGCCACAATCCCATGGCGATCAAGCGCGGGATCGAAAAGGCCGTGCAGGTAGTGGTCGAAGAACTCAAGAAGACCAGCAAACCCATCAAGGACCAGAAAGAAATCGCCCAGGTCGGCACCATTTCGGCCAACAACGATTCGACGATCGGCAACATCATCGCCGAGGCGATGAACAAGGTGGGCAAAGAGGGCGTCATCACGGTCGAGGAAGCCAAGTCGATGGAGACCACGCTGGAAGTGGTCGAAGGCATGCAGTTCGACCGCGGCTATATCTCCCCCTATTTTGTGACCGACCCGGAGAAGATGGAAGTACTGCTCAACGAGCCCATGATTCTGGTGAACGAGAAGAAGATAAGCGGCATGAAGGACCTTCTGCCCGTTCTCGAACAGATCGCCAAGATGGGCAAGCCGCTTCTGATCATCTCCGAAGACGTCGAGGGCGAAGCCCTTGCCACCCTGGTGGTGAACAAACTGCGCGGAACCCTGCAGGTTTGCGCGGTAAAGGCCCCCGGCTTTGGCGACAGGCGCAAGGCGATGCTCGAAGATATCGCGATCCTCACCGGCGCCCAGGTGATCAGCGAAGAAAAAGGCATCCGGCTTGAAAACGTTACCCTGAACGATCTTGGCAGGGCGAAAACGATCCGCATCGACAAGGACAACACCACGATCGTCGACGGAGCCGGGGACCGCAAGGCGCTCGAGGGCCGCGTTCGTCAGATCCGCACCCAGATCGAGGAAACCACCAGCGACTATGACCGCGAAAAGCTCCAGGAAAGACTGGCGAAGCTTGTTGGCGGTGTTGCCGTAATCAGTGTGGGTGCAGCGACTGAAACCGAGATGAAAGAGAAAAAGGCCAGAGTGGAAGATGCTCTCAACGCCACCCGTGCGGCAGTGGAAGAAGGCATCGTACCCGGCGGCGGGGTTGCCTACCTGCGCTGCCTGCCCTCGCTCGCAAACGTGAAGCTTACCGGCGACGAGCAGCTTGGCCTGAGAATCATCCAGCGCTCTTTGGAGGAACCCGCCCGCCAGATCGCCAACAACGCAGGCGAAGAGGGTTCGGTAGTGGTTCAGAAACTCAAGGAGCAGTCGGGCGCCTATGGTTTCAACGCAGACTCGGGTCAATACGAAGACCTGATCGCTGCGGGCGTCATCGACCCGACCAAGGTCACCCGCTCGGCCCTGCTCAACGCAGCCAGCGTCTCGGCTCTCATGCTGACCACCGAATGCATGATCGCCGATGTGCCCAAGGAAGACAAAGGCGGCCCCGCCATGGGAGGCATGCCGCCCGGAGCAGGGATGTACTAGAAAAACCGCAGGCGGAAGGGGCACAAGCGGAATTTGCGCGCAGCAAGGCTCGCTTGGCGACCCCTTCGGCCAGGTTGTTTCGATTTCCACCAGCCCCCGGCCCGGCAACGGGTTCGGGGGTTTTCCATTCAGCGGCACTCGTGAGCAGCAGTGCGTCGCCCCCCTCCATCCCGCCTGGTTCGGAAAAAGCATGTGGTTGACAGCTTTTCCGATGCGCAGTAATGAAGATACTTTTTCCCCGACGCCGACGGCCGGCTTGAAATTGCAGCCGCTCTGACTGTACAATGAACTTTCGGGTTCTGATGACGACAGGTTCGCAGGCGAAGATGCAGCCTGTGTGGATAGGTTTTCACCTGGCGAAAAGGGGCATTACATGGCAAAAACTCCGTTGGAAAAAGAGCTGGACAGGCTGCAGGACGAACTCGTCGATCTCGGGGTAATGGTCGAACACACCATAACCGACGCCGTCGAGATTTTGAGTCAGCAGCGCATCGAGGACGCCAGACGCCTGATCAAGGCCGATTCGGAGATCAACCGCAGACGCTATCAAATCGAATCGGAGTCTTTGGGCCTGATCGCCCGGCAGCAGCCCATGGCCAAAGACCTCAGGACCCTTGCGGCGATACTGGAAGTCGCCGGCGAACTGGAACGGATAGCCGATTATTCCAAGGGAATCGCAAAGATTGTGCTCGAAATCGGCGCAACACCCCTGATAAAGCCGCTGGTCGACATTCCGAGAATGGCGGCGCTCGCCTCCGACATGCTTCACCGGGCACTTCTGTGTTTTGTGGACAGAAACATCGAGGCCGCCTATTCCATACCCGAGGAAGACCAGAAGATAGACGACCTCTATGACCAGGTATACCGGGAGCTCATGACCTACGTTTTGTCCGACCCGAGAAACATCGATGGCGCGAGCCACCTCATGTGGGTCGCTCACAACCTGGAGCGCTCGGCCGACCGCGTCGTCAACATCTGCGAACGGGTAATCTTCACAGTGACCGGGGAACTGATAGAATTCGAGGACCTCCCCCCTCGCAAAGGCGGGAAGCCGGGCGAAAACAGTGAACAGTGAGGAGTGAACGGTGAACAGAAAAAGTCTGCTCACCGTTCGCTGTCAACAGGTTCTTCCTGTTCACTGCTCACTTATCACTGATCACTTCTTCATACTCTGGCTACTCCGGCCTGCTTTTCCGGCTCGGAGGTCCAGTAGGGATGGGTGAGATCTTCGAAGACGGAAAGCGCTGCTTCGGTCCCCTGCCCCATGGCGGTGACGATCTGCTTGTAGCCCCCTTCGACATCCCCGGCCGAGTATACTCCCGCAACATTGGTTCTATGGTGGGAATCATGGCCGATGAACCCATCAGGGGTGAGTTCGACGCCCAGGCTCCTCGCAAGATCGACCGAAGGCTCATAACCGATAGCCACAAAGACCCCCTGCACCGGGAACGGGTAGACCTCGCCGGTCCTTTTGTTTCGCAATACGACCTCTGAGACCTTTTCCTTGCCCTTGATTTCGAGAACCTCGGTATCCCACAAGACCTCGATGTTATTCGAAAAGATATTTTTGGCCAGGTGTTCCTGGGCTCTCAGCGCATTGCGCCTGTGCACCAGCACGGTTTGCACGCCTATATTGTGAAGATGGAGCGCCTCGGTGACAGCGCTATTGCCCCCGCCAACCACGATCACTTTCCTGTTTTTGAACAACGGGCCGTCACAGGTGGCACAGTAGCTTACGCCCCGCCCCATGAAATTCATCTCGCCGGGAACCCCCAGCCGTTTGTAATTGGCGCCGGTTGCGAGGATGAGCGCTTTGGCCGTAAATTTTCTCCTGCCCGTGCGCACCTCTATGCGCGGGCCGGTCTTTATGTCGACCACTTCTTCTCCCTGGAAAATCTGCACGTACTCCAGGGCATGGCTTACCAGAATATCGACCAGCGTTTTGCCCGGCACCCTGTTGAACCCGGGGTAGTTTTCCACAACCGGGGTTGTGGCCACCTGCCCCCCGAGGGCGCCGCGCTCGATCACGGCAGTCCTCAGCCCGCTTCGCACCGTGTAAATGCCCGCAGCGAGCCCCGCCGGGCCTCCCCCGACGACGACGACATCGGTTTCGACAAGTTCCGCGTCGGTTTCCGGAATGAACACGGTCTGCTGTTCGAGCTTTTCCAGCGACAGGGCAAACAATTCCTCCGCCTGCGCCCCGTAGGCGATCAACACCTCGTTTGCAAAGGTCTGCGGCACGCTGAAGGCCTGGTATCGATTGGCCATTTCCTGGTTTGACTGAATGTCGATGATTTCCACCGATACCTTCTCAGGCCTCTCTATGGCTGCCTTTACCGCATTGATCGCCTGCTCGGGACAATAGGGACACGTCGGACTGACAAAGACCTTGATCTCCCTTCTCGATGCCATCCTTTCCAGAACCTTGATCGACTGCTCGTTCATATTGCCCGTACGAAAACCGACAAGAAGAAGCATTCCGACCAGGGTCCGGCCCTCCTCGCCGTAGGGCACCCCCAGATATCGTATCGAATAGCGATCCGGGTCGAAAACAAGCGTCGGGGCGCTCGTGACATTCCTCTTCCTTGCCTCCTCCCCGTTCAAATCGAACTCGCGCAACACGATCTTACTCGATATTTTACTAAAGCTTCTCAGCAGGTCCTGCGCCGCGGTGTTGAGAACATCGTTTCGCCCCTTTTCCGTAAAGAGCATCACGGGGACCTCGTGAGGTAGCGCATCGAAGGCGGCCCGCAGGCTTTGTTCGACTTCCTCGCCCCAAAAAGAACGCTGCTGTTGTTCAGGTCTTTTCTCAGCCATATTTCCCCCCTTTTCAATTTCCTTGGCTCAATTTCCCGAAAGCTGTCAACGGATTACTATAAGCACTGTTGTTTCCAAGTTCCACCCGGGAAATCCGACTCGCACTCCCCGGCCCGAAGACAATCCCCGGAGAGTATTGAAATCCACTCCTCAATGAATATCTTCCAGGAAAAGTTCTCTCTTACCGGGGAGTGAGCCATGAAAAACAGACAGGAGTTTTACTGCTGTTGTACAGCATTGCTTCTCTGGAGTCTCGGCGCCGCTTTCCTCTGGGAGATGTGGCGTTATCAAAAATCGCTCCCCGATCCTCTCGGCGCCTATATCCAGTTTACCGTGATGTTTCTGGCCACTTTCTACATTCTGGCGCTTTTCCCCATAAAACATTGCCTGGACCGGTTCCTCTTTCGCTCGGGGCCGCCGACGGAGTCCCACGGACACCCGTAACACCCGAGAGCAAATCGCTTCCAGAGTTCACCTCCACCTATGGTTTGGCCGCAATCGATCGTAATTACCTATTTGCGATATAGGCATCTTCAATTTATAGTATTGGGGATTTTCACCATCCCAACCTTGGAGACTAATTTATGTCCAATGCCTATGACGCGATGTGGGAAAAGCTCAATCTGGACCTGGAAGCCCATGAGGGGCTTCTGGGAGTGCTCGGTCAGTTTTACGGCGATATCTACATGAGCCAGCAGGGCCGGTTAAAGGGTATGGAATATATGGATTTCGTACTGAGCGAAGTCCACGGGCTAAGAATCAAGGAGCTCCAGGACGCCAAGGCGTCGGGAAGGAAAGTAATCGGCACTTTCTGCGTGTTTGTGCCCGAAGAGCTTGTGTTGGCGGCCGGGGGCATCCAGGTGGGGTTGTGTGCGGGAGCGGAAATCGGAAAAACGGAAGCGGAGAAAGTGCTTCCGCGAAACACGTGCGCCCTCATCAAATCCTTTGTGGGCTTTAAGCTCGCAAGACTCTGCCCCTACATCGAATCGTGCGATCTGATCGTGGGGGAAACCACCTGCGACGGCAAAAAGAAGGCCTACGAGATTTTTGCCGACTATGCGCCGCTCTACGTGATGGAAGTGCCGCAGATGAAAACCGCATCCGACCGGGCGCTGTGGAAAAGCGAAGTGCTGCGCTACAAGGAGAAGGTCGAGGAGATCACGGGAAACAAGATTACGGCCGCAGGGCTAAAGGATGCGATTCACCTCGTAAACGAGCGCCGCAGGGTGCTCCAACGTCTAAACAGGCTGCGGGCGGCGGTGCCCTCCCCGATTTCAGGAAGAGACGCCCTCCTGATCAATCAGATCTCTTTCTACGACGACCCCGTTCGGTTCACGACCAAGATCGGGGAGCTTTGCAACGAACTGGAAGAACGGGTAAAGAGCGGCACGGGAGTAGCGCCCGAGGGGACGGTGCGGCTGATGCTCTCCGGATGCCCCATGGCGGTACCCAACTGGAAACTGCCCTACATTGTCGAATCTTCCGGAGCCATAATCGTTGGCGAAGAATCGTGCATAGGGACGCGCAACACGCGGGATCTCACGGAGGAAGCGGGAGGAACGGTCGATGAGATGCTCGAGGCCCTGGCCGACCGCTACATGAAAATTGATTGCGCCTGTTTCACCCCCAACACCGAACGGCTGGAAAACATCGTCGAGATGGCGCGCGGTCTTAACGTAAAAGGAGTGATCCACTACGGGCTTTCCTTCTGCCAGCCCTACCTGATGGAAGCCTACAAGGTGGAAAAGGCGCTTAACAAGGCGGGCATCCCCATGCTTTCGATCGAAACCGACTACAGCATGGAGGATGTCGAACAACTGAAGACCCGCGTCGAAGCCTTCGTGGAAATGACGCGCTAAAGGAAAGACGGCCATGGGGCGATCTCTTAACTCTTACGAAACCTTCGCCGGCATCGATATCGGTTCGCGCTCCATAGAGCTGGTGGTTCTGGATGGAAGCGGTCCCCTGCACAGGGTGAAGGCG
Organism: Deltaproteobacteria bacterium; assembly: GCA_021813685.1. Taxonomy (GTDB): domain Bacteria; phylum Desulfobacterota; class Syntrophobacteria; order Syntrophobacterales; family Syntrophobacteraceae; genus SbD1. Next base: position 7,185 of record JAKAJS010000125.1, on the reverse strand, counting down.
CCGACCACCTTCGACCCGATGGGCCAGTGCCGCAAGCTGATGGAGGGGATGAACGGCGAGCCGATAACCGCGACCGGCTACGGTCGAAAGCTTTTCGCAGAATCTTTCGGAGAGAAACAGGTTTCGACCATCACCGAAATCCAGGCCTACGCGCTTGGCGCGCGGTTTCTCTATCCGGAGGCGCAAACGGTGCTCGATATCGGCGGCCAGGACACCAAGGTGATCTCTCTAGGGCAAAACGGCAAGGTCATGAAGTTTGAAATGAATGACCGCTGCGCGGCCGGGACCGGCAAATTTTTCGAATTCATGGCCGTAGCCCTCCAGGTCCCGATAGAGTCCTTCGGAGAGTTCGCCCTCCGCTCCGACCGGCGCATACAGATCAGCAGCATGTGCACGGTGTTCGCCGAAAGCGAGGCCACCTCCCTCATGGCTCGGGGCGAGCGTGCGGAAAATATCGCCATGGGACTGCACATGGCGATCGTGCAGCGCACCATTGCGATGCTAAGACGTGTGGGCGTATCGGCCCCGCTCCTTTTCGCCGGCGGGGTCGCCCGAAATCCGTGCGTGGTGAAACTCTTAGAGGAAACCCTGGGAGAGCCGGTCATCGTCCCCAAAGACCCGGACATGGTCGGGGCGATCGGAGCGGCACTTTACGGAAGGCTTGGGTCAGCGTGTTGAACCGCTTCTTCGATCCCGACCGTTCGACTTGCTTTACAGAGATGCGACAGTGAAACCGCTTTGTCTTAAAGAGTTTCACAATGCCGGGGAGCGCTTTCTCGTCGATGTCGGCGAACTGCAGGATGCGGGTGCGAAGGTGGCAGGCATCTACTGCCTCTTTGCCCCCGTCGAACTGGTGCGAGCCGCGGGGGCAATCCCCGTCGGCCTTTGTGGCAAAAAGGAAAAGCCTATCGCGCACGCCGAGCGCACCCTTCCCCCCAACCTGTGCCCTCTCATCAAATCCAGCTACGGTTATGCTGCAACCGATACGTGCCCCTATTTTTCGGCAAGCGATTTTTTGATCGGAGAGACCACCTGCGACGGCAAAAAGAAGATGTACGAATTTCTCGGGCGCATCAAGCCGCTACACCTCATGCACCTGCCCTACTCTCTCACACAACCGCACGCACTGCGATTCTGGCATGAGGAAATCCTGAGGCTTGGAAGCTTTTTGGAACAATTTACGGGCAGAAGCATCCAAAGGGACCATCTTCAGTTTCAAATACGAGTTCACAACAGAATCAGGAAGCTCACAAGGAAAATCGCCCGGTTCCAGACCGAGCCCAGGGTGCCGATCTCGGGTTTGCACATGATGACGGTCATGGAGACGAAGAGCTTTTTCGTCGACCCTGATGACTATATAAACCTGCTCGAACGGTTGATCACGGAAATGGAAGAAATTGTTGCGAGCGGATTTTCGCCCTTCGAACCCGACACTCCGAGAATCCTGCTTACCGGCTGCCCGGCCGGCAACGGTTCCGAAAAGGTCCTGCGCATCATCGAGGAATGCGGCGGGGCTGTCGTTTGCCAGGAAAACTGCACCGGGGTTAAGGATCTCGATCTGCTCGTCGAGGAAGAGCAGGCCGACCCATTTCTGGCCCTCGCCCACCGCTATCTCCAAATCCCCTGCTCCTGCATGTCGCCCAATACCGGCCGCATGGATCTGCTGCACCGGCTCATCGGCGAATATCATATCGACGGGGTTGTCGACCTCACATGGCAGTGCTGCCACACCTACAATATCGAATCACGGCTGACAGAGGATTTTATCGCAAACACCCACGGCCTGCCCTTTCTCCACGTCGAAACGGATTATTCCAATTCCGATATCGAACAGCTCCGCACGAGAATCGAGGCCTTTCTCGAAATGGCCAGGTAGCGGAGGGGAACAGTGAACAGAAAGATATGCTTCCTGCCCGGGGGCGCGACTGTAAAGAGTGTTCGGTCGGCAACTCGATAGATAATTTCTATTTGACTTATAGGAACTATTCAATTACTCTTCTTGCCGTACGCTGGTAATTCCCGCGAGGAGTCCTTTCATGCTGCAACTTTTCGGCTATGGGTGAAGAAGCCCCCTGATCCTGCCCGTGCTTGGCAGGCGGATGGAGCAAAGCCGGAAAAGGTGCGTCCTTTTCTACTTTTTGTAACCCATCACGTGAATGAATCGGAAAAATCCGGCTTTAACAACCCCACGCCTCCACCCTCGGGGGTCGGTTCCCCCGGTAAAAATTTTCGGGGCAGGGAAAGGCGTGTTGTACCAAGACTCGCATGGCCGGGCGATACCGTTTACCGTCAGAAAAGGATACTGCAATGCAGGAAGCTATTTTGAATCCCCGGGCCATTTCGGATTCGGTCAGGCAATATCTTAATAAATTCAATCTCAATCTGTGTCTCACATGCGGCACGTGTACAAACGGATGCCCGGTGACGGGAACGCCTGTTCTCGAAGGTCTGGACACCCGCAAGGTCATCCGGATGCTGGCCTACGGGATGCTCGATGAAGTGGTCGACTCTCTGTTCCCCTGGCTTTGCACGGGATGCGGCCGGTGCGTGCACGCCTGCCCCATGGAGATCGATATCGTGGGCATCATGGGACAGATGAAAGCTTTGCGCGCCCGGGACAAGGTTCCCGGAATCCTCCACAAGGGGGTTTTGAACGTGCTGGCCACCGGCAACAATATGGCCATTCCTCAGGAAGACTACTTCTTTCTGATGTCGGACATGGGCACCGAGCTTGCCGAGGCCGAATGTCCCGGATTCTACGTTCCCATCGACAAGGAAAAGGCGGACATACTCTTTTTCCCCAACTCCAAGGAAGTCTTTGCCGATAACGAAGATATGCTCTGGTGGTGGAAAATTTTCTACGCCGCCCGGGAGAACTGGACCGTACCTTCCAAGAACTGGGAAGCGGTGGACTGGGGCTTATTTACCGGCGACCTGGCAGCCACCAAAGAGCTGGCCGCAAGAAAGATAGCCATGATGAAAGAGCACCACATCGCCCGGATGATCATGCCGGACTGTGGCGGCGGGTCCTACGGCTGCCGCAAGGGCATGAAGGAGTGCGTGCTGGAGGACCCCAACAACAAGATCAATCATATCTACCTCTACGACTACCTGCAGGAGATCATCCGGAGCGGCAGGATCAGGCTGGATAAGAGCCGCAATGCGGGCAAGCTCTTCACCTGGCACGACTCCTGTAAACATGGCCGGGAACTCGAGCGCAACTTCGGCAAGGGCTATTTCGACGAACCCCGATGGATCCTGAACCAATGCGTCGACCAGTTCGTAGAACTCCAACCAAACCGCATGAATAATTTCTGCTGCGGAGCCGGAGGGGGCAACTGGCCGATGCCTTTCGAAAAGGAATCCGCCTGGCACGCGCGCCACAAATATCAGCAGATCAAAAACAGCGGGGCAAATGTCGTCGTCGTGGGCTGCTCCAACTGCCGCGATCAAATCATGAAAAGAATTCCCAAGTACTATCCGGACTGCGATTTCGAGGTTAAATACATCTGGGAAGTCGTTGCCGATACGCTTGTTCTCGAACCATGGGACGAGGAGGAGATCGCGCGGGCGCAGGAAGAGGCCAAAGCGCAATGGGAGCGCCTCGGGTTCGTTCCGGGAGAAGAATAGATGGACGGGAATTTTTTCGTATACCAGGACGCGAAGCTGTCCAAACAGATGAAGGCGCTGCTCCGGGGAGGCGCCAACGGAGCGGCTGCGGCCAAACACGCCCAGTCGATAATCGAACAGCTCATGAATGAGGGGGCCCGCGCCCCCAAACTCATGGGACGACTCACAAAGTATGGGGAAGCCCGCATCAAAAACTGCGTCAAGTTCGACCTGGTGCGCGGCTACCGGCTCATCGGAGTGCTTCTCGACGGGGGAATCGTCTTTCTTTATGTCGGAAGCCACGACGAGTGCGACCACTGGATCCGCAACAACGCGGGCCTTGAGCCCATCCTCGATAAAAAGAGAAACACCGTGGTGGAGCTGCGGGAAACGGACTCCGGGCAAACACCACCCGAGAGCCCCCCCGAAAACGATATGCCCGAGCCCGACTACGACAAACTGTTGCTCAGGAATCTGACCGAGCAGGACCTGGCGAAGATTTTTTCGGGGCTTTGCTGCCGCAAATCATAGCAAGGCGACTGAAGCTCCATGAGCCGGGACCGAGCCCCAAAAGACGGATGCGTCATGGACCACTTGTCTTGGTGTATATTGGGCAATTCACTGGTGAACGATCGTAAATTGCCTTGAAAAATGGAAGAGGAACGCCCCCGGCCTCCATTGGAGAGTATACCCATCATGCCAACGAAATTTGCCCATACCAACCTTATCGCCAGAGACTGGAAGCGGTTATCGACCTTCTACCGGGAGGTGTTCGGTTGCAGGCCCGTTCCGCCGGAACGGGACCTTTCCGGTGAATGGCTGGACAAGGCTACGGGAATCAGCGCGTCGCATATTTCGGGAATACACCTGCTGCTTCCCGGCTACGGCGATGACGGACCGACCCTCGAGCTCTTCCAGTACGATGCCATGCCCGATCACCCGCCGGTCAAGCCGAATACTCCCGGATTTTCGCATATTGCCTTTGCAGTCGATGACGTTTCGACCGCGGCGCAAGCGGTCTTCGACCACGGCGGTTCCCCCGTCGGTGCTCTCACGGTTCGAACGGTGCCCGGCGCAGGAGCGCTGACCTTTCAGTATGTTGCAGATCCCGAAGGCAACATCATCGAGGTTCAACACTGGGAGAAATAAAAAAGCTCTCACCACCGGTGAGGAAATTGCCCCGAACCCGTAACCGATCGTCATGGGCCAGTGCAATCGTGCCCGATGAACGCGAGTTTTACCCCCTGCGGCCCTATTCTTCGAGCGCGCTAAGTCTGCTGTTTGCGCGGCCGCCTCGGCAAGTTTTACACCTTTCGTTTTCCTCAATTTTGAGCGCGAAAATTTTTGCAGCAGATATACCGCCGTCCTGGCGGGCCGGCGCCAATTTCGTTGGACCTTCGAAGTCGATGAGTTATACCATACCATGGTACATATTATTGTGGAGGAGGGTGCGATGCCACGAACCGCCAGGTTGTTCCTCAATGGTCGGAGCCAGGCTGTTCGCTTGCCGGCCGATTTCCGCTTCGAAGGTAGTGAAGTCTATATTCGACGGGACCCGGAGACCGGAGATGTGATCTTGTCTGCTCGTCCTGATTCCTGGGACAGCTTTTATAAACTCAGAAGTGAGGTTCGGGCGCCCGATGAGTTCCTGTCGGACCGCCGTGATGAAGTCCCGCAGAAGCGTGAGCTTTTTTGATGAAGGCTCGATACCTGTTGGATACAAACATTGCGAGCGTCATCATCAAAGGCGCCAGTGCGGCTTTGGACCACCGTCTGAGGGGAGTCCCCATGTCGCATCTTGCCATTTCCGCCGTCACAGAGGCTGAATTGAGGTATGGGGTCGCGCCGCTTCTACAGGCCACACGGTTAAACTCGCTAATAGAAGAGTTTCTGCTTCGCGTTACGGTCTTGCCATGGGACTCGGATTGCGCCCGACATTACGGGCTGCTCAGGGCAACTCTTGAGCGCGAGGGGCAGCCAATGGGGAACCTCGACATGATGATTGGCGCCCATGCTCTTGCACTCCAACTGACCTTAGTCACCAATGATGCTGCATTTGACAGGATCATGGGACTGAAGGTTGAGGACTGGACGAGGGCGGCAAGGTAGCGAACAGGGATTCCAGGGAGTGGCCATAGCCATGCAGAATTCCCGCCGAGCGCGTTGCGAATTCCTGTTTCAAAGACGCTACGTTTTCACTGGCGGTTGCGAATCTTTGTCATTTGAACAGCGGCCACTCGGGCAAGCCTCGATACGTTTTGGGGATTTCCAAAAACGCAGACATGTTGGCTTTGCATATTCATTTTCAACATTTCGGAACCGACTTATAATAGCGAAACGGCGACGGCCGAAAACAACCATTTGCAAAACATCTATGCCGAGAGCTTCAATTCCAGGGCCGAAAATGGCATTCTAAGGGACACAATGGCCGAATGTTGCAGCTCTTTCCTTGACCGGCAAGGTTTTAACGAGATCTGACCTCGGACGGAACTCTTTTTTGTGGCAACGATGGGTTATGTGCCACACACGAGTCTGCTCGCTCTCGGCATACCCGCTCCGCCCCCCTCTCAGCCTTCAATTTCTATGGCAAAATGGCAGTTCTAAGGCTCGAAAACGCCTCATGAAACGGTGATCGCCCGTAAAGTCAAGCAGTTCGCTCGGTACGCCCCCGCGTCGGGACTGTAAGCGGCCGGCATTACTGGAACTTTTCTTAAGTTAACGGCATTTGGGTACAACCCCGCGCTGACCGCCCATTGGGTACGTCCCCGGCTGCAGCAAATGCCCCCGGAAAAGCTACCCCTGGGAGGAAGGAACCTTAAACCCGGGAGGGGGAATTTTCGGCTGTCGTCATGGCTTATAAACTCTTCTTACATTTCAATGAGTTGTCATCCTAAGTGCGAATGATTATCCTCATCTGGTGGAACGAAAATGCCATTACTTTGAATACCTGCTTTGAGAGATCCCCAACCAGGAGTAAGGCCATGACAAAGACTCAGGAATTCGAACAGGCGATCTCTGAATTTCAAAAGGGGAATATCCCTCTGGATGCTATGGGCCACGAAGCTGAATCTCCGAAGGAGAGAGCAGACGTGGAGATGAGTTGTGAATTAGATGAGGTTTTTGACGAGGGCAGCGTGACTTGCTTTATTGAGCCTGACATGCATTTAAAAATGTGTTTACGATGTGTGGGAGGAATTTGGGAGCGAGTTGATGATGAAGGTGCGCCAGGCACTGATCAAAATTAGGGCTGGATGGTTTCCAAGCTGGGGACTGAAGAAAACTCGCCCGTACGGGAACCGCGTCCGTAAAGTCAGTCTGTTCACTTTGTACGACCCGCGCGACCACCGCCGCCCCGGCTCTTCTGAACTGGCGCAAGAGGAAGAGCCCGCAAAACAGGGGTAAAATCGCAATGTCAGTTTAATGATTCCGGGTACTTACCGGGGCCTGCATCCTGGTAATACTAATAATGTCGGTTACTTAATTTAGTCAGACACAATGCCATTAACTTAAGCAACTCATTGATTTTATGTGACTTTTAGGCGCTAGCCATTGCCCCTCCCCTTGCCTCCCATCAAG
>JAKAJS010000245.1 GCA_021813685.1 Deltaproteobacteria bacterium | reverse complement strand
GCCCCGGCCCACCCTGTCGATGTACCCGGCATAGACCTTGAGCGGACCGATCACCCCATCCAGGGTTTGGTTCATCCTCTCCAGAAAACCTCGAAATTCAGGACAGACTCTTTCGAGATTACCCCGTGCAGCAAGGTTCCCCTCTAAAACAGCAGCGGCGAGATTATTCGTCTGCTCAACCAGCTCCCCGATCCTCCCCGCCAGGTCGCGACGAAGGAGCCAGGCAAGAATCACACCGCAAACCATTACCACTCCGCCCAGTATCAAGCTCGCTGTTCGAACGGCACCCGGTACCTGGCCGAAACTCAGAAGAGTCATCATGCCGGCCATGACGACCATAATTGCCAAGGCACCCCCTATTTTCGTTTCCATCTTCCTGTTCCCAAACATGCTGGAATCCTTTCCCTGGAGTTGTGAATACCTGAGCGTCCGGGCCTGCCGGCTCGAATACCTTCGTGTGGTTTTCCTCGGGATTGCATCGGGAATGCCATCCACCTCATCCAATACTTTTACCGTAATTACAAGTAGTTGCTATTGGTGCCCAATGCCGTTTACGCAAACGGTTGGCCAAATGGCCCGAAGAGATGTGGCGAAATGGCCACTTTTTGTCGATGGTGTCAGTGGGATGGGAAACGGAGTACTAGGAGATGTTCATCTGCTTTCTTCGGTAGCGGAAAGCGTAATAGCTCATACCAAGGAGCCTTGCGGCCTGGCGGTCATTGCCCCGGGCCCTCTGGAGCGCTTCTCGTATGTAGTGCTTTTCCAGTGCTTCGAAATCTATCCCCTGCTCGGGAAGCGGTGGAAAGCCTTCGGTCTCTGCCGGGTCTTTTTCGGCCAGGGGCGGAGCAACGCCTATTCCCTGCGCGGCGAGGGCCGAAAGGGTGATCTCGGGTCCGTTTTCGATGAGGACGCATCGTTCGATGACATTTCGCAACTCGCGCACATTTCCCTTCCAGCTATGGCGGGTAAGGGCCTCCCTAGCATCACGGGAGATTTCGTTAAAGCGCTTCCCGTATTTCCTGCCCAGTTCTACCAGAAAATGGCTGGCGATCGGGACGATGTCCTCGCGGCGTCGGGTAAGAGAAGGGACCTCGATTTTTATCACCGAAAGCCGGTAGAAAAGATCCCGCCGGAAGCGGTTTTGCTCGATGAGGGCCTCGAGATCCTTATTGGTTGCGGAAACGACGCGTGTTCGAACCTGCCGCTTGCGGGTGGAACCGAGGCGATAGTACTCCCCGCTTTCCAGAAACCGGAGGAGCTTGGCCTGGGCTTCAGGGCTGAGATCCGCCACTTCGTCGAGGAAAAGCGTTCCTCCGGCGGCTTTTTCCACCAACCCTTCCTTTCCGGAAGCCGCCGCCCCGCTGAACGCCCCTTTTTCATACCCGAACAGCTCGCTTTCGAGCAGTTCCCCGGGAATGGCTGCGCAGTTGAGAGCAATGAAGGGGCCCCGAAAATTGGGGCTCTTATAGTGAATCGAGCTTGCGATAAGCTCCTTGCCCGTCCCCGATTCGCCCAGAACCAGAACGGGAGCGTCCGGGCTCTTGGCAACGCGTTCGACCAACTGCATGACGTCTTGAATGGCATCGCTTTCCGCGATGAAGCAAGGCAGATTCTCGCAAAGCGCGCGCTCCTGCATGGCCTGAATTTCCATTCTCATGCGGACGGTTTGGAGCGCATTGCTAATGGTGCTTTTCAAGGCATCCATCTGAATCGGCTTTACGACGTAATCGTAGGCCCCAAGCTTCATGGCGGCAATGACCGTTTGGATGTCTTCAAAGGCTGTGACCATGATGACGATTATTTCGGGGTAGGCGTTCCTGATGACCTTCAGCGCCTCGATTCCGGTCATTGCGGGCAAGCCGACATCGAGCAGGATGAGGTTTGGCCGTTCCGATGCAAGAGCCTGCAGTGCGGTCTCGGCTGTTGGAAAGCCGCTGATCCTGTAGAGCTTCTGCAGGGAAAAGCTCAAACCCTTTCGAATGCTTTCCTCATCGTCTACCACAAACAGGCTGAATCGGTTCACCGTGGGATTTTCCTTTTTTCGACCGGAATCATGATGTTGAACCGGGCGCCTCCAAGAGCAGATGTGGTGAGTGTGATCTCTCCCCCGTGATCGGCTGCGATCCGTTTGCAGATCACGAGTCCGATCCCCATCCCCTGCCCCCTGGTGGTGAAGAAGGGCTCGAACACCTCCTCGCGCATCTCCTCCGGGATCCCCGGACCGGAATCCTCGACCCGGATCGAAACATACCCGTTTTCCATCCTTGTCGCGATCCGGATCAGGCGCTTATCCGCAACGCCCTTCAGGACTTCAGCGGCGTTGGTGACCAGGTTCAGCACCAATTGCTCCAGCAGCTGACTGTCGGCGAATATTTGCGGCAGATCGGCCCCGAGATCCAGTTCCAAAACGATTCCGGCCTTCCGCAATGTTACGGATACCAACTTGAGCGCGTCCCCGATGGTTTCGTTGATGCTCGTAGGCCGCATATTTACTTCGGTCGGGCGAGAAAAATCCAATACCCGTTTGATCACCGATTCGATCCTGTTCGAAGCGCCTTGAGCTTCCTCAACCAGCCGCAAGACATCCTCGCTGTATTCCGGGTCCTGGTAGCACTCCCGGATGGCATCCAGATAGACGTTGATCCCCGAGAGCGGGTTTCGGATTTCATGAGCGATTCCGGCCGCCACATGGCCCAGCGATACCATTTTTTCCCGCAGCATCATGAGGCGCTCGAGCTTTTTGAGTTCGCTTATGTCGATCATGTGGATAAGGCGGGCGGGCCTGCCCTGATACTCGATTGCACCGCACCGACAGCTTACCCATCGTGTCGCAAAAGACTTCCCGGGGCCTGGAGAAAGAAAGCGCAGCACGACTTCCGTACGAGCTTCCCCGGAGGCCCCGGAACATGCCAGGAGCGCTTTGAGAAGGTGCCGATCATCGGAGTGGATATTTTGCGCCAAATCCTCCAACCGCTCAGACTCCGAGATCAGACTTCCCGACAGGTTTGCCTGTTCGGCATTTCGATACACAATGCAACCGTCCTGGACGATCAAAACCCCCACGCCGATATTTTCCATCAACCCCCGGATTTGCGCCTCACTTTGCCGCAGTCCGTTTTCTGCTCTTTTAAGTTCCGTAAAGTCATACAACAAAGCGATTACATAAGCCTGCTCCCCCGGGGAGCGAACGGGAGATAAAGAAATGATCACATCGCGCATCTGTCCGTCGGCCCTTTTGATCGATCTTTCCAGCCGGGAGAGCTCGTCTTTGGCAAGCACCTCCCCCATGATCTCAAGCGCAAACGCCTGCATGGCGGGGTCGTCGTGCATGGTCTGGGCCCAACCGAGCCGGTTGATTGTCTCCATGGTGTAGCCCGTGATCTTTTCCATGGCGCGATTCCACACGGTGAATCGAATGTAGGGATACTCCTCTATGGGGTGCCACACGCTCATCCCCTCTTTGGCGTTCAGAATTACCGCCTCGCGGAAAGCCGATTCCCTGCGAAGCTTCTCCTCGATTCTGCGTCGTTCGCAAATTTCGGCCTCCAACTGCTCCTTGGCTATCGAAAGGTCCCCGGTACGAGACTCGACACGCCTTTCCAGCTCCGCGACAAGCTCCTGGTTTTGAAACCGCAGGGCAATACCAGAGGCGATGGAATGTTGGTGAATGAGCGAAATGCGGTAGAGTCCGTAGAGAAACAGGAGAATGAGAAACGATGTGACTACTCCCGGCTCGGTCCCCTGCAGGAAAAAAAGAAGCGCAAACGGCAGTAGCGCAGGCCCCGCCCAGGCGATGGACCCGAATTTGATCGAAGCATGCGATATGGCGCCACCCGCCGAAAGACTGACCAGCACAAAGATAAAAGCAGACAGGAACGGGGAATATCCATCCGAAAAAAGGACAAACGCGGAAAGTCCCCAAATTGTCCCCGAGACAAGGATTGTCGCGAGGTAGATATTTCTCCAGACTCCGGCGTTGAACCCTTCCTTCTTTACCCGGTCGAATCGATAGTAAAGAATCGTTCCGCCGGTCACGGCCGCAAGTATCAGAAGGCCCCACACCGAGAGCTTTCGCGGTGACACTTGATTTCGCACCGCATAGCACAGAACGAGTGAAACGATAAAGGAGACTGCCTGCATCGTCGGAACCTGCTCGAACGCAAGGCGCACCTGTTCTCTCAGGATGCAGTTCACTGGTTCCCCGGACGTTTTGGCTTCACTGTGCATGGTCACTCTTGCAAAGGTTGATGGAGAAATCACAGAATACAACAGAGTAATCGGCAGAAAGCACGACACCGATGATGACTTTCTGCTCGAACAGCCCCTCACTCTCGTGGAGCCGCCGATCAATTTATCGTTGGACGCACGGAGAGAATGCGGTATCCTCAAGACTTGCGACCCCGCTATTCACCTCTTATGCTCACCCGGGGAGAACCCGGCGCTGTTTCGGGAATGTGGGGTGGCTTCATGGAACTTTAATCCCAGGAGGTAAGGATGGCAGTTAAGAAGATTCTGGTAGTAGGAGCCGGGAACATGGGGGCGGGAATCGCTCAACTGTGCGCCCAGCAAGGTTTTGATGCGGTGTTGAGCGATATAAGCCTCGATTTTTGCACAAAGGCCAAAGAACGCATCGACAAGGGTTTGCAGAAAAGGGTGGAAAAGGGCAAGATGGAGGATTCCGAAAGAGTCGCCATTCTTTCGCGCATCGCTCTGGCCGGCGATCTCACCCCGGCCCGGGAGTGTGATTTCGTAATCGAGTCCGTCCTCGAACAAATCGAAATCAAACGGAAAGTATTCACCCAGCTCGATGAGATGGCCGGAAAAGATGTCATTTTCTGCACCAACACCACCTCGCTTCCCATAAGCGAGATCGCCGAGGCCACCCGGCGTCCCGAAAAAGTCGTCCAGATGCACTTTTTCAACCCGCCGACCATCATGAAGCTCGTCGAAATCATGCCGGGCAAAAAGACCGCCCCCGAGACCATCAAGGCCGCCGAAGAGATGGCGAAGCTTCTCGGAAAAGACCCCGTAGTGTGCAAAAACGAAGCCCCGGCAGGGATCGTCAGCCGGGTGCTCGGTCAGTTGCTCAACGAAGCCACCTGGCTCGCAGAATCCGGTGTCGCCGAACCCGCCGACATCGACAAGGCGATGAAACTCGGCGCCAACCACCCGATGGGCCCCTTCGAACTTTTGGACCTCATCGGCCTGGACGTCCATCGCGCCAAGATGCAGACCCTTGCCGCAGCTCTTAACGACCCGCGCTACAAGCATCCCAAAATCGTCGACAAGCTGATTGAGGAAGGCCGGCTGGGTAAAAAGGTGGGAAAAGGCTTCTACGATTACGAATAGCGGGCTTCACAAGTAAATAGGACCAATAAGACCAATAGGACCCATTATAGGACCTATTGGTCCTATAAGACCTATTGTAGGACTTATAGGACCAATTGGACCTAGAGGACAAATTGGACCTAGAGCGCACGGCGCCGAACGCAAAAAACCCCCTCGAACCTTTAGGTCCGAGGGGGTTTTTTTATTGAGATTGGGGCGACGGCGTCCTACTCTCCCACGCAGTTTGCCCGCGCAGTACCATCGGCGCAGAGGAGCTTAACGAC